>NZ_CP136241.1:3408724-3718608 GCF_046529725.1 Methanosarcina hadiensis | reverse complement strand
TCATAATGGCTTCTATAGTTTTTGAAGCATTTTTAGGGAGCTCTACATTTCTGAGAATGTCCACATCACTGAGAATTCCCACGACCGTTCGGTCAGTTGTTGACTTTACAACCGGAACCCTGTTCTGTTTCGATTGCACCATTAGCCTCGCAGCTTTTACAACATCCATATCCGGAGTGATTGTCGGGGACTGTCTCGCGTATCCGCTCACTGTAACGTTTGAGCGCGTGGATGTGATATTCATTATATCCTGATCATTTAGCATTCCCACAAGCCTGTTTCCTTCATCAACGACAATGACACTTCGAAGGAAGTAGTCACGCATCAGCTGACGGGCGTGAGTTACAAATTCCCCATCTTTGATACTTACAGGCCCTTCTGACATAATCTCGCTGACATTCATTGTTTGCCTTCCTGCTTTCTTTATCCTGTTTCCTTTATATTAGAACCGGAATATTCTGGATAAATCTAATATCTGGTACTGCTCTAATATCTGGTACTGCTCTAATATCTGGTACTGCTCTAATATCTGGTACTGCTCTAATATCTGATACTGCTCAACTTCAAATTGGAAATCCGGTACTTTTCAGTACTTTTTTACAGTATTTTTTCAAGATAGTGAATTACTCGTAATTCTCCCCTACTTCTTCCCGACATCTTCCGCATATATACTCTCCGTTCACTAATTTAAGGTCATACGAGAAAGTATAACAGGATTCACATATACCCGATTGAAAATTCTCTGGCTCTGAAATCTCTTCAATCGACGGGATAGAAAGTAGAGCTTCTCTGTTCATATCAATAAGGTCTTTAAGAATTGTATTAAGCCCGGGTGTTACCATCAGGATATCAGTGTTCGAAATCACTCCTATTATTGTTGTGTCTTTCAGGACTGGCAGCCTTTTAATATTTGATTTTAACATGATTTCGGAAGCATCTGTAATACTTTTCTCGGGATCTACGGTTATAAGAGGGCTTGAGAGGAGTTCACTTACGTCTATCTCATCCGGCTTTCTGTCCTCCATAACAATTCCTCTCACCAGATCCCTTTCAGTTACTATCCCCATAGCAAGGTCATTCTCCGTAATGATAACGCTTCCTGCATCACGGCTGATCATTTCTCTTGCAATTGCAGAAGCATCTGAGCTGATATCCATTACTATGACTGCCTTATTCATAACCTGAGCAACCGAAACTTTACCGATCTCTCGTCTATGAATACCAGCATATTTCCCTCTGTCCCCCTCCATATCCCTTTCATGCCGACAGTTTCCACATAAATACCTGCCGTCTACATACCTGGTATCAATGGAGAAAGAATCACATGATTCGCATACATTTATTCTGGAATTCTCTACATTCGGCATCTCTTCTTTTGGAGGAATAGAAAGTAGAGTCTCCCTATTCATATCGATAAGGTCTTTGAGGATAGTATTGAGTCCGGGTGTTACCATCAGGATATCAGTATTCGAGATCACTCCTATTATTACCCCATTTTCGATGACTGGAAGCCTCTTTATATTTGCTTTTAACATGATTCTGGAAGCTTTATCTATACTGGTTGCAGGGTCTACGGTTACCAGAGGTGTGGAGAGAATCTCGCTCGCATTAACTTCGCCTGGTTTTCTGTTCTGAGCAATGATACCTTTCACAAAGTCTCTTTCAGTTATGATTCCCATAGCTGAGCCATTCTCTGTGACGATAACGCTTCCTGCATCACGGCTGACCATTTCTCGTGCAATAGCAGGACTATCTGAGTTGATATCCATCACTATTACTGCTTTATTCATAACTTCAGCAACTGAGAGTTCTCTTTCGAGCTCTCTGTCGTGAATGCCAGAACCTCTTACCTTATCGGCATCTATCTCACTTGTAGGGCTATCCGCCCTTTGAATATCGACATCTCTCCCCCTATCAGTATCTGTATCCTTTTTAGGATCATCTACCATTGAATGCCGTCCCCCTTTGTTCAGGTGCCTTAGCCTGCAGTTTACAATAAGGTCTTTCAAGCTTATGGTTTTTCTGGAAAACATTCAAGCTTGCTTTAAATTTTATTGTTGACAAAGACCAAAAACGTAGATATTGAAAATCGGATTTCTGATGGAGCAGGTCATTTCAGACATATTATTTTGATTGCACCCTCCAATCCTTCTTCCCGACACTTCTAAGACCTTTTTATGACATTTATTATATACGAGTCAATGGTACATAATGATAACGGCATTTCTTTTTAATAGAGATTACAGTTTTACCCAAAAAGGTGCAGCAACCTTTTTTATAGCTTAGTTTTTTGTTTTTTTCGCAGGAGGTTTCTGAGAGTCAGGCAGGAATTTTTTCATGACCCCTTTATTTCCACTGGAGATTTTTGCTCAAAATGAAAAATATAGAATTATCTTGAAAAAATATTAGGGAGAATTAGCAGAGAGAAAATATAATTTTCAAAAAAATATTATTAGTAATAAAACGCTTTGAATTATATTTAGAATGCTATTGATTTTTCTCACAGGAAATTTTTCTAACCCCTATATTTCCACTGGAACTCACTTCTCTACTTTTTGGCTGTAAAAATTCGGGCTTAAAACTGCCAAATTCTAAAATAAAACAAAATAGGAACTAAAAAAAATCTAAATAACAAATAAAAGTATAAATGTTAAGTGAAGAAAACAAAGATTTGATTGACTAAGCATGGTCAGAAAAGGGCCTAACGTAAAAATCAAAACAGAATTGAATAGTCATCCTGCAAAAATATATAAAAATAAAATAATAAAAAGTTGGCTGTAAAAAATTAATATAAGACACATAATAGTATGTAAAAAATTAATAAAAGATATATAATAGTATGTAAAAAATTAATATAAAACACATAATAGTATAAAATTAAACATTGAAAGCCGACAAATGATAAAAAATTAAATAAACCGATTGAAAGCAAGAAATTAAAAATGAGAGAGCTTAAATAAAAGAAGACAGGGGAATGATCAAAGAAGAATGATCAAAGAATAATCACTCTACTCCTGTTTCCAACACTCAGTTCCATTTCTTCGTTCAGCCCATACTTGGCATATGCATCAATAATCTGAATTTCGGAATCAATATCCAGGTCTTCTATTACATACGCCTGTTCTCCCCAGAGAGTCAGCCGGATGCTGCCTGTCTCATCTTTAAGCTGAAGGTTTGCAACCAAATTTCCGGTTCCGTCTTCTTTTTCAAATTCTCTAAGTTCTCCTATCTCGGAAACTTTTCCCTGCACAGAGTAACTTTCCCCGGGGACGATATTAACAATGTCAGTAAATTTCTCTCTGTAATCAACCTTTTTTTCACTTCTTTGAATTGTTCCTCTGGCTCCCAGGCTGAGTTCAACCTGCTGGTTGAAAGCGTTTTCCCGGGAATAAGCGTTAAGGACTTCAACGGTTTCATCAAAGTCGATTTCTTCAAGAAAATCAGTTTTCTCATCCCAGACTGTCAATCTTATTTTGCCTGTGGAATCCCCTAACAGGATATTTCCAACTCTTCCAGCAGATCCGTCCTTTTTCTCGAAAGTCCTGACTTCTGAGATATCAAGCACCCTTCCGGAGACATTAATATTATTCATTTCAGCTTTTATATCTGCAACAGGGGTAAATTCCTCTTCGTATTCGACTTTCTTTTCACTTTTCCTTATTATGCTCCTGTTTCCTATTTGCAGTTCAATTTTCTGGGTAAAGGCATTTTGCCTGGCGTAAGCATTAACGAGCTCAACAGTGTCCCCATACTCAATCTGATTCAGGAAATCGGTTTTTTCGTCCCAGAGAGTCACTCGAAGTGTACCTGTTTCATCTCCAATTGTCAGGTTACCAACTCTTCCGCTGTTCCCATCTTTACGCTGGAAGGTTCTGACTTCCGAGACTTCGAGTACCTTTCCAGTAAGGTTCAGGTCTCCCATGCCATCTTTTATATCCTTTATTTTATGGCTGCTCGAAACCACATCAATCTCTTCTTCACTTTCGGTCAGCACCCCATTATTGCCGATATTAACTTCCACTCCCGAGTACCCCTGCTTGGCAAATCCGCTGACCTGAACGGTTTGTCCTGCTTTTACCTTTCCCGTTTTTATCAGGTCTGCCATGTTGTCCCATAAAGTTAATTTCACTTTTCCTGTCTCGTCTCCGACTATAAGGTTTCCCACTCTCCCTATAGTCCCGTCATTCCGTGTGAATTCTTTAGTATCGAAAACTGAAATAATTCTTGCAATAAAATTAACAGGTCCGCTCTCGGGGGTGATACTTTCTATTTTTATATTATCCCTGCCCGCATCTGAGAATCCCAGCTCATTGGCGACCAGCATAGCTGCCATTGCTTCATCACAGAGCCCACCCATATTTTCGACTTTTTCCTGCGTGCGGTGCAGGAAATCCTCTCTACTTATGACGTGGCTGAGCTTCTTGTAAATAGTTTCAATATCTGTCATGTTACTCCCTTAATTATTAAAGCTTATTTTCATGCTTGGTGGTATTTTTAATATATGTACTTGCCTTGGGATCAGGCATAGGTGCCTGAAAGAGCGTTACATAAGCCTTATTTCAAAACTCAAAGCATTTGAGTATGAAGCATTTCAGGTATCTGAATGTTTCAGGTCAGGCTTGATATAAAATTCGGATTATATGTTTAAATTTAGGGTGAATATGTTCTTGGTCTCGTATAAGAAATAAACCAGAATCTACATGTCCTTTTGCTAATGCATAATAAGAATATCCCTGAAAATTAAATATTATTGGTAAGTCCTTTCTTTTCCGGTTTTTAAAGATTACTATTTTTTAAGGGTCTCCTGATAAGGTATGTAAGGCGTCTTACTAAAGATTACCGTATGTGGGGTGAAAGTATTCTCACACATAAGAGCTTCTGGGGTTGCGGGAGCTCTCTAAAAAAGAAAGCTCTCTAAAAGAGAAGGAAGTTTTAAGGCAAACCCAAAAACTCTCTTTCGAAAAACCAGTTTTAAGAAATAACGTTAATTAAAACAAAACCTTATTTATGGTAAGGTTTCATTATGTACGTGATATCATGATTCGAAAATGCACTGAGCACGGCTATTTTAGAGGAGGCAGCTGTCAGCAGTGTAAACGCCCTGGTAGATACGTGCTTGATGACGGCAGAGAGGAAAAGCTTGGCAGATTCGTATCCGGTACTCTCCGGCACTTTCCGGCATCTGCAGGGGTTAAAATGGATAGGTGCGGCTGGGTAGACCTGAACGCTTTCTGTGAAGTCATGAAAAAGCGTTATAACTGGATGAGAAAAGAATACCTTTATGCCCTTGTCGAGTCTGACGAAAAAGGAAGGTATCAAATTAGTGGGCCCATGATCAGGGCGCGTTACGGACATTCGGTTAACGTTGATCTTGATTATGAAGAAAGTGATACCCCATATGTGTATTATGGGGCAAGTCCTGAAGAAGTGGATATGCTTATTGAGAATGGAATTTTCCCTATAAAACAGCGTTATGTGCATCTCAGTACTACATATGAAAAAGCAGCTGAAGTTGCCCTTATTCACACTGAGAGCCCTGTGATCCTGCAGGTTGATGCGTTTAAAGCTCAGGATGACGGAATTTCTCTGAAGCTTGCAACAGATTACATCGTGCTTGCAGACAAAATACCTCCCGAGTACCTTTATGTGCTCGAGGACTAATTTCTCCTTATTTTAGGACTAATCTATCCTTATTTACTACTTTTCTGATGTTATCTTCTTTTTTCTTTTTTCCCGCTTTTACCTTTTTATCAATCTACCGATACTTCAAAGAGGCCTTCTTTTTCCTCTATTTTGAATTTCACATCCAGGAACTGCTCTGTAACCCAGATATTTGTTGCTGCATGCAGGGTCAGTTCCCGGACAGTATAAGAACTGCTGCCTGCAAGTGCCATATACGGGATCAACTGGTCTGCCAGATGAGTATCCACGGCAGCTCCGGCTCTTAGCTCTTCAATAACTTCTTCTGCAGCGCTTCTGCCTACTTTCTCAGCAGGCAGACCCCTCTTTCCAAGGGCACTTCCCGCGCAGTAACCGGTCCAGAGGGTTATTCCGCTTCCCGTGGAAAACAATTCGTGTGACTGGACCTCAATTATGGAAGTGTATCCAGTTTCAAGAAGCAGGGATCTGGCAGATTCAGCCTGGCGAGCTGGTACATGGGAAGGAAGGTTAGATGCGTGTGAAATTCCTGTGATTTCCTGCTGGCTCCGTTCTCCCTTCACATCTGCCTCACCTGTCAGGCCTTCTCCTGTTCTTTTGTTTTCTTCAGCCTTACGGAAGTGAAAGCCATGAAGCTTGCAGGGTTCAAAGACAGCTGAAACATTTCCTCCTCCCCTGGGATAATAACCGCGCTCTTTCAGGGTTACGCTGCCTGCATATCCAAGCTGTTCAAGCGCCCTGAATGTTACATGCTTCAGATAGTCAATTGTCGGGGACCATAAAACATCAGTCCCGCCTCTGATTGCTAATTCGACCTTTTCTTTTGCAAAAGGCATGGCTGGCATAATGCACTGCAAAAGAAGAGTTATGCTTCCTGCGGTCCCGATATCAATATTATACTTGCCCCCCTTAATTTCCACTGGAGCAAAAAACAATTCCGATGAGCCCTGAAAAAGCCCTGAAACCCGTGCCCCGCAGATCTCAGCTGCAGTTTCCAGAGCTTTAAGGTGCTGCTGTTTCAGGCCCGGGTTTGGTCTGTTTTTCCTTATATTCGTAACCTTTATTTCCTTTCCGGTAACTGCTGAAAGCGCAACAGCGGTTCTGACTAGCTGCCCTCCTCCTTCCCCATAAGAACCGTCAATTTCTATCATTTCCTTCTCCCCGTTGTTTCACTTATAATATCATTAAATCTTCCATTTGGTATTTTTTTCACTCGGTGTTTTTTTCCATTCAATATTTTTTCAGTTTTTACTGGGCTTTTTAGCTTTTACCGGGTTTTTCCCAGCTTCTTCGTGTTTTGATTTAGTTGTTTTAATCCAGTTTCCTATCAGGACTTCTATCAGGACCTTTTTCTTTTGCTTTAATTTCCCTCATATTTCTGACTGCGGCTTTTACGGCTGGAGTGAGAGGATCAACAAGCATGGAAATGGGAGGCGCATAACAGGTTTCAAGATTAAGGAGGTCTTTAATTGTTGTTTTCTTTCTTATGGCAAGGGAAAGGGCATCAATCCTTTCTTTTATGCCTTCTCCTCCTGCAAGCTGCGCACCTGCAAGGCAGTCACCTTTAAAAAAAAGTTTTATGTAGAGGTCTTTTCTCCCCGGATAGTAAGAAGCTCTGGTGCGCCCTCGAGAAAAACCTGTTACAATTTTTATCCCCTGTTTTTCAGCCTGGCCGGATGTAAGCCCGACTCCTCCGAACTGCAGCCCTCCGGCAACGGCTACCCAGGGTTCAGCAAGAGATCCGAAAGTTGAATGTTTGCCTGTAATATTGTTTCCTATCACATCTGCCATACGCCTTGCTGTTGTTCCCAGCTGGCTCAGCTTTGTCTCGCCTGTTACAAGGTCAGTAACTTCAGCACATTCGCCTCCTGCGTACACGTGAGAAAGGAACTTCTCTCCTGCCTTTACCTGAAGCATTTCGTTTACGACTATTCCTTCCGCTTTTCCGATATTTATCCCTGCTTCTCTGGCAAGCCATGTTTCGGGTTTAATGCCTGTTGCCAGGAGCACCAGGTCTGCATAGAGTTGCCTGTCTTTTATAAATACGGTTTTTTGTTTCCAGAAGTTTTCAGGTAAAATTACAGGTTCCTCCGTAATAACTTCCACACCGAGGGTCTCAAGATGTGTCCGGACAATCGCAGACATATCGGAATCAAATTGCCTGGAAAGCAGATCTTTGCTTCGGGTTATAAGTATAGTTTTAATTCCCCTTTTTGTAAGTTCTGAAGCACATTCGATTCCAATCGTACCTCCACCTACGACGCAGACAGTCCGGGCAGTTTCCAGTGCTTTTCCAAAGAGCATGCCGTCGGCAAGGTTTCTTAATGTAAAGATTCCGTAAGGCAGAATGTTAGCCCGGCTTTCGCGAGATATAAAGGGGAGGCTTCCCGTAGCAATTACCAGTTTGTCAAATGGATAGATCCTATCCCCTGTTATAACGACCTGTCCGGTCAGGTCTATCGACTTAACTTTCTCGTTCAGCTTTACATTGATTCTGTTTTCTCTAAAAAAACTAGGAGGCTTCACAATCAGTTTTTCAAAACTTTCTATTTCCCTGCCCAGGACAAAAGGAATTCCGCAGTGGCTGTAAGCTGTGTGAGAGTCCCATGAAAGTACGGTTATATCAAAATCACTCTGCCTCCGAATTTTGGTTGCAGCTGCCATCCCACAGGCTCCTCCCCCTATAATGACCACTTTTATAAGCTCTTTTTCTGCCCGGATATGTGCAGAGACCTTTTCAGAGTTTTTTTCCTGAACATCGCCTTCTGTTTGAGAGTTTTCATATTCAGCATCTTTAACACCAGAATAGCTTCCCATGCTTTTCATAATGGTGCTTTGCGCTTATTATATGTTTTTAAATTCGGAAAGCGTTAGAATCTTCCTGAAGGGGTTTTGAAGCATTTCCTTTGAAAATATACTTCTTTTTTAAAAATAATCATTTCAGGTACCTTCAGGAATAACGAAACATAAATAGCTTTAAGGGGGGGTCTGAACGAGCGAGTTGGGAGTGGGGGGGTTAGTATATAAAACAGTGTATTTGTCTCGCTCGTTCAAATTTTTACAAGTATTTTGTTTTATAAATACTTTTCTAAATTTTTCCAATCAGCTGCTATTTAGAATCTTAAGAAACTTTCCCAAAAGTTGCTTTCCTTAAATTTATCAAAAACAGATTAAAAAATTCAAGTTTGACTAACTTCTTTAATAACCACAAAGTTCTTAAATCCTGCAGGCATTAAACATATGAATTTAAGACTTGTGACGTGCAGGATACCTGTTTTGCCGAATTTGCTTTAAGGTGGACGGGAGCTGTTCTGTCAGGTCATATCAAAATTAACAATTTCATCCATTCATCACTGCTGGATTCGTAAAGAATTTCACATAACTAAATGTGTACGCAAACTTAATAGAAATTTCAGATTATACGTTACCAATTCAGGGCTAATGTTCTATAAGTCCAAAAATAACCTTGTACATTAATATCACCCACAACCTCAAGTCAAAAAGTGCTTTCAATAAACCTGATGCATTCGTTCACTGCTTACCACTTATCGTTTAAGGATACTTGTTTAACATTTAAGAAAAAAAAGGCGTCAGGGACATTAATCTACTCACGCCTCAGTTTTGTCCCATAGAAGGATATCTCTGAAACTCTCCAGACATCAGGCGATTGAATCCAAACACATAATTGACTTATAGGCTCTGAGAATTATCTCAGGTCCATCAAAGCTTATGTTAAGGCGAAGACCTTCGGGCAGGAACAGAAAACTTCCGTACAACATTACGGTGTCTGTTTACTCTATCGGAGTTAAAGAACAGTTCTATCTGTAAGAGCTTTAAATCCAGACTGATTTAATCTGGTTATTATCTTGCAGGCAAGAACTTTCAGCAAGAGACAGTCAGGAAGTATTCTATTTACTATTATTCTCCTGGCATAAGCGCAACAGGCAGTTGCAGACAGTACGGAATTTCCTTTTCCGGCAACATTAAGATTCAATAGATCTTTAATTCTGAAATCTGCCTTCTCAAGGGTGTATTATCCCTGATCTGGTTTTTAATCTGATTTTACTATTACTTTTGTATTCTCTGGCTTATTTGGGCCTCCAGCGCGTTTCCAGGGATATAAAGGATAATTTTGTACTGACATAGAAGTACAATGAGCCTGAAGCCGGAAAAAGCTGTACATCAGATAGGATGTATAAAAACTATTTCCTATCAATTAGTAAAAAATAGAATAGAAAGTCAATCAAGAAAAAGACCTTTCATAATATATACTTCATGATAAATCGTTATAATAATTCTGGGAGAATTCATATGCAAAATACTGATACCACAAAATACATTATTCACTCTAAGATCAATGCTGATGGAGTTATTGAGCGTCCTGATATCGTGGGCGCAATTTTTGGTCAGACTGAAGGACTGCTCGGAGCTGACCTTGATCTACGCGATTTGCAGAAAACCGGAAGGATCGGAAGGATCGAGGTAATGGTCACTGCTAAAGGTGGAAAGACCAAAGGAAATATCTTCGTTCCTTCGAGCCTTGATAAGGTCGAGACATCCATTCTTGCAGCATCTCTGGAAACCATTGACAGGGTAGGCCCCTGCAGTGCCAAGATTGAGGTTTACCAGGTGGAAGATGTAAGGGCTGTAAAACGTAAGAAAATCATTGAGAGGGCAAAACTCATCTTCACAAAAATGTTCGATGAGACTGTGCCTGAATCTCAGGAACTTGCCGATGAAGTAAGGCAGTCCGTCAGGGTAGATGAACTGACTTATTATGGCAAGTCAAGGATACCCTGCGGGCCGAACGTGCTTAATTCGGATGCTATTATCATTGTCGAAGGCAGGGCTGACATCCTGAACCTCCTTCGCTATGGGATAAAAAATACCATATGCGTGGGTGGGACTAATATCCCGCCTGAGGTTGCCGAACTTACTAAAAAGAAAACAGTAACCGCTTTCACGGATGGAGACCGGGGCGGAGAACTCATTATACGCGAACTTCTGCAGGTGGCAGATATCGACTATGTCGCGCGTGCTCCTGATGGCAAGGGTGTGGAAGACCTGGTTCAGAAAGAAATTATCAGGGCACTTCGCCGCAAGGTTCCGGTAGAGCAGATTATAGAGAAATACGGAATCCAGGAGAAAGAAAACGAAGATAGTGCTTGCAAAATGGAACGTGTTTCCAAAAGAAAGATTAGAACACCGGAAATTGTTCCCAGAATTGCTGAAAAGAAACTGCATAAACGTGTGAAGGTTCACAGGGTATCCTCAAAGGCAGATACTCATGAAGAGGAGTTGCCTGAAGAAATAGAAGAAGCGGTTTCTGAGAAAATTCCGGAAAGAATTCCCGAGAGACCTGCTGAAAAAGCTCCTGCTACAGCAGAAAAAGTTGAGGCAAGACCAGCTGTTGCAAAGCCTGTTATGACAAGGGCGGTTCCGGCTGCCCGAGTTCCCCGAGGAAAGCCTGCAGCTGAGAAAGCCCCGGCTGTAAAGGTTCCTGGTGGAGAGGCAGTAAGGGTTTCCCCGGCTCCTGCCAGACCTGTTCCGGCTCCTGTCTCTCCGGAAGCTGCCAGGTTCAGGCCGCATGTTGACGCTCTCAAAGGCACATTGACTGCAAGAATTCTGGACTCCGAAGATAAGATAATAGAGGAAATTGCAGTTAGAGATCTTGCAAGCAGACTAAAGAACTACAGCAACAATGTGAAAAGTGTAGTTTTTGATGGCGTAATCACGCAGCGGCTCGTAGATATCGCTTCAAGCAACGAAATCAAAAATCTCGTAGGAGTAAAAATCGGAAATCTAGCTAAAGTTCCTGCAGATATGGAAGTTCTGACCTCAAGTATGCTTTAAGGAGGCTATTTGCTTCCTTTTCTTTCCTATTTTTTGTTCTTTCTATTTGTTGTTTTTTCCTATTTTTTGTCCTTTCTGTTTTTTGTCCTTCCTACCTTTTCATTCTTTTAAAAAATTGCTTTTATATGTTTTTCTTTGAGAGCAGTTTTTCTTTCAGAATTATCTCATTGTTTTTATTTTATGTGAAACATTTATGTTGATCTGCGGTTAAGTCACCACGATTTGGTATGATTTCACACTATAGTGCTAAAATTCACACTCTTATCCTTAATCTTTCATTATTTTTCATATACAATATATAGAAAAATTTATTAACAAGAACTAGGAAGCAGACGTCCCCAGGTAATTCTTTTATTCGGTTCAAGATAATATTAAATTGATCTTGTAAAATTGTAGGTCTGTTCGCTATGCACAAGGAAGAATTGATACAACTGCACACATATATGGCTCAAATGAAGAGGTACTTTGAGAGGCACGGTGTAACGCACGAATTCGACGACTACAAAGCTTTATCAATAAGCCCTGTCCACATACACAGAAGCAAGGCGGATCACAAGCGCGCAATTTTTATTTTAGGAGGCGAGCTTGCCACTCTCATGTCCAGGGACGATCCTATCTTTGAGGAAGCGTCTTCCCATATGAGAGATTCGATGAATTCCGTCATTAAGCTTATCGGTAATAACTGATAGGGCCCTTTAGAGTAGTAAAGAGTTCGTTGTCCGAGAATGCGGGTTCGATATATTTTTGTTTTGAGACCAAAAGGCGGTATGGATGCAGATGCATTTTCATTACCATACCGTCTTCTCCATCTGAATAATACTTTTTTTCAGTCCAGCATGATGTGAACCCTATTGATCTGTACAATTTTTGTGCAGTAGTATTACTGATTCTTACTTCAAGTCTTGCATATTTAAGCCCGTTTGCAACAAAGATATCGCATATGGCATGAATTAATTCGGTGCCTATTCCCTGTCCTCGGTATTCTTTTTTAACACCGACAGAGAATATATGCCCTTCGTTTTCTGCCGAACGGTAACCTACCACATACCCCACTACTTTTCCGTCCTGCTCTGCAACCAGGAAGCCGTCCCCAGCCATCTCATAGAAATTCATATACACCAGGGAGTTATGCTCCGAAAAAGCCTCTTCCTCAATTTCGACTATTTCCTGGAAATCCTCAGGTGCGAACCGTCTTATCATGATATGATTATATATTTCTACCATTTTATTACTTCTTCGAAGGGGAAATTGCCTCTCACCGAATACCAGGATTACAGTTTTTTAACATGCCTTACGTCTACTGCAACTCCTCTGCCTGACTTTTCCATTTCTCTCCCGCTCATTGCAGCCCTGCCTACGCAGAGCGCTTTTTTTCCAAGCACTATTACCTCATCATTGGGTCTTATTCCGGGATCTGCCTCAAGCACTCCTGGCGCAAGAATAGATCCCCGCGGGACAAAGTCATCAATTTTTACTATATACTTTTCACTTTTTAGTACTAATTCCGCTCCTTCAGGGGAGAGGGCAAGCATCCCATATTGAGGGACTAAAGTTGCAAGCTGCTTTTTCCCGGCAAAAAGCTGGTACTTCGGAAAACGGCCTTTTACCACGGAATTTTCTGCTTCTCCTGAAAAGAGATGTCCTGAACCTTCCCCAAATTGATAGTTTGCAACCGCTTTTACGAAATTTCTTTTCTCTTCTTCGGCGTTCTGGCTCTTCCTGCTGAAATCCCCGGATGTACAGATAGATTCAACGGTATTCTTCAGATTCGAAAGAGATTCGTAAGAAGTGAGGCTTTCTCCGGCAGTATAGACTATTTCGATTCCCAGCTTCTCAGCTACCCTTTCACAGATTTCTCTATATGCTCCATCCACATGGGCAACTATGGCCCTGTAACTGTGCTTTAAGAGATATGCTTCAAGGCAGCCTGAAACCCAGGATTTTTCCTCTTCATCCCAGTGTCCGGTAACTGCAGTGTCGTAATGGGCTGCAGGATAAGTGAGTTCAAGTTCTCTGGGTACGATTCCAAGGGGCGATGTTATGATTACCTCATGGACAAACTTCCGGTATTTACCAAGAGTAAGGATAAACTTCTGGTGAGACTGGGATGTTGAGTAGGGTTTTCTTGCTGCACAGGGAAGGAGCAAAAGGACATCAAGGTCAGGAGGCGTATACCTTTCCTGTATGCGGTGTGCAAACCTGACAATTTCGATCCTTGAAAGAGCTTCAGAAGTATCTGCAAGAAGCTGGTTTTGCCGGAAAGCAGGAATCCTTCCTTCGAGGTAAGAATATTCAAAGTCCCCGAGGCGTAACAGGGCTGTAAGCCAGGGCCTGACTCTGCACTGTCCCTCCACATATTCACGCAGGTTTCCTGCCCTGATCTTTTCCCTGACAAGGGCGAGTTCGGAATCAAGAGCATCCCTGTTGTGGGCTGCAAGAAGCTTTGCCCTTTCAGCTCTCGGGAGAGTCCTGAGATCTGCGGGAGTTGTTGAAGCACATACTCTGCACCTGCACGGCAGTTCTGTCAGAGAATCAAGATAGAAGCTGCCAGCGGCAGTGAGATAAACATCAGAATAGGCTGCGATCTCTGCCTTTGTATCATCCATTATATCGATTCCCAGATAAGCGAGCATTGCTGCATTTTCGGGAAGTGCCAGGTTTGGAGCGTACAGGGCAGTATCAGGAGGGATGCGGCTCTTCAGATCTATTAAATTTTCCAGAAACCTGCGAGCATTATTTTCCAGGGTTCCTGCACCCTCCATGATATAGAGATCGCTCTTCCGAAGATCTCCGCCATTTCTTAAAAGGGAACCTATGGGACCTTCAGCATCGCTGCTTTCATTATCTGGAGGTGTAAATGTTTCTACTTTTCCGAGCGAGTCGGCCGGAACAGCAGGAGGATAAGCCTGATGAGGAAGGATTATAAGAGTTCCTTTTCCTGTTATTTCGCGGATTTCTTTTATGCGTTCTTGAAGTTCTTCCTGGCTAACAGTCCAGAGACTCCCTGCATCAACAACAGGCCCAGGATTTTCTAGGTTTCCGAGTGCTGCCGTATGCAGGGCACAGGGAGTGCGGAGTTCGGGAGAGAGCAGAAGTTTTCCTATACGTGCTGCTCCATCCCTATTTTCTACTTCAAAGTACTGTGTCATGTCTGTCCTCTTATGTCTATCAGGATGTAAAGGTTTGCCCTGCATTTTTTTCTGAAAAAGTTCCTGTTTTTCTTACCTTTCTTTTATTTTTTCTTCACTGATCTGAAAAGCTTTAATCTCTTTCTGGATTTCAAATGTATCCCGGAAGGAGGATGGTATATTCTTATATATTATTAATATTGATTATCTGCTGCAAATTATCTCTCATTTCTGTCCCAACCGTGACAGACTTTCTATTTTTCACATCTGAATTCTACATTTGAGGTCTATAATGGATATAACTGAAGAGCTTAGAAAAATCGTTGGCGAACGGCTCTCGGTCTCGCCTTCTGAACTTTATTGTTATTCTTCTGACGCATCCCAGGTCAAAGGGATGCCTGATTACGTAGTGCGTCCAAAAAGCACAGATGAGGTCAGCCGCATTTTGAGGCTTGCCTATGAAAATGAAATCCCGGTTACTGCAAGGGGTGCGGGTACAGGCCTTGCCGGGGGGGCGGTCCCTGTGAGTGGGGGCATTGTGCTGGACATGTCGGGAATGAACCGCATCCTCGAGATCGATATTGACAATATCCAGGTAGTCGTAGAGCCTGGAATAATCCAGGATTCCCTTAATGACGCCTTAAAACCATACGGATTTTTCTTTCCCCCTAATCCGGGCAGTTCTGCAATGTGTACTATCGGGGGCATGATAGCTTACAATGCAAGCGGAATGCGCTGCGTCAAATACGGAACGACCAGAAATTATGTCCGTGATCTTGAAGTTGTGCTTGCGGATGGGACTGTTATCCACACAGGCTCAAAAATGCTCAAATCAGCTGCAGGCTACGACCTTACTCAGCTTATGATAGGGTCTGAAGGCACGCTCGGAATTGTCACCAAAGCGAGCCTGAAAATCGCTCCTCTCCCGAAGACCAGGAAACTTGTAATTGCTTCCTTTAGAAGCGCAGAAATTGCAGGGCAGGCGGTTGTAAAGACCTTTTCAAACGGGGTTATCCCCTCAGCCTGTGAGATCCTTGACCGTGTTTCCCTGCAGGTGCTTAAACGCTATGATCCTGAACTTGTGCTGCCTTCGGAAGGCGATGTTATTCTTTTCGAGGTTGACGGCACTGAAAATTCAGCTCGTGAGGCCGCGGAACAGATAATAGAGGTCTGCTCTCCTCTTGCTATTTCCATAAAGCTTGCTGAGAGCGAGAAGGAAATGGCAGATATCTGGGCTGCCAGAAAGCTTGTCGGCGCTGCAGTTTCCCGCCTTGACCCCACGAAAACCAGAATTTATGTAGGAGAAGATGTCGGAGTTCCCATAAAGAAAATTCCTGAACTGCTCAGGAGGGCACAGGAGATTTCCGAGAAATTCAACCTTCCTGCCATGAAATATGGGCATATCGGAGACGGAAACCTGCATCTTGCCCTTTTTATTGATGTCCTGAATAACGATGAATGGGACCGTCTTAACCGGGCTGCCGATATGGTTCACAGGACTGCCATCGAACTCGGAGGAACAGTCAGTTCCGAACACGGTGTGGGTGCAGCCAGGGCTGAATATATGGAAGCTCAGTGGGGCCCTGCTATTGAAGTAATGCGTGCGATCAAGAAAGCCCTTGACCCGAAGGGCATCCTGAACCCTGGAAAGCTGGGGCTGTGAAAATTATGAAAAAAGAAGGAAAAAAGGACGAAATGAAAAAAGAAATCAGGAGGGCAGAAGAATTGAATGAAAAAGATGCAGGTGAGAAAAACAGCAAAAAGCTGCCCTTTGAAATTGACCGCCGCTCAGTTTATAAATGTGTACAGTGCGGAACCTGCCGTTCAGTCTGCCCTGTCTTTGATGTGGTAGGCTGGGAATCAGCCAACACGCGCGGAAGAATGCTTATCATTAAAAGCCTGCTCGAAGGCAGAGCCCCTTCAGAAGATGTCCTTCAAAGCCTGTCTTCCTGCACGACCTGCGGGATATGTGCTGCCAAATGCCCTGCCGGAGCCAACCCGCCTGAAGTGGTGGAAGCTGCCCGTGCCCAGCTGGTAAAATGCGGTGTAACAACCGAAGCCCAGGAAAAATTGAAGGCAGCAGTTACAACCAGCGGCAATTCTTTTGGGGAAACAAGGAGCCGCCTTCACTGGCTTTCGGAGGCTGAACGTTCAAAGCTCCCGGCAAAGTCGGAGTATGTCTACTTTGTAGGTTGTTTTGACTCCTACCGTTATCCGGAATTTGCAAAAAAGGCTTTTAAAGTCTTGCAACATTTCGGAGTTACCCTCCTGCCGGACGAGCATTGCTGTGCGTCCCCTCTCCTGCGTACGGGTTTCAGGGAAGAGGCAGAAAAGGTTATGCAGCATAATCTTGAGCAAATTCGAAATGTAGGGGCTCATACTATTATATCAAGCTGTGCCGGTTGCTACACAACCCTGAAAAATAACTATCCCGAAGAACTCAGAGTTATAAGTCTTCCCGAATTCCTTGCCGAGCACCTGGAAGAACTTAACCTGAAGCGCCTTGACCTTACGGTAACTTACCATGACCCCTGCCACCTGGGCAGGCATAATAAGGTCTATGATGCTCCCAGAAAGGTTATTCAGGCTATCTGCACTCTTAAAGAAATGAAAAATATTAAAGAAAACTCGCGCTGCTGCGGCGGTGGAGGCGGGGTCAGGATCGGATACCCTGATATCTCTCTGGAACTTGCCAGAAACAGGCTCGAAGATGTACCCGAAGGAGTAGATTACATAGTCACTTCCTGCCCCCTTTGCGTGAGAAACCTTAGAGATGCAGGCGGAGATATCGAGATTATCGATATTGTAGAGCTTGTGGCAATGGCAATGGAATAAGTTCAGACCTTCTGAGTTTAGTTTTTTATCTCAGATAATTTTTAGTCTCAGATAATTTTTTATTTTGACTGGCTTTATCCGGCTCAAGTCCTTTTTTATCTCTTTGATTTCCTTGTTTTCGTTGTTTTTTCAGATTAAACAACTGCAAACTCTCTTCTTCTATCGACAGTATCTTTTTTATCCTCGAAAAACGACTTTTGTCTACTGAATCTTGCAGTTGAAATTCAGCTTTGAAAATAGAAGGGAAGGAAAGAACTATGAGCTGTAAACCGATAAATTTTCGTAACGTTTCGCCTGATACGTTCAAATGCATGAAGAAAAAGCTTCAGGAGACAGGAATCACTGTCCCTTCAGGGAACAGGGGAGAACTGTCCGGATCCGGGATTGTGGCAGATTTTGAATGGGATGGGCAGTCCAATCTTAAAATTACAATCAAAGAAAAACCGTTTATTGTCAGCTGCGAAATTGCAGCCATGAAAATAAAGCAATTCGTAAGACAATGCCACGGTTCATAAAAGAAATCCGGGAGTCTGTGATAGGTGTGGGTGAAAGAAAAATTGACACTGAAGGCTGCCAGGGTATCAAGTTTAGAAATGTGACTCCAGAGGTTTTTTCCTGCGTAAAGAAAAAACTCCAGGCCTTTGGAATCGAAACTTCACCTGGAAATTCCGGAACTCTCGAAGGCAATGGTATAATTGCCCAATTTATCTGGGACGGGGAGGCAAATCTTGTAATCGAGATCAAGGAAAGGCCTCTGGATACCTATTGCGGGCAGGTAAGCGGAAAACTGAAGGCTTTCATGAGAGAGTGTCAGGGATTTTGAGGGAAACTTTGAGAAAACCCTGGATTTTCATGAAAATCTGGTTCTTTCCTATCCTGTTTATTTAAATCCCTGCCGTTTCACTGAGTCCGTTACTTTCGCTGTTTTTCTTTTCTCCTTATCAAACATTTATGGGCATTTCCTACGAGGTCAAGCCGTCCTGCCTTTTCCAGAGCCTCGTACACAAGTTCATAGTTCGCGGGACTCCTGTAATGCATAAGAGCTCTCTGCATCGCTTTTTCTTTCTTTTCCCTTGCAACATACACTTTTTTGCCTGTAAACGGGTCAAGCCCTGTGTAATACATGCATGTTGACACTGTCATAGGAGTTGGTGTGAAGTCCTGAACCTGTTCGGTATAGCCCCCATGGTCCCGAACATATTCTGCCATCTCGATCATATCTTTAAGAGTACATCCCGGGTGGCCTGACATCAGGTAGTTTACAACATATTGTTCCTTGCCGCATTTTTTGTTAAAGGCAGCAAACCTGTCTGCAAACTTCTCATAGACTTCCTTCCCGGGCTTGGACATTGCATCGGTTACTCGCCCTGAGAAGTGTTCAGGCGCAATCCGAAGCTGCCCGCTGATATGATGGGCGCAGAGTTCTTTCAAGTACTCCTCGTCTTCAAGGGCAAGGTCATAGCGTACGCCGTACCCTGTAAAGACCTGCCTGACCCCCAGAAGCTCACGCAGG
This sequence comes from Methanosarcina hadiensis, assembly GCF_046529725.1. GTDB lineage: Archaea > Halobacteriota > Methanosarcinia > Methanosarcinales > Methanosarcinaceae > Methanosarcina > Methanosarcina hadiensis. The sequence continues at coordinate 3,699,621 of NZ_CP136241.1, read as the reverse complement.
CGTTTCATCAATTCAAGCAGCTTCCTGTGACTCGTATCGAGTGCAGGGCAGACGCGCGGGTAGAGGCATGCTTTATCAAGGCATGCTCCTTTCTTTTCCCATGAATTGCAATTCATGCCGTACATATTTGCAGTTGGACCTCCGACCCCGTTGATTATGCCCTTAAAATCAGGCTTTTCCGTAAGCTTTTTTGCCTCCCGCAAGACGGACTCAATGCTCCGGCTTGCAATCATGCGCCCCTGGTGCTGTGTAATGGCACAAAAAGAACAGCCCCCAAAACAGCCTCTATGCGTTGTCAGGGAGAATTTCACCATCTCAAGGGCGGGTACAGGCTCAGTGTAGGAAGGATGGGTTTCACCTGTATATGGAAGCTCATAAACATGGTCAAGTTCCGCTTCTGTAAGGGGGCGCATTGGCCTGTTCTGTATGATTACGGTTTTCGGGTGAGGCTGAACAATGCCTTTTCCAGTAACCGGATTCTGTTCAAGGAAGTATGTGCGGAAAGCTTTTGCGAAGGCCGCTTTATCCTGGGAAACTTCAGAAAACGAAGGAATCTCGATATATTCCTTAAAAAATTCAGCCGGATCCGGAGATGCATTCCTGGCTACATCCTCAGTCACGTTTTCAGATTCATTTTTTTCTCCGGATTTCCCTTTGCTTTTTTCTTTAAGCTCTTTCCAGGCTTTGACTTCCATCTTCCAGACAGTTCCGGGAATATCTTTAATGTTTCTGATGTCCTCTCCTGCTTGAAGGCGCTTTGCAATTTCCACAATCTGGAGTTCACCCATACTGTAAATTACAAGGTCAGCAGGAGCATCAGCCAGAATTGACTGCCTTACTTTGTCCGAAAGATAATCATAATGCGCAAAACGCCGTAAAGAAGCCTCAATTCCTCCGAGGATTATAGGCACATCAGGAAAGGTTTCCTTTATTCTGTTTGAATAGATAATTGCTGCGCGGTTAGGGCGAAGACCTGTTTTGCCCCCAGGAGAATATGCATCTTTATCCCGCGGTTTAAGTCCGGGTGTCAGGTTGCTTACCATGGAATCCGTATTTCCAGCGCTCACGGAAAAGAAAAGCCTGGGTTTCCCAAGTTTTTTGAAATCTTCAGGATTTTCCCAGCGCGGCTGGGCAATTATTCCCACCCTGAAGCCGGCATCTTCAAGAACTCGCCCTATTATTGCTGTCCCGAAGCTGGAGTGGTCCACGTAGGCATCTCCGGTGACAAGGATAACGTCAAGTTCCTTCCAGCCGCGAGCTTTTACTTCTTCAGGGCTCATCGGAAGAAATTTCGATAGAGGAAGAGAAGTAGAAAACCTTTTTTTCTGCTTTTTTTCTTTTTTTCCGTCTCTGGTATCAAACTTTGGCTCAATTTTTTTTCTTGCAGAAGTTACTGTCAGTTCCTTTTTTTCCGGATTTCTTGCAGCTTTTTTTCTGGATTCTAACTCCTCCCCCTTAACTGCCTTTTTCGGAGTGAAGGAACTGGAAGCGGTTACTGCTGTTTTCAGACTAGAGTTTTCTTCAGACATGAGGTGTCTTCATTCTCCCATCATCATTTTCAGCATCGTGTATGATGCCGTAATCTGTTTGTCTCCATCCCTGTCCGTAGGTGCGCCGTGCCCGGAGTACAGGGTCTTTACATCGAGTTTTGTAAGCTTTTCTACGGAACCGAGCATTCTGTCGGGTTCCGAGCCATCAAAATCCATTCTTCCAAATCCTCCGCCCGGAAACACTGTATCTCCTGAAAAGAGGCTCTTTGAGACGGGCTCGTAGAGGCAGATGCTCCCCTTCGAGTGGCCTGGAGTGTGAATTACTTCAAGGTACTCCCCATTACCAATGTCAATTTTATCTCCTTCTTCATATGTAATTGTGGGTTTGACAGCAGGCGCTCTATCCCCAAAAAGTACGGAGACGCTCATGTACTCATCGTTTACACCCTCAAGATCGGCTTTATGTATTCCAACTTCTGCACCGCTTTTTTCTGCAATTGCTGCTGCCGCTGCTGTGTGGTCATAGTGGCAGTGAGTCAGGACAATAAGCTTAAGGTCTGTAAGTTTAATGTATTTCTCAATCTGTTTAATGATCATGTCACTGCTCATTCCTGCATCTATAAGGACTTTCCCGTTTACAAGATAGACGCTGGAATCGTAAGCTGTAGGGCAAATGTACCGGACTTCCATGTTTCTTCCTCTTCTTGTTTCTTCCTTTCTAGTCTTTTCGCTTCCTCTTTCCTTTTCTTTGTCCTTTCTGCTCTTTTTCTCTTTTCTAGAACTACCTTAAAACTTTATATCCTGAAAATTAAAACCTTATATCTTGAAAACTCTGCGTGCGTTTTCTGTTGCAAATTTAGCAATCTCTGCAGGCTCCATTTCCTTGAGTTTCGCTACCGCAGGAATCGAATCGACAATGAAAGCAGGCTCATTTCTACCCCTGCGCGGAGAAAGGAAAGGACTATCGGTTTCCAGGAGCAGGTTTTCAATGGGTACTTCTGATGCAAGAGTCTGGTGATGTTCGGAAAAACAGACAAGAGTTGCCAGAGAAATATAATATCCTGCATCCACAATTTCCCTCATAGTCTCAACAGAACCGCTGTAACAGTGGTAAATTACGGTATCTATATCCCTTACAAGTTCCAGGACTTCAACTTCAGCCAGCCTTGCATGTACTACAAGCGGCTTATCCAGTTCTTTTGCAAGCTCGATTACCTTTTTGAATGATGCGGTTTGCCTCTGACGCTCTTCGTTATTTTTACAATCCTGAAAGTCCAGGCCGGCTTCTCCGATCGCGACTGCTTTTTCTGCATTAGCTTTTATCTGGGAAAGGATGGCATCTATATCTTTATCACTGCCTTCCCTGCCGATATCAGGACTCAGTCCAAGTGCGGCGTGGATATCCTCGTTTTTTTCCGCAAGCTCAAGGCTTATGCGGTTGCCTTTAATGGAGATTCCGGAATTGACCATTCCGACAACGCCTGCTTTCCGGGCACGGGAGATAGCCTCTTCCCGGTCAGGGTTGAATTTGGGAAAATCAAGATGACAGTGAGAATCAATGATTGGATAAGGCATGGGTTTGTATTCCATTTCATTTTATTTTACTTTATCATCTTTGAGGAATACAAACCCGAAAAACGAAGAGGCATCACACCTTATCTGAATCTGGGTTTTTGAGCTTATTTAGACTTTTTCTTTTTTATACAGGAGATTCATAGCATTTATAAGGGCTTCCACGGAAGCCATCACTATATCCGGGTTTGCAGACCGTGCTGTTACAATCCTTCCCTTCTCGTTTTCGAGACCTATGTACACGTCGGCAAGAGCATCTGCTCCACCGGTGATAGCATCGATCCTGAACTCCTGGAGTTTGAAGTGGTTGCTTTCGCCAAGGATATCTCTTACGGCATGGAGGGCTGCATCCACAGGTCCGACTCCTGTTCTTGCTGCAATAATCTCTTTTCCTTCAATATCAGCCTTGACTACAGCCGTAGGTGTGAGGATGTTTCCTGTCATGACGGATACTTCTTTGAGTTTAATCAGCTCTTCTTCAGAGCTTGCTTTCCCGAGCACTGCAGAGGCAACTGCATAGAGATCGGCATCTGTTATTTGTTTGCCTTTGTTTGCGATTTCTTTTATCCTTAGCACAATCTCATCAAGCTGTTTATCAGTAGTTTTTATGCCGGCAGACTCAAGGGACTGTTTAACTGCATGTTTGCCTGTGTGTTTCCCAAGGACGATACGCCGCCTGTGCCCGACCATTTCCGGGGTCATAATACCGGGTTCGAAAGTATCGGATTTTTCAAGCACTCCCTGACTGTGGATTCCTGACTCATGGGAAAAAGCATTTTGCCCTACCACAGGCGTGTTTGGCGGGAGCCTGATTCCGGTATAGTTTTCGACCATTTTTGAGGTCTCAACGAGGTATTCTGTCCGGATATTAGTCTTTGCTCCGTAGATCGATTTCAGGCTCATTACTGTCTGGGAAAGGTCAGCATTTCCTGCCCTTTCTCCTATGCCGTTTATCGTGACCTGTACCTGAGATGCGCCTGCTTCAACGGCCATAAGACTGTTTGCTACTGCAAGCCCGAAGTCATTGTGGCAGTGTACATCTATCGGAATCGTTATTTCGGCTGCAATGTCTTTTATCTGCCTGTACATTGCAGACGGAACCATTACGCCGACAGTATCCGGCACGTTAATGATGTCACAGCCTGCTTCCTGGACCGCCTTGAAGACCTCTATGAGATATGCAGGGTCGGTTCTGGTTGCATCCATTGCGGAAAACATACACTTAAGTCCGTGGTCTTTGATGTACTGGACAGCTTCCACAGCCAGTTGAATTACTTCTTCCTGGCTTTTTTTAATGGTATAGATCCGCTGTACATCAGAGGTCGGGACGAAGGTGTGCACAAGGCCAACATCACTTTCAAAACAGGCATCGATATCTTTTTTCAGCACGCGAGCAAGACCACAAACTGTAGTTTCAAGCCCGGCATTAGAAATCGATTTTACGGATTCTTTATCTCCTTCTGAAGAGATAGGAAATCCAGCTTCTATTATGTCTACCCCAAGTTTGTCAAGTTGACGAGCAATTTCCAGCTTCTGTGTAGAAGTCAGGGATACTCCCGGGGTTTGTTCTCCGTCACGCAGTGTTGTGTCAAAAACAGTTACTTTTTTACTCTGCATGGGCTCGATGTAAAAATCGATCCCTTCTTTCAGTGTGTACATCCATAGTAATCATCTACATGGATGTACACTTCTGGTATATAAACTTCATGCATATTTTTAAATGTCAATCCAGAAATTAATTTTTTCGAATTTTCAATGGAAAATTATTTATAGTAGATATGCTATGTTAGGGTTGCTTCTCGGGCGTCACAAGACATCCCGAAGGTGAAAAACGGAAATTGAAAAACGGTGTTCGAAAAACGGAACAGGTACTTAAAAACAGTGTTCGAAGAACGGAACAAAAAGTGCCTGAGCGGTCTGTTTTTGCAAACGATCGCTAATAAATACGGACGAAGGCAAGGATTCAAAAGGACAACTCCTTTGAAATCTTTCAACCATTCTCTTTCCATCTTTCAAATTTGTTTAACCTTCTTTGAAGGAAAATGCTTATATACAAGAAATTCCTTGTATAATATCCTCTCGCAGCACAAATGTGCTGAGGGGGAAGATACAAAGCTTTATATACAAGAAACGTCTTGTATGTATCCCTCACACAGCTTTAATGTGTGGGTCGAAAATCAATTTCAATCTCATCTTTTAATGGAGACAGAAGTTGTTTTCTGTCTGACGAGGATTTGTCGGTTCGGTTAATTCCGGGTGATAGTTGTTTCTAAACAATTATCGCGAAACGGACTATTAACTGAATTGATAGTTGTTAGTGCAAGTTTCTGCGACCAAGACCTTTATTTTGAAGTGTGCGATACATTAACAATTCTGGTTGATCCTGCCAGAGGTTACTGCTATCGGTGTTCGCCTAAGCCATGCGAGTCATATGTAGCAATACATGGCGTACTGCTCAGTAACACGTGGATAACCTGCCCTTTGGACCGGCATAACCCCGGGAAACTGGGGATAATTCCGGATAACGCATATGTGCTGGAATGCTTTATGCGTCAAATGGATTCGTCCGCCCAAGGATGGGTCTGCGGCCTATCAGGTAGTAGTGGGTGTAATGTACCTACTAGCCAGCGACGGGTACGGGTTGTGAGAGCAAGAGCCCGGAGATGGATTCTGAGACATGAATCCAGGCCCTACGGGGCGCAGCAGGCGCGAAAACTTTACAATGCGGGAAACCGTGATAAGGGGACACCGAGTGTCAGCATCATATGCTGGCTGTCCAGGTGTGTAAAATACACCTGTTAGCAAGGGCCGGGCAAGACCGGTGCCAGCCGCCGCGGTAACACCGGCGGCCCGAGTGGTGATCGTGATTATTGGGTCTAAAGGGTCCGTAGCCGGTTTGGTCAGTCCTCCGGGAAATCTGATAGCTCAACTATTAGGCTATCGGGGGATACTGCCAGACTTGGAACCGGGAGAGGTAAGAGGTACTACAGGGGTAGGAGTGAAATCTTGTAATCCCTGTGGGACCACCTGTGGCGAAGGCGTCTTACCAGAACGGGTTCGACGGTGAGGGACGAAAGCTGGGGGCACGAACCGGATTAGATACCCGGGTAGTCCCAGCCGTAAACGATGCTCGCTAGGTGTCAGGCATGGCGCGACCGTGTCTGGTGCCGCAGGGAAGCCGTGAAGCGAGCCACCTGGGAAGTACGGCCGCAAGGCTGAAACTTAAAGGAATTGGCGGGGGAGCACAACAACGGGTGGAGCCTGCGGTTTAATTGGACTCAACGCCGGACAACTCACCGGGGACGACAGCAATATGTAGGCCAGGCTGAAGACCTTGCCTGAATCGCTGAGAGGAGGTGCATGGCCGTCGCCAGTTCGTACTGTGAAGCATCCTGTTAAGTCAGGCAACGAGCGAGACCCGTGCCCACTGTTACCAGCATGTCCTCCGGGACGATGGGTACTCTGTGGGGACCGCCGATGTTAAATCGGAGGAAGGTGCGGGCCACGGTAGGTCAGTATGCCCCGAATTTCCCGGGCTACACGCGGGCTACAATGGATGGGACAATGGGTCCCTACCCTGAAAAGGGCTGGTAATCTCACAAACCCATTCGTAGTTCGGATCGAGGGCTGTAACTCGCCCTCGTGAAGCTGGAATCCGTAGTAATCGCGTTTCAATATAGCGCGGTGAATACGTCCCTGCTCCTTGCACACACCGCCCGTCAAACCACCCGAGTGAGGTATGGGTGAGGGCACGGACTCTGTGCCGTGTTCGAACCTGTGCTTTGCAAGGGGGGTTAAGTCGTAACAAGGTAGCCGTAGGGGAATCTGCGGCTGGATCACCTCCTAAGCATAACAATATCACCCGGATGCCGATAAACCGAACAAATCCTCAAACCAGAAATTCAAATGATTCATTTGAATCCAGATGAATTTCTCCATTAATCAGTTTGTTATTCCAAATAACAAATTTTACAAATCATCAAGTGCACCCGAAAAGTAATTTTTCGGGGAAGGATGGATAGCCTGCGCGGAAACGCAGGCACATGAAGTCGTGTATAGGTGCTGTATATTGAACGCTAACTGGACCTGGTTAGGTATACAAGGAAATATGCTATCAGGTGGATGGCTCGGCTCAAGAGCTGATGAAGGACGTGCCAAGCTGCGATAAGCCCGGGGTAGGTGCATGGAGCCAATGAACCCGGGATCTCCGAATGGGACCTCTCCATAGTGATCAGTAATGATCGGGAACGCTCCGAATTGAAACATCTCAGTAGGAGCGGGAAAAGAAATCAAACGAGATGCCGTAAGTAACGGCGAGTGAAACCGGCACAGTTCAAACCGAATCCCTTCGGGGAAATGTGGTGTTGTAGGGCTGTTCAAAAGTCTCGCGGCAAAACCAAACTTGCCTGGAACGGCAGACCATAGAGTGTGACAGTCACGTAGGTGTAAACCAACAGATGGGAACATGTCCCTGAGTACCGTGCGTCGGATATCGTGCGGGAATCCGGGGGGCACCAACCTCCAAAACTAAATACTACTTGAGACCGATAGCGAAATAGTAGGGTGACCGAACGCTGAAAAGTACCCCGAGAAGGGAGGTGCAAAGTGCCTGAAACCTGATAGTGATGGAACGATACGGCATGAAAGGATCTCTGATATGAAGGAAGTACCCGCGAGGGTATTGTACGAGTATCACTGCCAGTGTCGTATCTTACGTTTTGAAGAACGGGCCAAGGAGTGTATCTTGATGGCAATGGCTAACCTTTTACCTGGGCAGCCGAAGCGAAAGCAACATGTGCGCAACCCTCGGGTGAGGCACGACGTATACAAGTGCGTGGAGTCATCGGGGTACGACCCGAAGCCAGGTGATCTAGGCGTGGGCAGGTTGAAGCGTGGCGAAAGCTACGTGGAGGACCGCAAGCGGTGTTGATCTGCAAATCATTCGTGTGACCTGCGTCTCGTAGTGAAATGCTAATCTAACCTGGCATCCGCTGGTTCCTTCCGAAACATGTCGCAGCATGACCTGACTGGAGATTGTCGGTGGAGTAGAGCACTGATTGGCGGTTCCGGGGGGGAAACCCCTCGCCCGCTTGTCAAACTCCAAACCCACCGTCATCAAAGAAAGTCGGAGTCCGGACTGCTGGGGTAAGCTTGTAGTCCGTAAGGGAGACAACCCAGCCCGTGGTTAAGGTCCCCAAGTGTCGACTAAGTGTAAACGCTAAAGGGCGTCCCAAGCCCAAGACAGCTGGAAGGTTAGCTTAGAAGCAGCTACCCTTCAAAGAGTGCGTAACAGCTCACCAGTCGAGGTTTGGGGCCCCGAAAATTGACGGGGCTCAAGTCGACCACCGATACCACGGAGTACCGCAAGGTAATCTCGTAGGAAGGCGTTGTGTTCGGACTGAAGCAGGGCTGTGAAGTCCTGTGGACCGTTCACAAACGAAAATCTTGGTAATAGTAGCAGCATAGCAGGGTGAGAATCCCTGCCGCCGAAGGGGCCAGGTTTCCTCGGCAATGTTCGTCAGCCGAGGGTTAGTCGGTCCTAAGACGTACCGTAATTCGAGTACGCCAAAAGGGAAACAGGTTAATATTCCTGTACCATTTAGCACTGAGTCTGACGTCTCAGGGCAGGCCGAGCGGCGTCGTCGCGCCGTCTAAGCAGCGAATCCTGTGGAGAGCCGTAATGGCGAGAAGCGGGCGAATCTGTTATGGCAACAGTCGGCTGCACCCAGGGACCCGTGAAAAGGCAGCTAAATGTCCGTACCGAGAACTGACACAGGTGCCCCTAGCTGAAAAGGCTAAGGCGTGTCGGAGTAATCCAGTTAAGGGAATTCGGCAAATTAGCTCCGTAACTTCGGGATAAGGAGTGCCTGCTGTGAAGACAGCAGGTCGCAGTGACCAGGGGGCTCTAACTGTCTAATACCAACATAGGAAATTGCAAATCCGCAAGGACTAGTACAATTTCTGAATCCTGCTCAGTGCAGGTACCTGAAACCCCGGTTCAACGGGAAGAAGGGCCTGTAAACAGCGGGGGTAACTATGACCCTCTTAAGGTAGCGTAGTACCTTGTCGCTTAATTGGCGACTTGCATGAATGGATCAATGAGAGCCCTACTGTCCCTAACTGGAGTCCGGTGAAGCTTACATTCTAGTGCACAGTCTAGAGACCTCTAGGGGGAAGTGAAGACCCCGTGGAGCTTTACTGCAGCCTGTCGCTGGGTTGTGGTTCTGGATGTACAGAGTAGGTAGGAGGCGTCGAAGCGTGTGCGCCAGCATCCGTGGAGCCAACGTTGGGACACTACCCTTCTGGGACTACGACCCTAACTCTGCGAAGAGGACCCCGATAGGTGGGCAGTTTGCCTGGGGCGGGACGCCCTTGAAAAGATATCAAGGGCGCGCAATGGTTGACTCAAGCGGGTCGGAAACTCGCTGAAGAGTGTAAGAGTATAAGTCAGCCTGACGTTATTCAGCATAGCAGTGGATGACGAGACGAAAGTCGGTTCTAGCGAACTTTTGTGCCTCCTTGGTGGGGGCCAAAAATGACAGAAAAGTTACCCCGGGGATAATTGAGTCGTTGCCGGCAAGAGTACATATCGACCCGGCAGCTTGCTACCTCGATGTCGGTTCTTTCCATCCTGGCCGTGCAGCAGCGGCCAAGGGTGAGGTTGTTCGCCTATTAAAGGAGATCGTGAGCTGGGTTTAGACCGTCGTGAGACAGGTCGGTTACTATCTACTAGAGGTGCACGAGGTCTGCGGGTAAGCTGCTTTTAGTACGAGAGGAACCAAGCAGCGGCGCCACTGGTGTACCGGTTGTCTGACAAGGCATCGCCGGGCAGCTACGCGCTAAGGAATAAGAGCTGAATGCATCTAAGCTCGAACTCTGACCTAAAAAGAGACCTCATTAAGGATTCCGGTAAAAGACCGGTTTGATAGAAACGGGATGTAAGCACCAAGGCAACGAGGTGTTCAGTCCGCGTTAACTAACTATCCGTTCCTTCACCTAATTCAGGTCCAGGCGAAATTCAATATGCAGCACTAACACGACTTTCTTATTCCACAATCCATTTTATATGTTGAGTTTGGCGGCCATAGCGGCAGGGCAACTCCTGTACCCATCCCGAACACAGAAGATAAGCCTGTCCACGTTCCTTACTGTACTGAAGTGTGCGAGCCTTCGGGAACTCTGGATCGCTGCCAAATTCACCTTATAATACCTTAATACTCTAATCTTTTGAATTGATTTTTGGTTAATTTTTTGAATTACTTTTGATTGGTTTTCTCGAATATTTTTCTTTCCTGCCAAATTCACCTTATAATATCTCTAATTCTTAACTAATTTTTAATTGTTTTTTTTAATTGTTTTTAATTGATTTTTGAAACTTTTCCTGATCTGCTTCTATATTTGTTTCTACTAATCTTTAAATTATATTTTGTTTGAATATTATTTGCATAACTTCCTCTAATCTTTCTTCAATTTTACGCCTCGGCGTAAAGAAATTTCTAACTAAAATAGTTCTTAAAAGTCCCTTAAAATAGTCCTAAAAAATGAATATTTTACAAACTTCTCTCAAGGGCTTTACCAGGATAGATATCTCTTGGGGCACTGTAATTTGGCACTGAGATATAGCTGAAACTTCACTCTCTTTTCAGGAGCTCTTTCAACGGTCCCAACGGTCCCCAAAGATATCTAAAAAAAGTAAATTTTCAGGCTGCCATTTTATTCACGGATCTGCTGCGCCAGATAGTTCTGGATACCAACCTGATTGATCTGATCCTGCTGGGCTTCTATCCAGTCGATATGCTCTGTCTCTTCTCTGAGGATAGACTCGAGAAGTACTTTTGTGTCGTTATCTCCTATCTCGGTTGCCAGACGGATACTTTCATTATAGCCTTTTATAGCTCCTTCTTCGGCCCTCCGGTCACTCTCATGCATTTCAGGCACAAAGTCTCCAATGGTCATTTCATTCAGGTTGCTAACTATAGGCTTTCCCTCAAGGAACAGGATGCGCTCAATTAACTTCTCAGCATGCCGCATTTCAACAATAGCCCGCTTCTCGATAGCCTCGCCCAACCTCTCGTAATTCCAGTTCTCACACATCTCAGCGTGGACAAAATACTGGTTGATAGCAGTCAATTCCTCAGCTAAACGATCGTTTAGATGCTTAATCATCTGTTCATTTCCTTTCATAAATAACCCCCGATTCAAATTAAATTATAGTTTTTACAATTTATAATTAACACTAAAGCACTTAAGCATATTTGAGGCGTAATAAGTCATAGTAATTCCTTCATTTATCACGGATCTGCTGTGCCAGATAGTTCTGGATACCTATCTGATTGATCTGATCCTGCTGGGCTTCTATCCAGTCTATGTGCTCTTCCTCATCTCTAAGGAATGACTCAAGAAGTGTTTTGGTGTCGTTGTCCCCCATTTCTGTTGCTAAGCGGATGGCTTCGTTATAAGCTCTAATTGATTCTTCTTCGGCCTGGCGATCATATTCATGCATTTTTTGCACTTCGTCGCCAATATGAACTTCATTCAGGTTGCTAACTATTGGCTTTCCTTCAAGGAAAAGAATGCGTTCAATCAGCTTTTCTGCATGTTTCATCTCGGTAATAGATCGCTTCTCGATTACCTCACCCAGCCTGTGGTAATTCCAGTTTTCACACATCTCAGCATGAAGAAAGTACTGGTTTATAGCGGTCAATTCATCAGCCAGAAGAGCATTCAGGCTATCGATGATTTTCTCATTTCCTTTCATAAATAAACCCCCAGACAAAGGAATTATAGTTTGCATGATTTATAATTATTCTATTATATTTTTTAGCCATTTAGCTGGTTTCTGGAAGCATTCTCAGTTTCTATCTCTCTTTTATCCCACTAAATTTATAAAAATTGTCTAAAATTCTTAAATATTATGAAGTCTCTTATTATTTGTGGAGGATCATTATGAGTGACACTGAGAGTAGAGATATATTTGATTTTAAGCTTGAAAAGTGGGTATTAGGTGCTGATGAATGTGCTTTTGTGAGTCTGAGTGATATAGGAAAGGATAAACCTCTGCGCCAATACCTGATTGAGTCGGTCGAAAGCTGGGTAAATAAAGAAGAGGTATTCTTAACTGACAGATTCATATCCGAGATATGCGACTTTATAAAAAGCCAGAACGAAGAACTCTACGACCGCTTTGTGAAAAAATGTGCTCTAAAAGGAATAAGTCCAGGTGAAGGTATATTTGAAGCACTGAATTTATTGACCTGTGGGACAGTAAGTGAGCAGCAGTGTAGAGAGGTCAGAGGCGACTAAAATAACGAGTGAAGTATTTGTCTGTTTTAATGTACCGATGTGAAGAACCTTAACAAATTCTATCACATCCTGTTTTTTCCTGTCTGAAATGCCCTGATTATTCAAAGTAGTGTTCCTTTTTTAATATACCTTTAAATACAACTCGAGTATATTTTTGATTGGGATATACTATGGATTACATCGAAACATGGAAAGAAGTTATGCAAAGACCCTCTGATTTTTACAGAAAAATGCCAACGACCGGAGGATATGCTGAACCGCTGACCTTTGCAGCAATCAGTTATATCATATACGGGCTTTTAATTGCGATTTTCAACCGCGGAATGATGGAGGATATGTATGGTGGTATGGGAGTTCGCGGATTCGGTTTTTCCACAATAATTACGATTGCAATCTCTATTCCTATTATGGGTATCATTTCTCTTTTTATAGGAGCCGCAGTGCTCTATCTTATTTATAAATTGCTTGGAGGAACCGGAACTTATGAGGGCACTGTAAGATTTATGTCTTATGCAACTGCAGTGCAGGTACTTTCCTGGATTCCTATTATAGGCTTCATTGTCGGCCTTTATAGAATATACCTCTATATTGTCGGAGGCATGTTTGTACACAATATAAGCATGGGGAGATCCGCAATAGCCGTAGTCCTGCCTTATTTAGTGGGCTTCTTACTTGTTATGATTCTGGCATTACTGATTTTCAGCACAGTTGCCATATCTGACACTTTTATCTAATGTTTAATTTTTTTATCTCCATTCTGGAGTCTATAATTTATTTTTTAATGTGGCTCTCAGTTCGTTCAGATTGCTGTTTCAAGCTAAATATTTATATATAAGAAATTACTTTAATTGCATCTACACGACTAACACATGTTCAAAAATGCCAAGATGGCGGAGCGGCTACGCAATCGCCTGCAGAGCGATACCATTCCGGTTCGAATCCGGATCTTGGCTTTTCTCTTCTTAAAAACCAGCCCAACCTAAAACTATATATTCAATTAAGTGCTTTAAACGAATCCACTTTGTGCCAAGGTGGCGGAGCGGCTACGCAATCGCCTGCAGAGCGATACCATTCCGGTTCGAATCCGGACCTTGGCTTCATAAATACTTTCTATTTCTTTCCTGAAATTTTCCTTTATACCTTATCTCAAATTTTTATCTAAATTTTTCCATATCTCTTTCTCCCCTTCTCTGGTTTTTTTAATTTAGACTTCTCTATAGAAATTTTCTCTATCTTTTCATTGATAACGCGATTACTCTTTAATCTGGCATTTTTATATCAGGAGGATACTAATTCTGGGCATGGACATTGATGAACTCATGCGGAGGCTTTTCGAACTCTATCCCGATGGCTGTACTGTAGACATGCGGGAACCCTTTTTTGCATTAATCTCTACTGTCATGTCGCACAGGACCAGGGACGATGTAACGTATCCTGCAGCAGAGAAGCTTTTCAAAAGATTTTCAACCCCCGAGGAAATGGCTGAAGCTGAGGTCGAGGAAATTGAAACGCTTATAAAAGATGTTGGTTTCTACAGGGTCAAAGCCGGAAGGATAAAAGAGATTTCCCGAATTCTACTGGAAGAGTACAATGGCAGGGTTCCAGATGAAATGGAAACTCTCCTTAAACTTCCGGGGGTAGGCAGGAAAACAGCTAACTGCGTACTTGCCCATGCGTTCCTTAAAGAAGATGCCCTTGCCGTTGATACTCATGTCCACAGGATCTCTAACAGGCTTGGGCTGGTAGTGACAAAAAACCCTGAGGATACAGAAATAGAATTAAAAAATGTCCTGCCGAAAAAATACTGGATAAACGTAAATATATTACTTGTTAAATTCGGGCAAAATGTCTGCAGGCCTGTTTCCCCCAGATGCGGAGTTTGTATTCTAAATGATATGTGCCCTAAAATTCTCCTTTAATCAAGATTTTCTATAACTATTTAAATTTAGAATCGAATTCATAAGGCACTGTACATAATGAAGAACTGTTATGGGAATACGAGATTTTTTATATAAAGATGGCATTAAGCTGGCAAAAGGTTATCTTATCACTTAATCTGGTAACAGAGTCGTTTAAGCTGCACAGTTATCATGCTTTACATGCAATTATCAATACTCTGCACAGTATGATATATTATGAGTAATTTGCATCTCACATTACCATTTTCACGAGGTTAAACATGTTTCAAATAGGAGAAGCATTAATGGGGCAGGGTTCTGAACTCGCCCATGTTGATTTGATGATAGGAGACAAGGGAGGTCCTGTAGGACAGGCTTTCGCAAACGGCCTTACTCAGCTCTCAGCCGGGCACACCCCTCTCCTTTCAGTTATCAGGCCAAACCTGCCGCCAAAGCCTTCAACCCTTATTATCCCGAAGGTTACTGTGAAAAATATGGATCAGGCAGCAAGGATTTTCGGGCCTGCCCAGTCAGCTGTTGCAAAAGCAGTAGCAGACTCTGTAGAAGAAGGCGTGATTCCAAAGGACCAGGTTGAAGACCTTGTTATTGTGGCAAGCGTTTTTATTCACCCTGAAGCCCAGGACTACAATAAAATCTACAGGTATAACTACGGAGCCACAAAGCTCGCAATCAAAAGAGCACTTGAAGGCTTCCCGGATATTGACACAGTGCTTGAGGAAAGCAACAAGTCCACACACGCTATCATGGGATTCAAAGTCACAAGGCTCTGGGACCCGCCGTACCTGCAGATTGCTTTTGACAACCCGAACCTTGAGTTTGTGCTTTCGGCTATCTCAGAAATCCCGAAGAGCGACCACGTCATTATCGAAGCAGGTACGCCTCTTATCAAACGCTACGGTACTGACGTGATTTCCAAGATCAGAGGAGTAAGGCCGGATGCCTTCATTGTTGCTGACTTAAAGACTCTGGATACCGGAAACCTTGAAGCCAGAATGGTTGCAGATGCTGCAGGTGATGCTATTGTAGTCTCAGCTCTTGCACCTATCAGTACTATTGACAAGCTCATTGAGGAAGCTCACAAGACAGGAATCTACGCGGTTATGGACACACTTAACCAGCACGATCCGATCTCTGTCTTAAAGCAGCTAAAAGTTATGCCCGATGTCATTGAACTCCACCGCGGAATCGATATTGAAGGCACAGAACACGCCTGGGGCAATATTGCAGAAATCAAAAAGATCGCTCCAAGAGCTCTTGTCGCAGTTGCAGGCGGAGTCCGTCTGGACAAGGTGCCTGTAGCCCTCAGTCAGGGTGCTGACATCCTTGTGGTCGGCAGGGCTATTACCAACGCTAAAGACGTCAGGGAAATGGCTGAACAGTTCATCAACAGCCTTAACAAGCCAGAAATTGACCAGTTCAGGGTTATGACAGACTTCTGAGCAGGCTTTAAAAACTTCCCTAAAAGAGTTGCCGGAAAACTGCTGATATGGCTTTTGTAGAAAATGCTAAAAACAGCTAACAAAGCGAAGTAGTAAAGTTACGGCAAAACCTCCGGCAGATAATATCAGAGAAAGCGTGGATTTTCACGCTTTTCCTTTCATTTTCTTTTCACTTCTCAGGAGGGCATCTTCCTTGAATTCACCATTCATTTTACTGAACTACAAGACCTATGCACAGGGCACAGGGAAGGGAGCGGTTGAGATTGCAAAAGCCTGCAAAGCCGTGTCCGAAGAATCAGGTATTAAGATTGCAGTAGCTCCTCAGCTCCCTGACATTTACAGGGTAGCTTCCGAAGTTGAACTTCCGGTCTTCTCCCAGCATCTGGATGGTATAGGAGCAGGGAGCTTTACGGGTCACGTTTTCGGAAAATGCATAAAAGAGGCAGGAGCTGTCGGAACTCTTATAAATCACTCTGAAAGGCGCCTTACTCTTGCAGAAATTGAAGCCTCTTTAAAGGCAGCAAAAGAATTCGGGCTAAGATCGGTAATATGCACTAACAACGTCCCAACAACCGCAGCGGCAGCAGCGCTTGGCCCGGATTATGTGGCAATTGAACCCCCGGAGCTTATAGGCAGCGGAATTCCAGTCTCAAAAGCTGACCCTGAAGTTGTTAGCGGCTCGGTTGAAGCTGTGGCAAAAATTAATCCTGACGTAAAAGTCCTTTGCGGCGCCGGAATTTCAAAAGGTGAAGATCTCAGGGCAGCTCTTGACCTTGGCTCGGTAGGAGTGCTTCTGGCTTCGGGAATAGTAAAAGCCAGAGATCCAAAGGCTGCACTGGAAGAGCTTGTCAGCTTGATTTGATCTGGCTTTGATTTGATCTGCCTTCTGGAACTTATTCCAGAGGGAACCTGTTTTCAAAATCACCGAATATATAGAAAAGAGCATTCTGACCAAAAATACAGAAAAGAGTACTCTGAACAAAAATATAGAAAAGTGTATTCTAAGCAAAATATTCCAATAACAAAAATATTTGAAAAAAGGATGCGGCTATTCCAGCCGCTTTTTTAAATTGTCGGGCTTTTATGATTTTTAATTACTTATAAGCCTCAATAAGGGGTTTAACTGCTCTCGGATCCCCAATTTCAATAAGGATCAGAGCGGTCTCATCCTTGACTTTCTGGTCTTCAGTTTTCAGGTTTTCTATAAGAGGCTCAACCGCTGTTTCTCCCATGCCAGTAAGGGCCTCTCTGGCAGTTACTCCAAAGTCTTTATCTCCTATTTTTTCTATAAAGAACCCTGCAGCTTCCTGGTTTTCTGTCTTTCCAAGGGCGAGAAGAGCTCCATTCCTTATATTCATACTCATACTTTTATTGTCAAATACCGTTTTAAGGGTGTCTATAGCTTCAGGGCTTCCTATATTTCCAAGAGCTGAAGTTGCAGCTACCCTTACCTCCAGTATTTCTCCATCATCATTTACTACGCCAATCAATGCTTTTGTAGCTTCGGTGCCTCCTATCCCTCCAAGAGCAAGGACAGCGCTCTTTCGGACATCTACACCTGTATTTAAATTATCTTTTCTTCTTCCTTCAGCTTCCTTTCCACTTTCGAGAACGTTTATCAGGGGCTCTACTGCCGATTTGTCTCCCATTTTTCCAAGTATAAGGGCTGCATTACTCCTTACCGAGGCTCTTGTGTCTCTTAATCTTTCTATCAGGTAAGGAACAGCTTCTTCTGCTTCTAATTTCCCAAGAGCGATTGCAGTACTGCTCCTGATGTAATCTTTTCCATTATTTTTCAATTCATTCATCAGGGTGCCTGTAGCCCTTTCATCTCCCAGCTCTCCAAGAGCCATCACTGCACTGTGTCCGGCCAGAGGATAATCCTGGATAATCATCTTCATTAAGGAATCCGTCGCAGCTGTTTCCTTTTTATGTCCAAGAGCCATTGCAGCCGCAACTCTTACGTATCCTTTTTCGCTTCTAAGAGCTTGAAGAAGTATTTCAGTCTCATCTCCTGATTCTTCGTGCTCAAAATTTGAAAGTACAAAGGCGGTATAGAGAGTAGAATTCTGTTCCTCTGCCTTGAGGGCTTCCTCAAGAAGATCCGTATTGTTCCTGTATTCACTGTTTAAAGACCTTGCAAGGCTCTCCCGCATTGCTTTATCTTTTGCTTCTATAGCCAGCAAAATCTCTTCCGGTACTTCTTCCCTGCCCTGTGTTCCATCGGCCTCAGGTGGATTTGAAGCTCCTTCCCCAAGGTTTACTGAAAGAATATCTGCTGCTCTTTCATCTCCGGTTGCAAGAAGCGCGAGATACATGTAAGTTTTTATTTCTTCCCCGGAACCCGAGTTTTCAGCCCCTATTTTCTCAACAAGAGCATCAGCTGCTGGTTCTCCGAGTTTGCCAAGCTCGGTTGCGGCGTTTAGCTTTGTTTCACTGTCTTCGCCAGTTTCCAGCCTGCTTATGAGATATGCAATCCGATTTTCTCCCGAATCTCCGGCTACTGCTGGAGTATTTGTCGTATTTCCCATCCTTTCCGTAAACTCATCACCGCTTAAAAGAAGCGAAAAAAATATAGAAAGAGTGATAAGAGTAAATAAAAGAGAAATTTTCCATTTAACCTGGGACATTATAATTTCTATCTATTAATTGTTTATATGTATTTCTCTTTTTACTAATCCAGCAAAGAGGAAGAACTTTTATTTCCTGAGCTTCAGGTTTTTCTCTCTTATCCGGCAACCAAGCCCACAAAGAAGGGATATTACTTCAGTCTCGACAGAATCTGCATTATAGTCTCCAAATATAATTATCCTGTAAGTTACTCCCATTTTTGCGGTTTTACTTTCTTTATTTTTAGATACTTTTTCCTCTCCCAGGCTGTAAATATCACTAATCTGACAGTCTACAAGATGTTTATTTGTATCCAATGCTCCAAGGATAACCTCAGGGTTTGCACCCTCTGGAACCAGGACTGAAATATCCCTGACAGAATGATTTAAGTTCTCCTTTCTCCATTCACTCAGTTCGAATTCCGAAAGCAGGCGAAGGTTTTCGAGCTTGAGTTTAATAAAGTTGTTTTTTATATGCGGAGCAGTACCTTTTGAGGTAAGTTTAGTAAGAACTATCTCATTCGGTCCCACTTTTTCCAGCCTGCCCACATGGATGTTTCCGGAATAAATGTGAGAAAAACCGCAGACTTTCCCTATGGAATTCAGGACAGTTTCATATTCGTTTATTCTGGAGTTAATCAGTTTATCCGACCTGCGCAGGGCATGAGCTGTATCATCATATTTGCGGGCAGCTGCTTTCATTTTCCTTACAAATCCTTCTTCATCATGCGCCTTTACAAGGCCGGAAAGCTCCTCACATTCTTTTATGAATGCCTCATGCACTTCAGGGACGCCCGGATTTTCCATCTGGATCAGGGCATAGAGGTAAGGGTTCTGGCCCAGGATCCTGCCCACAAAATCAAGCATTATACTGTAAACAGGGCTTACGAATTTTCTGGACTTTTTGATATCAAAATCAAGCCTGTCAATTGTTGTCCCTATAGTAATATAAGCAAAATGAGTTAGCCCCTGCACTACTGAAACAAGCCTGTCGTGTTCTTCTGCAGTTGTGATCTCAACGTGCGCGCCGCTCCCCTCAAAAAGATGCCTGATTACCGGAAACCATTTTTCCGAGCGCCCTTTTATCGGGACGAGAATTACGGTTTGACCCCTTATTGTGGGAATTGTCGGACCGAACATAGGATGAGTTCCAAGAATCTCAACATCCCCTGGCGCAAACTTTTTCATGGCTTCAACAGGCCTTACTTTAATAGAGGTAAAATCCATAAGAAGGCTGCCCTTTCTCATCTTTGGGGCGACTTCTGCAATGGTTTCTTCTGTTGCATTAATTGGAACGGATACTATTACTATATCACTTTCAGGGATAGTTGCCTCAAGGTCCGAAGCAAAAGGTACATCCAGCTTCCTGGCAATCTCAACTTTGCCGCCTTTTCCCCAGACAGTGACATCGTAACTTCTTTCTTTAAAAAAACGTGTGAACCACTGCCCCATCTCTCCTGTTCCGCCAAGGATAAGAACCTTCGTTTTTCCGGATTTCTTTTCTTCTAAATCAGGGATCCGTATCCGGATTTCAGGCTGGTTCTGGTTCGGACAGATGGGGTGGCAATGATCTTTTTCCCTTGTCCTTCCGGTTTCAGAGTCCGTTTTCAAGCCTGCAGAGCCTCCACTACGGTTTTTTTCATAAGCTCAACCGGAGGTTCGATTCCTGTCCAGAGTTTGAAAGCTTCTGCTCCCTGATAGACGAGCATCAATACCCCGCTTATGGTCTTTGCTCCTGCAGCCCTTGCTTCCCTTAAAAGCCTGGTCTCAAGCGGGTTATAAACGATATCAAAAACAGTAAGGTCACTGTGAAGCTCTTCTGCTGTCGCAATGGCCGCATCCATGTTTGGGTGCATTCCGAGAGTTGTGGTATTGATCAAAACATCTGCATCCCGCAGCAGTTCTTTTAATCCTGAGAGTCCGGTACCTTTTATTTTTCCTGAAAGGGGTGCAGCAGAAATCTCTCTTGCAAGTTCGACTGCCCTCTCTTCTGTCCTGTTTACTACCGTGATTTCGGCTCCATCGGCTGCAAGCTGAAAAGCAACTGCTCTTGCCGCTCCTCCTGCCCCTGCAACCACTATTTTCGACCCCGTGATTTCCACTGCACTATCCAGAAGTGCCTGCCTTGCCCCAATTCCGTCGGTATTATATCCCTGGATTTCTCCTGATTTCCCGAAGACCACGGTATTTACTGCTCCGATTCTTTTTGCAAGGGGATCAGGACTGATGAAATCAAGTTTTAAAGCCTTTTCTTTCAGGGGCACTGTCAGGTTAAGCCCTCCAAATCCCATAGCTTCGGCTCCAAGGATTGCTTTTTCCAGCTTTTCCGGAGTAACTCTGAAAGCGTGATAAATACAGTCCATACCAAGAGCTGAAAAAGCTGCGTTATGCATGGCAGGGGAAAGAGAATGACCAACAGGGTCTCCAAATACACCAAAAACTTGCTTCATTTTAGCATTCCCATTATTTTCTTTACTTCATCTATCGGGAGCTGACCGGGAGCTACGGCTGCATCGCTTTCTATCGAAGCATATATCAGGACTGAGCCATACAGAGGGGAAATCGCCCTTGTATGTTTTCCCTGACTGCCCATTGCAATGGTACATACCGGTCTTCCTCTATCCTTAAAATCCAGAGTAACCCTGAGCAGATTAAGGGTGTCTTCCATCGACTGGGGCATTACTGCGAGTTTGGAAATATCTGCCCCTGCAAGAAACATTTCTTCAAGAGTTGTTCTCATTTCCTGTAAAGAAGGGGTTTTTAAAAAGTCGTGAGAAGAGACGATTACGGTTTTCCCGTTGTCTTTAGCTGCCTTTATAACTTTATCTCGAGCTTTCCTGTCGGCAGAAAGTTCGATATCAATAGCATCCGGGCCATCTTTAAAAGAAAGAAGTTCTGCAAGAAGTCCTGTCCTATTTTCCTCCTTTCCTTCCCATTTCCCTCCTTCTGTCCCGGAACGATTGGTAACGATTACAGGAATCCCGGTTCCGGATTTTATTTTCCTGACCGTTTCTGCAGCTTTATCCAGATCCCTGATTCCCAGCAAATCCAGCCGAATTTCAAGAATATCAGCTCCTTTTTCGGCTGCCTTCTTTGAGGTTTCAAGAGGTTCTTCAAGGATTACTGCGACAACTGCAGCTCTTTTTTCAAGGTCAAATGAGCCTATGCGGGTCATGCTTTCTCCAGGTCCGGGAGTGAATAATTAGTCATGGTAAATAATAGATAATCCACTGTTATTGTTACACTCACTGTTATTGTTACACTCACTGTTATTGTTACACTATTATTGTCCGTTATTCAGTTTTTCTGGTTTATCTCTCTATGATTGTCTCTTCGATTTTTTTGCCGAAATGTCTGGCTCCTTCTTCGAGGCGAACCAGAACCTCATCTCCTTTCTTGAGTTTTGCAACCGAAATAGGTGTTCCATCCTTTCCTACGAGCTTGATGGTTTCGGCATTTTGCAGAATCGCAGTTAAAATCCTGTCTCCGGCTTTTGCTTCAATTAACATGAGTGGGCGGCTTTCAATTTTGACTCTGCCAACTATACCTTCCCTCTGTTTTCCTTTTGAGTCTACAATAGTTACGGTGTCTCCTGCCTGGAGTTCGGAAAGATAACGGGTTTTGTCTCCAATTTTAATGTAAGAATGAACGGCACCTGCATTTACCCTGAATGGGCGGGCTGCCACGTAAGGGCTGTCATCGGACTCAGAATTTACCAGAAACATCCCGCTGGCCTGTGAACCTATAAGCATGCCTTCTCCGCGCTGCATAAGATTGCATGTATCCACGCAGACGCGGTCTCCCATCCCAAGGGGTTCTACCCTGGTTATAACTGCAGATTCGAGTTCCGCACTTTCGCTTTCAAGTTCCCGTGCAGCTTTTATTGTATCCTTTATTTCCTGAGGGTTCCCGCTGTCAAGAAGGACACCGTCAGCTCCTGCTTCCAGAGTCTGGAAGGCGAGTCTTGCTTCCTCAGCACTTTTTACTCCAAAGATGATCTTTACCTTCTCGCGCTGGAGATCAGCTATCAGGTTTTCAAGAGGGATAACTTTCCAGTCCGTGCCGGTAACGAGCAGATAATCACAAATTTTTCCCATTTCGGCTGCGAAATGTTCATAATTTTTGTCCTTTATGACCACATATCCGCCTACAGTCACACCTTTGTCAGTAAGCAGGGTTGCCGCATTTACATCAAAAGAACCGGGGATTTCCTTTGGCAGGGGTTTTGTCCCGTCACCTTCTCCTCTCTTTCCCACGACCACGATGTCAGCTCCGGACCTGTTGTCGCGGGCAAAGGCTGCGACTGTAATGTTTCCGAGTTCTCTTACCTTTCCTACATCTCCCGGATTTACAAGTACACAGTCGGCTCCGGATTCCAGGCCTGTCGTGATCCTATCCTTCTGTTCTTCCCATCCGCCTTCATCGGCTTTTATCCAGACGCTTTTCTTCTTCAAAGGTTTTCAACCCCGTTCAAAGTTCTGTTTTTATTCCGGACCTTAATCCGGGATGTTCTCCGGCAACTTGCTCCGGCATCTCCATTTAGAAATTTTTCTCAACTGAGGTTTTCATTCAATTGAGGTTCTCATTTCCAACTTAGTTTTAATTCTTAATACTGCCAAGTATTCTTTTATTTCAGTTGCTCCAGAGCTTCTTCTACAGGTCTTCTGTGATGCACGATTTCGCAGATAGCCCTGGTCAGCCTGACAGGATCTTTGTGCTGGAAAACATTTCTTCCTATTGCAGCTCCTCTTGCTCCAGCCTCCATAGCTCCGTCAATCATTTCAAGAAGCTGCATGTCTGTTGATGTTTTCGGCCCACCTGCTATTACTACGGGCACAGGGCAGCCTCTTACCACATCCCTGAAAGTGTCCGGGTCTCCGGTGTATACTGTTTTTACAACGTCAGCCCCGAGTTCGGCTCCGATTCTGGCAGCATGTGCCACATTTACAGGGTCATGGGGGTCTGTGATCTTTTTGCCTCTGGGGTACATCATAGCAAGAAGAGGCATTCCCCATTCCGTACAGTCCCTTGAGATCTTTCCAAGCATTTCTAGCTGGTTGGCTTCCGTATCGGACCCTATATTGATATGCATGGAAACTGCATCAGCTCCCATTTTTATTACTTCTTCAACGGTACAGACCTGCACTTTGGCGTTGGGGTCCGGGCTCAGGACAGATGAGGCGCTTATATGCACAACAAGCCCGATATCATGGCCGTAGCCTCTGTGCCCGTACCTGACCATGCCTTTTTGCATGAGGACTGCATTTGCACCTCCTTCGGCAACCCTATTAACTGTATCGGTAATATTAATAAGCCCTTCAATAGGTCCGTCAGATATCCCGTGGTCCATTGGAATAATGACCATGTTTCTGCTCTCTCGATTCATCAGCCTTTCGATGCGTATTTTTTTGCCAATTTCTGACATTTCCATTCCTCTGGATTTAAATTGATTAACTTCCTCTGTAAGTCCGTTTAGTTTATTGTATACTTAATCTACTGTGCTAGTGTGTGACATACTAGCACACCCTTCTATTTAAAACTTTTCAAGCCATACTTCTGGTTCGATCTTTGGTACTTTGAATTTATAAAGCAACTATTGGACTATTTTGTACATCTATGTACATCTAAGCACAGTTTTAAGGTTTTCTCTTATTTGACGGTTTGTATATCCAGTGGCTATTTGATATTAAGGAAGTGCTGAGCTAATGCCAGGAAGATACAAGAATTAAAATAGGATAACAAGGGCTAATAGAATAAGCTCAGAGCATGAGAACCATTTTATATTTGTAAACAGGAACGGAAGGAATTATGAGAGAATTAAAAATCCTTGTTGTGAACAACTACGGGCAGTTTTGCCACCTTATTCACAGGGCTGTCCGGGACCTTGACATGGATACTAAAATTATTCCCAATACAACCCCTATAGAGGATATTCTGGCAGAAGAGCCTGACGGGCTGATCCTGAGCGGAGGACCAGAAATGGAAAGGGCAGGTCTCTGTTTTGATTATGTGCGGGAAATTGATATCCCTATCCTTGGGATCTGCCTCGGGCATCAGGCAATTGCCCTCGCTTACGGAGGACATGTCCATGCAGGCAAAAAAGGAGGGTATGCTGAGGTTGAAATAGAGATTCTCGAAGAGGATGATATACTTAGAGGACTTGGTCCAAAAACAACTGTATGGGCTTCCCACGCTGATGAAGTAGCTATTCTTCCTGAAGGGTTTATCCATCTTGCCCGCTCAGAAGTCTGTGAAATTGAAGCCATGTGCCACCCGACAAAACCGATTTATGGTGTCCAATGGCATCCTGAGGTTTCTCACACCGAGAAGGGAAAAGAGTTGCTGATGAATTTCTTTGAAGCCTGTGACCAGTACTGATCTGAACTGGTACTGATCCTTTCTGGTACTGATCCTTTAAAGATCGGCAATAAATCCGGATTAGTAATAATCAAAATCAGCTAACAATCAAAATCAGCTAACAATCAAAATCAGCTAACAATCAAAATCAGCTAACAATCAAAATCAGCTAACAATCAAAACTAACTAACAATCAAAACTAACTAATAATCAAAATTTATTAATTAACAAAATAGTCCAGTTATTAAATCAGAAAATAAAAAGAACTCGGAATATCAAGTCAAAAACTAAAAGAGAACTCGGGGATATTACATCCCCATCTTCTTCTTCATCATTTTCTGTATATTGAATTTTCCACCTCTAAAGCCCTTCAAAGCCGTCTGCATCGTTTTGTGGTACTTCAGAAGTTCTCTGACATCCTCGGGGCTGCATCCGGAACCTCTTGAGATCCTTTTAATCCTTGAGCCGCCTATAATTTTTGGGTCCGTCATTTCATCTTCTGTCATTGAGTCCATGATGACTTTGTAACTTTTCATTTTGTCACTGGTGGCCTGGAACATCTCATCTGATAATTTCACGCCTCCCAGTCCTCCCATGCCCATAGGGAGCATTGACATAATCTGCTTGAGGGGACCCATTTTATTCATTGCTTCGAGTTGCTTGTACATGTCTTTCAGGGTGAAGCGCCCCTGCATAAGGGCGTCAACATTGACATCTTCCTCGCTCAGGCTCTCCTCTGCCTTTTCCATAAGGCTCTTGAGGTCGCCCATTCCGAGAAGCCTTGAAATGAACCTGTCGGCTTCGAACTTCTCAAAGTCTTCCGGAGTTTCTCCAACTCCTATAAAGGCAATCGGAGCCTTTGTTTCGGCAACGGCTGAAAGTGCTCCACCACCTTTTGCTGTCCCGTCCAGTTTTGTAATGATAACACCTGTGATTCCTACGGAATCATTGAAAGCGTGAGCCTGCTGGCTTGCCTGCTGCCCTATGCCTGCGTCCAGAACCATAAACTTATGGTCAGGTTTTGCAACGGCGTGAATTCTCTCCATTTCTTCTATCAGGTCAGCTTCAAGGGCGTGCCTGCCTGCAGTATCCACTATTTTTATATCGTATTTTTCAAGCGCTTTAAGCCCGTTTCTGGTAATTTCTACGGCATCCGGGTTTCCTTCTTCCCCGTAAAAACCCACGTTAAGCTTCTCAGAGAGAGTCTTAAGCTGGTGGTAAGCTCCGGGACGGAAAGTATCTGCGGCAACAACACCTGCTTTGAGCCCCTTTCTCTGGAAATAGCGGGCAAGTTTTGCAGCGCTTGTGGTTTTTCCGCTTCCCTGCAGTCCTACCATCATGATCGTCTGCGGTTTGAGCTGGATTTCGGCCCCTTTACCGATGATTTCCATCAGTTCCTGATATACAATGCGGATTACATGCTCCCTCGGATTCATGCCTGCAGGAGGGTCTTCTTTCATTGCACGCTCTTTGATTCTCTGCGACATCCCCATGACAAGTTTTACATTAACGTCAGCCTGGAGCAGAGCACGCTGAATATCCTTTACTACTTCGTTGACCGTGCGCTCATCAATTCTCCCCGCGCCGATCAGTTTCTTGAGTGCTCCCTGTAGGGAGTCTCCCAGTTTTTCCATTACCATATGAGAATCGTCCTGCTTTTAATTTTGAGGATGGATAATTAACTTGAATAATAAATAACTTGAATTCAGTGTTTAATATATGAATGAAGGTTATTTTTCTGATTTTTATCTTCATATCTATAAGAAGCTGATCTTTTTTTACTTTATTCAGAGTTGACCTTTTTTTACTTTACTTTTAATATGCTGGTCTTTTTTTACTTTACCTTTAGCTAATCTTTTTTACTTTATTTTGCTCTATAGTTAGAAACTATCTTTATTTAATAAGTCTTTTAGTTTCTGATACTTGAAATTTATAAAGGCATAATAGAGTGTGTAAGATATTAAGGTATAATTTAAGCACCAGATAGGATTGAATGTTCCGAATATAAATAACCGCTCGGATATAAAAAATCGAAGCATAGTAAAAATCCGAGTATATGTTTTGTAGCTGATTAATATGCGCGAAATAGGCACGAAAAACGGGAAAGGTAATTCCAAAAAATCGTTTTAATAGCGGGGGATGGATTCGAACCATCGGTCTACGGGTTATGAGCCCGTCGGGATCTCCTGGCTACCCCACCCCGCTACAGGGCTTAATGATTATTTTTATAAAGAGGATATTTCTCAGGAAAAGAGTTATCTGAAATTTCTCTCATAGCGGGGGATGGATTCGAACCATCGGTCTACGGGTTATGAGCCCGTCGGGATCTCCTGGCTACCCCACCCCGCTACAGGGTTTTAAGGTCAGGCACTCCTGTCCTGGACAGCTATCAGAACATACTAACGATTACTTATATACTTTTCGCCTGGCTAATCAATCTTCCTGAAAATCTGGGCAATTTACTTGTATGACCAGGAGGCTTCACAGCCTCATCCAATTTTATCTCGCTTTATTTCGGATTTCCTTCTACTAATAACAATATTCAGACTTTTTCGGGAAAAGTATTTGAAAGCCGGAGGCTCACATTATACTATGACCAGATGCTTATTTTGCGGAGCCTATTGTGAAGTAAAATGTGGAGTTTACTGTGAGAGTTATTCAGGAAATCCGGAAGAGAAAGAGCACAGAGAAGATGAGAATATACTCGGGTGCACCCAGATAGGCACGTCGTATATCTGCGACAGTTGTCTCAAAGACTTAAAACAAGCTCTGGCTCTTCAATCAATATTATAAATGAGACTTATTCGGCCAAAATAGGATTTCTTGCTTCTGCTGTGCCTCTGCTGCTTTACCTTAGTGACTGTAAAAGGCAGAGGCACAAAGTTGAGATCATATTTCAGACAACTCATATTTCAGACAACTCATATTTCAGACAACTCATATTTCAGACAACTCATATTTCAGACAACTCATATTTCAGACAACTCATATTTCAGACAACTCATATTTCAGACAACTCATATTTCAGACAACTCATATTTCAGACAACTCATATTTCAGACAACTCATATTTCAGACGACTTCAACATTAAGTTTAAACCTCTCTTCCGTACCGGTTTCATTTTCCCATGATCTTCTGTATACAGCTGTCACCTGCTGGGTGCCCTCAGAATCTGCTTTAATCTCCCATACATGAACTCCCCCAGCGCCGACGATAGTTCGCTCTCCTTCCCCGGACTCAGGAGGATAATACTTATCTGAAACCAGACTTAGTCCTTCGCTCAGGTTAAGCTCCCAGGAATAGCCGGTTGTTGGATTCTCCTGAAGTCTCAGGTAAAATGTCTCTTCATTTTCAAGAGTTATACCTGTCCCATTGCCAGCTTCTGTTATTACCTGCTGCCTTGGCGGCATGGAATTCGGTGCCTCCTCAAGTGTATTATCAATAGCAAGCTCAAAAGATCCTGTTACTCCGTTTACGTTCACAGTATAATTTCCGGCGCTGAGCCCCTGGACTTCAAGAGGAATCGTTTCCCTGAAGCTCTCTATTGCCTGAGTACATATCGCATCTTTTGGGCGCTTTGTCGTGATAGTAATATTGAAATTATTTCCTTCCTTTTCGGTATTTATCTTATCAATTTCAGTGCATCCATCAGGCAAATAGCCTTCTGCTATAACGTTTATCTGTACCGGGAAAGATTCCAGAGTCAGAATATCAATACTTTCTACATTTGCCATACCGTATTCGTATTCTTCCCCGGTGGTGTTGTTCTGCTCGTCCTCGACGTCTTCAACACAACCGGAAAGAGCAACTGTAAAGACCGCAAACAGGACCACTATAAGCCTCGCACTTTTTGCGGACTTCATATTTATTGCATATTTGTCATTTATTCTTCCTTTCATTTATCTCCCTCTGGTTCCTTATAATATATATGAAAAAATAAGCCTGTTCGAATTTATCCTTTGCTTAAACTTCAGTTCTGTTCGCAGTTTTAACTTAAAATCAAACAAAATTGCAGATATAAAATACAGGAAACTGGCAAAATATAGGAAATTGGCATTTAAAGACTGGACTCAGTGTCAGAACTTGAGCTGAGTATAAGGGACTTATAAACTCGAAAAATAGTGGGTTCAATGGATAAATTTAGCAGTTTGTTAGGAGAATCAGTGGCATCTCTCGTCTGTAAATGAAAAATATCGCGAATTAACTTTCTTTTGCAATATTTCTGTCAGAATTATTCCTTAATCTCCTGAGCCTGGTTCCTGTAATGAAGAATAAGCTCCTCAGCCCATTTAAGAGAATCGGGCTCAAAAGCTATGATATTCTCCTGGTCGTAGGCTCCTTTCCATGTGAGGAAATCAGCCATCATAAAACGTTCAGTCTTTGTTAGCATAGCTATTTTCATTTCAGCATCGCAAACAAAAAGGTGTCTGTTTTTTCTGGCGAGGTAAAGTTTCAGTTCTTCATCAAAGTCGCTTTTTATTCTTTCGTAAATTCTTTTTGTTATTATGAGGGTAATTTTAATACTTTTATCTTCGGTTTTCAAGAATATCTCATGGAGTGCCGGATGGAATATTGAAGATAAAAACAGTATGTTTTTTGATTTCTCTATATTTTTCAGAAATACCGGAGAAGTCTCAAATAGTTTATCTGGATCGGGTTTTACAAGAGAATATGGTTTCAATTCGTTAAGTCTTTCAAGAAAGGCAGGAGACAAATCGCTGAGATCACGGTTTTCCCAGAAGTTTTTATGTTCTTCTATTACCTCAAGAGTATCAAGGAGTGGCTTCATTTTTTCGACCAGAATCTCTGCCAGTGGAGTAAGCCTGTATTCTCTATCATCCTGAACAACAAGAAACTCATCCTTTAGCTTTTTAATCTGTGGGAGCATTCCTGTTGGGGTAACATTAAGAACATCTATAATTTCTTCTATTGTCATTCCTCTGTCTTTGAGAAGGAGTAAGATGTCCTTTCTTTTCTGGGACATAAAGAGCAGTTCTATCAACATTCTATCCATTGTTTTCACTTTTTAGGCTCGAGCCTCCACAGAAATGACAATTCTGGCGTCTCTTGATTCTGGAAATCCATTTGAGCCTGCTATTTAAGAATGCTGTATATTACTGCTTTATTTAAAGATTTTTTGAAAATAGTATTTTAACCGCTTTAGAATGCGTCAGCAAGATTCCAGTTTCTTTATAACTTTAAGTCTTTATAACTTTAAGATCTCAGTTTTCTTTAAGGCGTTTTTTAAGATCCTTTTCCTGTTGTTTTTTGACAAGATAAGAAAACTTAAAGCCTATGTGCTAAATTATATAATCTCAATGTAGGAGCCTGAATACGAGTGCTCCTGAAAAGTATAATTTCCTGATAATGCACCGGGTTTCGGATCCGGGAGGGTTTTACATACAATCGTTCAGATGTGTGCTTACGAACTGGGATTATATTTACAACCTGTGTCGAAACATTTCACGAGAAGTCAAAAGTTCCGGATATGAACCGGATATTATCATTGCGCTTGCCAGAGGAGGCTGGTTTGCGGGACGAGTACTGTGTGATTTCCTGGGGCTTGACGACCTGACCAGTCTTAAGATTGAGCATTACATAGGAGATGCAGCTATTGACACAGGTGAACCGTATATACGGTATCCTCTCTCGGATAGTATAATAGAAGGCAAAAGAGTGCTTATTGTCGATGATATTGTAGATACCGGGGAAAGTATGATCAGCGCTAAAACTTATGTGGATAGTATGGGCCCAAAAGAAGTGCGGACTGCCTCTTTACAGTATATGGGGAGTTCGAAAATAGACCCTGATTATGTAGGAGAGCGTCTTGAAGATTGGGCGTGGATTGTATACCCCTGGAATTTTATGGAAGATATGATAAGTATTCTGACAAAAAACATGAGAAAAGAACCTGAAAAGCTCTGGAACCTTTCAGATATTAAACACAGTCTTTACGTAAACCATGCCCTTGACCCGGTAGTTTTTGAAATTACTCAACCTGGCAGGCTTCCGGAAGTCCTGGAAGAAATGGATCGAATAAGCAAAACTACTTCATATATTATTGGCGGGAAAAAATACTGGAAACTTTTATAAAAAGTTTGTTCCTATATATGTAATCATAGTTATTCTTTTACGCAGAAAGTTTGTGCCCTGAGAGGGCAAAAAACCCTTCAGCTAAAACAGGTCTTCGTTAAAACCACTAAATAAAAAAACTGTAAATACAAATATACATATTCATTAAAGCTATTTAAGTTATCATTTAAGGTATGCGATATAGGCATCCTATTTCGTACAAGCAAACCCCATAATTAATTCAGGTACCCTTTAAACTGCGAAAATGGGTATACATCTGACTAAGATGCGAAATGTGTGTAATTGCTTAGCATTTACGTCTGTATTATTGATTATTGGTGAACTCATGCCCCATAGATGTACCAGATGCGGAACAATTTTTGAAGACGGGGATTCTGTAATCCTCAGCGGCTGCCCTAGCTGCGGCTGGAATAAGTTCCTCTATGTAAAAAAAGAGCCAGAAGGTCTGGAAAACCAGGGAAAAACCGCTCTGGAAGAACAAAAACTTGACCTTGAAGCCTCTCTGGACGAGGTTGTCAGGAATATTGACGAAGCCCTTGCATTCGAAGAAAAAGATAGGGAGCAGTCTTCGGAAAACGAGAATAAAACTGAAGGGGACAGGGTTGAGTCTGTAAGAATTCTAGGACCCGGCTCTTATGAACTTAATCTTGATTCACTTTTTGAACGGAAAGAACTTGTTATGGCAATCAGGGAAGAAGGCTCTTATGCTCTCCACCTGCCCTCTGTTTTTAACCAGCAGAAAAAAAATAAAAAAAGGAATCAAGAGTAAAGAAACAAAGATAATTTGAAGCAAGATAATTTGAAGCAAGATAATTTGAAGCAAGATAATTTGAAGCAAGATAATTTGAAGCAAGATAATTTGAAGCAAGATAATTTGAAGCAAGATAATTTGAAGCAAGATAATTTGAAACAAAGAGATTTTTTGAGTCTTTGTTTTTTTCAGCCTTTCTATTCTGAATCTGTATCCAGTCTCTTTAATTTTCTTTCTTGATTTTTCAACATTATCTTTTCTATTCTTATATTATTTTAATTGACTCTCCAATTTAATCACTTTTCTCTAATTTAGTATCTCTTCTCCAATTTAGTATCTTAATAGCGTATCTTTACGAAAGGCTGAAATAAAGAGAAAAGGTTATTCTAAAATAACTAAATGTTTAACATCGCTCAAAAATTTTGAATTTACTCCTCA
Source organism: Methanosarcina hadiensis (assembly GCF_046529725.1). GTDB lineage: Archaea > Halobacteriota > Methanosarcinia > Methanosarcinales > Methanosarcinaceae > Methanosarcina > Methanosarcina hadiensis. The sequence continues at coordinate 3,667,649 of NZ_CP136241.1, read as the reverse complement.
ATACGAACGTCTAGCATCATTCAGGAATGAATCGGCCTGAAGGGGTCAGCATATGCAAAGAAATACGAAAAGTACACTTGCAGTTATTATCGGCATCGCATTATTATTTTATGCTTTTCCTTTATTCTATGAGACTTTCAATTATTACCCGCCCATGAGAGAGGATACGCCTCACAGAAGAACTACCCAGGTCTGGTATACCTTTATAAATCAAAGAGTAACCCTTGATGCCGAAGTCCCTTTGGTACCTGTGGATGAACTGCCGGTATACCAGGGAAAATCCTCCTCAAATACCCTGAACGTCAGTTTTATTGATTCCAATGGGTCTTATAATAGTAGCCATATGAGGGAAATCTGTTTTCTTGTTAGGAGTGACAAGATTGAAGAAAGCAAGTTTAACTTAACGGATAATGCAGCAGGTCTGGTACCTGTAAAAACAGCATCTCTTCAGACAGCAGGATCCAATGAATCTGGTAATTACATAATCCAGCAGATAAGAATTCGAAATTTCGTTACTCAGAAGGGCGAACAACCTGCATTTTCACTGGGAAGAACCAGGATTACTGATGTCAAATTTGTTTACTTCAATGGTTTTGTTGCCTATTCTCACAGATATAAAGGTCAGACTACGTATTATCCTGCATGGAAGGTTACAGTTGAAACCTCAAACTACGGGAATGAGGTTCTGATGATTAGAGCGCTTTAATGAGTAAAAGCAGAGATTTAATAAAACAACAAAATGCTAAAGACAAATTTTTGATACTTTTTTCTCTATTCAATAATTTTAATGATTTTGCTTTCTATTCTGTTAGCTTTTTAATACCTGGCTTTCTATTTTCTATTTTTGTCTGGTTCTAACTCTGCGGGTTCTATGTTACTAAAGGAGTTTTTCTTAGAATTATCCGGATTCCTAAATACCTTATAAGCAATATTTGCAACCCCTTAGAAAAGTTTATATACGATAAATGATAACTAATGGTTACTAACTATTGATCCCGTATTATAGTTAGTAATTTGATCAGGAATTTCCTGAATCCTGACATGAGTATATATTAACTCTTCTTACTTGAGACTGGACAATGATTTCAGTGGTCTTCAGGGAAGATTGAGCTTAAAATTATAAAATTTAAAATACACAATAATTATTCTAAAATTATATAAAAATACAATCGTAAACTCATTGCTAACAGCTAGTAATTTCAACAATCACCAGAGGGGAAAAAATGGACCCAGCAAAATTACTTGACATCCTGGGGAATGAAAACCGCAGGAAGATAATCCAGCTTCTTGCAAATCGCCCCTGCTATGTCAGTGAAATTTCAGGCAGGCTGGGAGTAGGACCTAAGGCGATTATCAGTCACCTGAGCCTCCTGGAACAGGCAGGGCTGATTGAATGCAGTGTAGATGAGCAAAGGCGCAAGTATTTCAATATTGCAAATAACATGCGGCTCGAAGTATCCGTTTCACCGTATGCATATACGATGGCTCTTCAGGACATCAATTTTGACAGAGAAAAAAAAAGGGAAATCGGTCCTGTCGACATGAATGAACCTGCTGCCAGAGATGAATCGTCCTGCCTCTTCTTAGAACTTGGCGACAGGTTACGTGAACTTAAAACTAAGCAGGAAGAGCTTGCACAGATGCAGAAACAACTTCAGGCCGAATATACTGAGTTAATGGACAAATGCCTGGATTCTATCGAAGAGGTTGCCAGGAACCCTGTAGAATGTGAGCTTTTATTTGAGCTTTTGAAAAACGAGGCTACAGCAGCGGTCCTTTGCTATAACCTGCGCCTGCATCCCAGCATTATTACGTCTAACCTTATGGACCTTGCAGAAAGGGGCTTTATTGAGTACACGATTAAAAATAGCCAGCAGTACTGGAAAATACGTGAGACCGGAGTTGAGAATAAATGACTGAAGAAATTAGTTTGAGAGTAGCTGAGGCTTATCATAAAGATGTGGGCAGGGGAATTGCAAGAATAGACACCCGTCTGATGCAGGAGATGGGGCTCGTAAGCGGGGATATAATCGAGATTTCGGGCAGATCCAAGACTTACGCAATTGTCTGGCCAAATGTCGAGCGCGGACAGGAGAACAGGATCAGAATAGATGGAAACCTGCGTAGCAATGCAAAGGTTGGAATTGACGACAGGGTTACCATCCAGAAGGTTCAGGCAAAACACGCGCAGAGAGTTACACTTGCCCCATCACAGCCCGTCAGACTCGTTGGCGGTGCACATTATATCCTGAGAATAATCGAGGGCAGACCTCTGAACAAAGGTCAGCAGATCAGGGTTGAGACCGTAAACAATCCCCTTACTTTCGTAGTTGCATCTACAAGACCTGCAGGTCCTGTTGTAGTTACCAAAGATACTGATATCATCATTAAAGAAAAATCAATTGAAGAAATCAAAGCTCCGGAAGGCATCTCATATGAAGATATAGGTGGGCTCAGGCGGGAAATTCAGCTTGTCAGGGAAATGATTGAATTGCCTATGAGGCATCCTGAACTCTTCCAGAAGCTGGGTGTTGAGCCTCCAAAAGGAGTTCTGCTTCATGGCCCACCCGGAACGGGAAAGACCATGATTGCAAAGGCAGTCGCAAGTGAAACCGATGCCAACTTTATTACAATCAGTGGTCCTGAGATCGTTTCCAAATATTACGGAGAAAGTGAACAGAAGCTCAGGGAGATCTTTGAAGAAGCTGAGAAAGATGCACCTTCCATTATTTTCATAGATGAAATCGATTCGATTGCTCCCAAACGCGGTGAAGTCACCGGGGAAATGGAAAGGAGGGTTGTAGCCCAGCTGCTTTCCCTGATGGACGGGCTCAAGTCCAGGGGAGAAGTGGTAGTCATAGCTGCCACAAACCGTCCGAACTCCATTGATGAAGCCCTCCGCCGCGGTGGAAGGTTTGACAGGGAGATTGAGATCGGAATACCAGACAGGAACGGCAGGAGGCAGATTCTCCTGATCCATACCAGAGGCATGCCTCTTGAAGATGAAGTGAGCCTGGGGGAGATTGCAGATGTAACCCACGGTTTTGTTGGAGCCGACCTGTCCTCACTCTGTAAGGAAGCTGCCATGCATGCCCTCAGAAGGATCACTCCTGAAATCGATATCGAAGAAGAGATCCCACAGGAGATAATTGACAACCTTGTGGTTACCAAAGAGGACTTCAGAGAAGCCCTGAAAAACATCGAGCCTTCAGCCATGCGAGAAGTCTATATTGAGGTCCCGCATGTGGGCTGGGACGATATTGGCGGGCTCGAAAAAGCAAAACAGGAACTTATCGAATCTGTAGAATGGCCTCTTAAGTATCCTGAAATGTTCAAGGCTGTCAGTATAAAGCCTCCGAGAGGTATCCTGCTCTTTGGGCCGCCAGGTACAGGGAAAACTTTGCTCGCAAAAGCCGTTGCAAGTGAAAGTGAGGCTAACTTCATCAGCATTAAAGGTCCGGAACTGCTCAGCAAATATGTTGGTGAGTCCGAGCGCGCAATAAGGGAAACATTCAGGAAAGCAAAGCAGGCTGCTCCGACTGTAATCTTCTTCGATGAAATCGATTCGATTGCTCCTCAAAGAAGCTCTGTTTCCGATACTCACGTCTCCGAAAGGGTGGTCAGCCAGATCCTGACAGAACTTGACGGGATAGAAGAGCTAAAGGATGTAATCATAGTTGCTGCCACAAACAGGCCGGATATGGTGGATCCTGCTCTCCTGAGACCCGGACGCTTTGACAGGCTCATTTACATAAAACCGCCTGGAAAAGAAGGAAGAGAGAAGATATTTGAGATCCACACAAAAGGAAAGCCCCTTGCAGAAGATGTAAAAATCTCCGAGCTCGCTGAAATGACCGAAGGATATGTGGGTGCGGATATCGAAGGCATCTGCAGGGAAGCTGCAATGCTTGCTCTCAGGGAAATAGTCGTTCCGGGCGTCGATCGGAAGAATATTCAGGAAAAGGCAGGAGGGGTTCGTATTTCAAAAAAGCACTTTGAAAGGGCAATCCGCCGTGTGAAACCTACAACTTCCAGGGAGACCCTGAGTGCCTATGAAAAGAGTGCTGAACTCTTTGCCAGATATTCAACTGAGTTTGAGGAGGAATCTTCCGAAGCAGAACAGCAGGAAACTGAAGGAGAAAAGAAGGAAGTCCCGAGTTTTCTGCAGGCTGAATGAGGCTTTGCCTGATACGCCGGCAAACTCCGGCTGTTTTAATTTTATCAAAAAGCAGCCCCATTAATTAACAATTTTATTGATTTGAGTAGCACTCGCTTAAGAAACTTAATACGCATAACTTAATAACGATGTGATAAGATGGACAGAGACAGGAAAAGAAGAAGTTTTTTCGATGAAATATTCGGAATTGACCCCCTGCAGGATATGGAAGAAATGTTCGAGCGCCTTAGCAGAGCTATGGGCATGAGTACGGACAACTTCGGGCAACATCCGTTTGTCTACGGTTTTTCTGTAACCCAGAGGCCAGGAGAGGAGCCTGAAATCCGGGAATTTGGGAATATCCCTATGTTTGAACAGACAGAAACCGGAGAAAAGCGCTACCTTGACATAAGAAAACCGCTTATTGATGTGCTGGAAAGCGAAGAAACAGTCCATGTGATTGCCGAGATGCCAGGCATCGAGAAAGAAAATATCCAACTGAACGCAACAGATTTAATACTTGACATCGAAACATTAGATGGGAATCCAAAATATTCCGAACGTGTTGAACTGCCAGTAAAGGTAGATCCACAGAGCGCCAGAGCCACATATAAGAATGGCGTCCTGGAAGTTACCTTTAAAAGGCTGGAGTCCAGTTCTCGAACTTCAATCAATATTGAGTGACCTTCGGGAGCGTGAGGAAAATAAGAGGTAATAATGGTGGGCATAAGAAAAAGAAAGGATTTCTTTGAAGATTTTGGGTCTGAACTTTTTGACAACCTGGAAGAGATTATCGAAGCCCTCCTGGAAGATATGGGAGAATCCGGCCCCTTTGTCTACGGATTTTCTATCATTCATCGCCCGGGGGAAGAGCCCGAACTCCGGGAATTCGGAAACGTTCCGGAATACTCTCAAAAAGAAGAGAACTTCTTTCCCTCAGAAACAAAAGAACCTTTAATTGACATATTCGAAAACGAGGACACAGTGCATGTACTTGCAGAGTTCCCGGAGGTCGAAAAGGAAGATCTCCAGCTGCATGCCACCGCTCAGCACCTTGAAATTAAAGTCCTCGGACTTTCCGGATACTCGGAAGGCGTGGATCTTCCTGTCCCTGTAGATCCGAAGAGTGCAAAAGCCAGTTACAAGAATGGAGTGCTTGAAGTTACTTTCAGGCGTACTGATGAGGATAAACCCGTTGAAATAAAAGTTAACTGACACAGTGGTTTAACATAAGTAGCTTTAAAGACCAATTAAGGGTTTATAGATGAGAAAATAACAGGCAAAACGCGAATAAGATTTTCTTTGAAGCAAGATTTTCCTTGAAACTGGAAGAAAAACTTGTTCGGTAGCAAAAAACAAGACAGCACAAATCACATTTTGCAGAGTTAATTTTTTCCTCTGCCTATTCATTATAAAATTATCTTTTATACTATTTTTCTACCTTATTCTGTTCTATCTATTTCTTACCTTATTCTGTTCTATCTATTTCTTACCTTATTCTGACCTTGTTTTACCTGTTTCCTATTCTGACATTTCATTTTTTTTGCTTAATAATACTATTATGTCCCGTAACATCTTTTCTTACTATTTCTGTTATATATCTCCTCAGATGAAATTCTTATATAAGGTATATAAAAACTATTTGATTATATGTGAAAAAATTTAGGATAAATAACTTTTTTGTTTTTGACACTAAATTCTTTTTTTATTAATTCTCAAACTGGGTACTATTACGTTAAGCCTTTTACTTTTGATAATAACAAAACCACAAACTATATAGCTATCTTAGAGCTACAAGAACTCTATAGCCCTATAGAAGAAAAAACGTGAATGGTCAACAGAAAACTTCAGGATATTAATTCTAGTTAAAGGATATTTTCACAGATAAACGAAAATAACGTTTATTGTATCTTATTCTTGCCATTCATGTATAAGGAAGGTAGAGGCTAATCTTACCGTTAGAGAAACTTAACTTTATGCTAATCATTTGATAATAAAATCAGGAATCTGAATAAATTCGGACCAACTCTTTGAAAAGTCGAGGAGAAATCGGATGTTTTTCTCAACTGCATGAAGACTGATATCTCTGAAGGAATTATGAAAAAGCCTTTATAATGTCCAAAAATAGGGATTTCACAGCGTTCGACAGGATATAAATTCTTCAGGTATTTGTGACCTGAATGCCTACAGTTAATAGTTGTACTTTATACCCCCAATAATTATTGCAGTGTTAATACGGTCATTTTATCCCTCAATATTAATTATGGTGTCAATGAGGGATTCCAAATCTACAGTTCTTCAAGTTTCGCTTTACTGTGGGAACGCTATAGAATAATAAGGTAAAGGAGGAAAAAAGTAATGGCTCTTGAAGCAGGAATTTTAATTGGATATCTTATAATATTCCTGGCCGTATTGCTCGGCCCTTTTAAAATACATGTTATTGAGGAAAATCTGGAGGTATTCCTGTTTGCCTGCGGAATTGCGGCAATGACAATTTCAGGTATGGTTGAACTTCCAGGCACAGAAACAGGCTGGAGAATGGAAATAATCGAAGAAGCATTGACTTCTCCGCTGGCTTCTTTGCATATTGCCGGCATTCCAATCGGCATATTCCAGATAGTGCTGGTTGTCGGTTTAATCATCTATAAATGGCATGAACCTATCCATAAAGCAATCCGGAAAATGGCCAATGCACTTTCTCTTAAGATTATGGCTTTTATCCTTATTGCCGTACTTGGTCTATTTTCCAGTGTAATGTCTGCCATTCTTGCGGCAATCATTCTCGTTGAGATGGTTAATGCACTGCCTCTCTCACGAAAATCCAAGATAGACCTTACAGTTATTGCCTGTTTCTCAATAGGCCTTGGTGCTGCGCTTACCCCTCTTGGAGAACCTCTTTCAACAATTGCTATCTCAAAATTATCAGGAGAACCTTACCATGCCGATTTTATGTTCTTATTTAATATGCTTGGTAAGTATATCATCCCGGGCATCCTTGTTTACGGTATTGTTGGAATGTTCTTCCTTGGGAAAGTTGAGATGAAAGACTCTGGAATGAAAGCCGAAGATTACAACGAGACTGTTAAGGATGTTGTAATGAGAGCTATTAAGGTCTATCTGTTTATTATGGCTCTGACATTCCTCGGAGATGGTTTCAAACCCATTATATTCGAGTACTTCACGCAAATACCTTCTACCGTACTCTACTGGGTTAACATGGTATCGGCTATTCTGGATAACGCTACCCTGGCAGCCGCTGAAATCGGACCAGCTATGAGCGAATTACAGATTAAGAGTATCCTTATGGGTCTTTTAATTGCAGGCGGAATGCTGATCCCGGGAAATATCCCGAACATTATCTCTGCAGGCAAACTTGGTATAACCAGCAAGGAATGGGCAAGGCTCGGAGTACCCATGGGACTTGTCACGATGGGCATCTACTTCGGAATTATTTTTGTGCTTGGAATATAAGCACAAAAACATACCCATCAAACTGTACATTTCAGTTCCAGAATCCGGTAATGAACGTAAACTAAATGCTGGATTTTGGAACGGATTTTGATACATTATAAATAAAGATTACAAATTCATAATATTCTCTTCAACTTATATTGGAAAGTAAATTTCACGGATATGCTGAAAATATGTAATCTTTAAAGTTTAAAAAGAACTCAAGAGACTACTTAATTCCAACAATCTAGACCACAAAACTATTTCGTATCTCTGAGCTGAAATATTTCTTATCTTTGAACTGAAATTTTCCATTCAATTTGAAGAGAATATTATTTTTTGCAAACTTCATTAGCAGTCTGAACAATAAATAATTTTAGATGGTTCTCAATGTATTAATTGCATAGAACAGTTCAATTTCATAAAAATATATTAAAAATTTTTTAATTCCAAAAAGTACGCTTTGGATTAAACCATAATGGAAAAAATAATAATTTTTAGAAAAATGTAAAACTCGATTATATATTAGCTACTAATATATTTTGGCGGATTAAATAGAACACCTCTTATAACACTAAAAACATTCTAGCCTCTAAAAGAGTTCAACAGTATGCGAACTCTATAAGAATTTTGTGGTCTAGATTGATAATTATAGGAGGAAAAAATTAATGGCTCTTGAAGTAGGAGTTTTAATTGGATATCTTGTGATATTCCTGGCCGTATTATTAGGGCCCTTTAAGATACACGTTATTGAGGAAAATCTGGAACCATTTCTGCTTGTATGCGGAATAGCAGCAATGACTCTTTCAGGTTTTACCGAGATTCCAGGCGAAGAAATGGGCTGGACTCTGGAGATAATCGAAGAAGCATTAACTGCACCTCTGCATGTTGGGGATATATTTGGGATCCCAATCGGTATATTCCAGATAGTGCTGGTTGTTGGTTTGCTTATATACAAATGGCATACCCCGATCCACAAAGCAATCCGAAAATTGACAGATATGCTTTCTGTTAAGGTTTTAGGTTTCCTTCTCATTGTTGTTCTTGGTCTGTTTTCCAGTGTTATGTCGGCTATTCTTGCGTCGATTATTCTCGTTGAGGTAGTTAATGCAATGCCTCTGTCTCGCAAGTCCAAGATAGACCTTACAATCATTGCATGTTTCTCAATCGGGCTTGGTGCTGCGCTTACACCACTTGGCGAACCTCTTTCAACAATCGCTATCTCAAAATTAGCCGGTGAACCTTACCATGCGGATTTCATGTTCTTATTTAATATGCTGGGTCTTTACATCATTCCGGGTATCTTTGCATTTGGTGTTATTGGAATGTTCTTCCTTGGAAAAATCAGTCCAAAAGACCAGGGAATGGCAGCAGCCGATTATAATGAGACCGTAAAGGATGTCATAATGAGAGCTGTTAAAGTCTACGTATTTATCGCAGCGCTCGTGTTGCTCGGAGAAGGTTTCAAGCCCATTATACTTGAATACTTTATCCAGATTCCTTCAGGCATTCTTTATTGGGTTAACATGGTTTCAGCCATTCTTGATAATGCTACCCTGGCAGCTGCTGAGATCGGCCCCGCTCTTAGTGAACTCCAGATAAAGAGTATACTTATGGGACTGTTAATTGCAGGCGGAATGCTGATCCCTGGAAATATCCCGAACATCATTTCCGCAGGCAAGCTTGGTATTACCAGTAAGGAATGGGCAAGGCTTGGAGTACCCATGGGACTTATCGCCATGGCTATCTATTTCGTAATCATTTTTGTGCTTGGAATATAAGCTCAAAATTTGCCCATTTAACTATAAAAATCCAGTTTCAAATCCAGTGACGAGAATAAAAAATCCTGGATTTGAAACATATTTTAACCTAACCTTTTTGATAACAATTAGTAGACTTAAGTTTCCATTATGTTCTTTTCAACCTGTATAAAATTAATAAATTTGAAGAGACTTTCTTTTTTCGGTTTTTCTCAGTATTTCTTAATTCAACTCAGAAAGAAACTGGTCTATACCCAGAAACCGGTTTATACCCAGAAGCTGGTTTATACCCGGATGCAGGCATCTTATGTTCATTTTTTTTCTATCTTTTCTATGTATCTCACTTTTATTTTTTTATATAGATATTATTCTTAATCAAATTTATACTAATTACCTGGAAAAGTCCGCTAAATATCTATCAGTCCGGTCGGATCAAAAACGCTTTCTATAACCCTCTAAAAATAAAATTATAATACTTTTCGAGAAAAAAGTTAAATTTTTTCCAGGACTCGTGTAAGTCCAATTGCATTCCTGGGGAAAATATATTATGGAAGAATATATAATAACTCAGGCTTTTATAAGGCAAAAAAATTAGTAACTCGAAGTGTTCAACAGTAGGCGAATTTTACAGGTTTTAATTCTCTAAAATAGTAGTTTTAAGGAGGAAAAAAGTAATGGCTCTTGAACCAGGAATTTTAGCTGGGTTTCTTGTAATATTCTTAGCCGTATTGCTCGGCCCATTTAAAATACACATTATTGAAGAAAATCTGGAACCATTTTTGCTTGTTTGCGGCATCGCAGCAATGACTCTTTCAGGTTTTGTCGAACTCCCGGGTGAGGAGACAGGCTGGACTCTGGAGATAATTGAAGAAGCATTAACTTCACCGCTGCATGTTGGAGATATCTTTGGCATTCCAATCGGCATATTCCAGATTGTGCTTGTAGTCGGTTTGGTTATCTACAAATGGCATACTCCGATCCACAAAGCAATCAGAAAACTGACCGATATACTTTCTGTTAAGGTTCTGGGTTTTCTTTTGATTGTTGTGCTCGGCTTATCCTCAAGTGTTATGTCAGCTATTCTTGCAGCAATTATTCTCGTTGAAGTGGTTAATGCAATGCCTCTCTCGAGAAAGTCCAAGATCGACCTTACAATCATTGCCTGTTTCTCAATCGGTCTTGGAGCAGCACTTACCCCTCTCGGAGAACCTCTTTCAACAATCGCTATTTCAAAGTTATCCGGTGAACCTTACCACGCTGATTTCATGTTCTTGTTTAATATGCTTGGTAAATACATTATTCCGGGCATCTTCGCTTTCGGTGTTCTCGGAGTGTTTTTCCTTGGAAAAGCTGACCCTAAAGATGCAGGAATGAAAGCAGCGGATTACAACGAGACTGTTAAGGATGTCATAATGAGGGCTATTAAAGTCTACGTTTTTATTGCCGCACTTGTGTTGCTCGGAGAAGGTTTCAAGCCTCTTATCCTTGAATACTTTATCCAGATCCCCTCAGGCATTCTCTACTGGGTAAACATGGTTTCTGCTATTCTTGACAATGCTACCCTATGCGCTGCTGAAATCGGACCTGCTCTCAGTGAAATCCAGATAAGGAGTATCCTTATGGGTCTTTTGATTGCAGGTGGAATGTTGATCCCAGGAAATATTCCGAACATCATTTCTGCAGGAAAGCTTGGTATCACCAGTAAGGAATGGGCAAAACTCGGAGTACCCCTTGGGCTTGTCTCAATGGCTATCTACTTCATCATCATCTTCGTACTAGGAATATAAGCTTGAGGTATACCCGGCCAGGATATACCCTTTGGACTGTACTTAACATAGTTTCAGAATCCGGTGATAAAATAAACTTGAAATCGCTGGATTTTGGAACAAATTTTAGTCAAGCTTCTCACAGGATGAATGATTATCTACGAATTTGTTAATTTTCTCAGACATGTCAGCTCAAATTTTAACTCTTATTTTCAATATAGTTTCTTTACAGCTTTCTGAAATCATTATATTTTTCTAAAAGTACTCGTATTTTTGATGCCTATTTTTCTTAGTTTAGTATCTGCTCCTCTCGTTTATGATAAGCAATATTTGCATTCAGGTAAAGGAATCCGTGAGTTAAATGCGGGAATGAGTGACTGTAAACATCTAGAATTAAAAGTTCATGTTTATTGTACGGGATGAATAACATTTAAAAGTAATAATAATGATAGATTAATATATTATAGGACTATATTTAATAAAGCAGGTTTCTATAAGGCCCAACCATTCGAGAATTTCGTGCTGTTAAACAGTAAGTTACTTTCTCAGGCCCTTTACGACCTAGAGTACTACTTAAAGGAGGAAAAATAGTGGCTCTTGATTTAGGAGTTTTAATTGGATTTCTTGTGATATTCCTCACAGTATTGATTGGACCTTTTAAAATACACTTTATTGAAGAAAATCTGGAAGTATTCCTGTTAATCTGCGGAGTAGCGGCAATGACACTTTCAGGTTTTGTCAGGATTCCGGACGTTGAAACAGGCTGGAGTTTAGAGATTATTGAAGAATCGTTGACTGCTCCATTGCATGTGGGAGACATATTTGGTATTCCAATTGGAATATTCCAGATAGTGCTGGTCGTAGGTTTGATTATCTACAAGTGGCATACTCCGATCCATAAAGCAATCAGAAAACTTACCGACATGCTTTCTGTTAAGGTTCTGGGTTTTCTTTTGATTGTTGTGCTCGGCTTATCCTCAAGTGTTATATCAGCCATTCTTGCGGCAATAATTCTCGTTGAAGTGGTTAACGCAATGCCTCTCTCGAGAAAGTCCAAGATCGACCTTACAATCATTGCATGTTTCTCAATCGGTCTTGGAGCAGCACTTACCCCCTGGGAGAACCTCTTTCAACAATCGCTATCTCAAAACTATCAGGCGAACCTTACAATGCTGATTTCATGTTCTTGTTTAATATGCTTGGCAAATATATTTTCCCGGGTATCTTTGCCTTCGGTCTTCTTGGAGTTTTCTTCCTAGGAAAGGCTGATCCCAAAGCTCACGAAATGGAATCGGCAGATTATAATGAGACTGTAAAGGATGTCGTGATGAGAGCTGTTAAAGTCTACGTTTTTATTGCAGCGCTCGTACTGCTAGGTGAAGGTTTCAAGCCCATAATATTCGAGTATTTCATACAGGTACCTTCTGTGGCACTGTACTGGATCAATATGGTCTCTGCGGTCCTTGATAATGCTACTCTTGCGGCTGCTGAGATAGGACCAATTCTCAGTGAGTTCCAGATAAGGAGTATACTTATGGGACTTTTAATATCAGGTGGAATGTTAATTCCCGGAAATATTCCCAACATCATCTCTGCAAGCAAACTGGGTATCTCCAGCAAAGAATGGGCAAGACTTGGACTGCCTCTTGGGCTTGTCTCGATGGCCATATATTTCATTGTACTGTTCGTACTGGGAATATAAAATCTTAAAATTTTCTTTTTTTTATTTTTTCAATCATCTGATGACTTTCCAGTATGGGTATCTGATACAAAAAATGCAAGTTGGTAGACTCCAATTTTGGTCAGAAACGGTTTTTCCTTTAATACTTATTCTTGAAAGTATTTTTCAATTTAATTTTACTCTTCCAGTAAACAAGTTTTTATTTATGTTCAGTTACCTCCTTCAATCATAATATTATTTTAATCTAGCAAAATTATAATCTGGAATTTAATTCAATCAGGAGTAAGGAGAATACAGAATGCGTAGGGACTATATTGATATCGGCTACAGCCCGAAGGACACGGATCTTGTCTGTGAATTTCACATCGAACCGACGGCAGGAGTTAATTTTGAGGAAGCTGCAACTCACATGGCAGGAGAAAGCTCTATAGATTCATGGACTGAAATTGCCACGCTGAGCCCCGAACTCGCAGAGAAGCTGAAACCCCATGTCTTTTACGCCAATGAGGAAGCACAAAGTGTAAGAGTGGCTTATTCGGAAGATCTCTTTGAGCTCGGCTCCGTCCCTCAGGTTCTCAGTGCTGTTGCAGGAAATATCCTGAGCATGAAAATTGTTGACAATCTCAGGCTACAGGACATAGCCTTCCCCAGGTCCATGCTTCGCGAGTTCAAAGGTCCGAACTTCGGACTGCCAGGAATAAGGAAACTCGTGGGTGTTCAGGACAGGCCTCTTATAGGAACAATTGTAAAACCGAAAGTCGGCCTGAACTCAGAGAAGCATGCTGAGGTTGCTTACAATTCTTTTGCCGGTGGTTGCGACCTTGTTAAAGATGATGAAAACCTGACAGATCAGAAATTTAACGGCTTTGAAAAGAGAGCCGAACTCACCCTGAAACTCGCAGAAAAGGCGGAGTCCGAAACAGGGGAAAGAAAGATGTACCTCTGCAATGTCACTGCCCCGACATGTAAAGAAATGGTCCGCCGCATGAATGTCCTTAAAGACCTTGGTGCCAGTTATGCAATGGTTGATATAGTGCCTGCTGGCTGGACTGCAATTCAGACTCTGCGCGAGGAAGCCCAGGATGCAGGTCTGGCTCTTCACGCCCACCGCTGTATGCATTCAGCCTACACAAGGAACCCGCGCCACGGGATAAGCATGCTTGTTGTTGCCAAACTCTGCAGGCTCGTAGGGCTTGACCAGCTTCACATAGGCACGGTTGTCGGGAAGATGCATGGAGAAAAGCACGAAGTCCTGAACCTCAGGGATCAGTGTGTGCTCGATAAAGTGCCTGCGGATGAAAGTCAGCATATCCTTGCCCAGGACTGGGGAGGGCTAAAACCGATGTTTCCTGTAGCATCTGGAGGACTTGCTCCTACAATGATTCCAGACCTCTATTCAATCTTTGGAAAAGACGTTATTATGCAGTTCGGTGGCGGTATTCATGCGCATCCAATGGGCACGGCAGCAGGAGCCACTGCTTGCAGGCAGGCTCTCGAAGCGAGCCTTGAAGGAATCAGCTTGCAGGATTATGCAAAGGATCATAAAGAGCTTGAGATTGCTCTCGGAAAATGGCTTAAGAAATAAGCGGCTCAATGAGAAAAGGACTGCATGAACGGAACCGATACAGGCAGGACCATTTGCAGGTTGTATAATCGGAACAATAACAGAATAATAATCAACAGGAGCTTACCCCTGGTGCAGGCAGAAAACGAAAATAAAAAAGAGACCCGGATATTCCGGATTTCCGAAGAGAATTTCGATGCTATCCTTGACGAGGCTGCAGCGATTATCCGAAAAGGAGGGACAGTTGCCTTTCCCACGGAGACCGTTTACGGGCTTGGGGCAGATGGGCTGAATCCTGATGCCGTCCTGAAGATCTTTGAAGCAAAGGAACGACCACCCGGGAATCCTCTCAGCCTTCTAGTCCATTCCGAGGAAGATATCAGAAAGGTTGCAAAAAATATCCCTGAAAAAGCCTTCAGGCTTATGGACGCTTTCTGGCCCGGTCCCCTTACGATCGTGCTTGAGAAAAACGATACAGTCCCGGAAATTACTTCGGGAAACCTGCCTTCAATAGGCTTACGCATGCCTGATCACAGGATTCCTCTGGATCTTGTAAAAAGGGCAGGGACTCCTCTGGCTGCTCCGAGCGCTAACCTTTCAGGAAAGCCAAGTCCCAGTCTGGCAATTCATGTCCTTGCTGACCTTGAGGGCAAAATTAATGCGGTTATTGATGGCGGGGGAACAGCCATAGGGCTTGAGTCTACTGTTATTGATATGACTGCCGAACCTCCTGCGGTGCTCCGGATAGGGGCGGTAGGAATTGATGACCTTGAAAAGGTTATAGGTAAAGTCAGGCCCACATTTACCGGAGCTGAAACAAAAGCTGGAGAATCTATGCCTGAAAGGCAGGCAGGCCAGAAGTACAGCCATTATACTCCTGATACTCAGGTTGTGCTTGTTGAAGGGAAAGAAGAAAAAATTTCTGAAAAGCTTGGTATTCTTCTCGAAGATTACCTGAGCAAAGGGCAGAAAGTCGGGCTTTTACTGAGCGACGAGACCGCAGATTTTTTTGCTGCTAAAGAATTGCGTGCCCATGAATGCTTTTTACTGGGGTCTCGTAAAGAACCGGAAGAAGCTGCAAAGAGATTATTTGAAGGGCTCAGGGCTCTGGATGCAAAAGGACTGGATGTGATCCTGGCTGATGGCTCTTTTTCCCTTGCAGGCCTTGGAGCTGCCCTCCTTAACAGGTTAAGAGAAGCTGCCTCAGTGAGGTATGTTTTCTGAGTCAGGAATATCAGTTAAATTGCAAGATTATAAGTGAGGGTTTGACAGTCAGAATTGAATGAAGTTTGACACCCGGATCTGACATTGCGATTCGAGGTTCAAATTTTGATAACCATTTATTTTTCAGATATCTGGAGAGATCTTCTTGAAGGCGGAAAAAAGAGAACAGATGGAAAAGATGCGGGCTTACAAGAAAGTCCGCGAGCAGAACAAAAAAACGACATTAATAAGCCTTTCGATCCTGGCTACAGGTATGGTTTTGACAACTCTTGAGATAGACCTCCTTGGAATTGATATCGGATACTATTTCATGTGGGCTGGGGTTTTTGTCTTCTTTGTTGTCTCAATTCAGGGACTCTTTGCTGCCGGGTCCCTGCGAAAGCAGAGATAATTTTTCGTTCTCTTAAAAGGGGATTTTTAAAATGGGCGAAACTATTGCAAGTGAAGAAATGCATGAGTATTTCAATGAGCTTGAGGCACGGTTAAAAGAAGCAATTGAAATAGCAAACAGGGCCCGGGCTAATGGTGGAGATCCCAAACCCGTTGTAGAAATTCCCCTTGCCAAAGACCTTGCAGACAGGGTCGAGAACCTTATCGGTGTTAAGGGAGTTGCTGTAAAGATAAGGGAACTTGAAACAAAGATGTCCAGGGAAGAAGCTGCCCTTGAAATTGGAAAAGAAGTCGCTGAAGGGGTTGTAGGAAGTTTTCCAACAAAAAAAGATGCTGTGGAAGCGGCTATTCGCGTTTCAATGGCAGTTTTGACCGAAGGAGTAGTTGCAGCTCCTATCGAGGGAATCGATAAGGTAGATCTCGGGAAAAACGACGATGGTTCCCAATATATCAGGATATTTTATTCCGGGCCAATCAGGAGTGCAGGAGGGACTGCGCAGGCTCTTTCCGTGCTGGTAGGCGATTATGTGAGGCGTGGGATAGGGATTGACCGTTATAAGCCAAGAGAAGAAGAAGTGGAGCGGTATGTGGAAGAAATCCTGCTTTACAAGAGGGTTGCAAGCCTTCAGTACACGCCTTCTGAAGATGAAATCCGTTTGATAGTCCGGAACTGTCCTGTTTGCATTGACGGAGACCCGACTGAAGAGACCGAGGTTGAAGGGCACAGGGACCTTGAAAGGATAGGGACTAACCGCGTCAGGGGAGGTATGTGCCTCGTGCTTGCCGAAGGGCTTGCACTCAAGGCTCCGAAGGTCAAAAAGCATGTGAATAAATTAAAAATGGACGGCTGGGACTGGCTTGAGACGCTTATCGGGGGAGCTAAAAGCGGGGGAGGCGATGAAGACGAGCAGAAAAATAAAATCAAGCCAAAGGATAAATATATCCGCGACCTGATTGCCGGGAGACCTGTATTCTCTCACCCCTCAAGGCCTGGAGGGTTCAGGCTGCGGTATGGGCGGTCAAGAAATACCTCTTTTGCTTCGTCAGGGATTAATCCTGCAAGTATGGTTTTGCTTGATGATTTTATTACTAACGGAACTCAGCTTAAGATAGAGAGGCCCGGTAAAGCTGCCGGTATGTCTGCCGTGGACTCGATAGAAGGGCCTACTGTAAGGCTTTTTTCAGGAGACCTTATTCGGGTAGATGATATAAAAGAAGCATATGAGGTCCGTCCGCAGGTTGAGGTAATAGTGGATATCGGGGAAATTCTGATCAATTACGGGGATTTTCTGGAGAACAACCATCCTCTTATGCCCTCTCCTTATGTTTTTGAGTGGTGGATTTATGATTACGAATCCGCCTGCCCTGAAAAGATTCCAGAGGAAGATTTGAAAAATCCGTCTGCGGGTCTTGCTCTCAGGCTTGCCGGGAAGTATAATGTGCCTCTGCACCCTAAGTTCACCTATCTCTGGCATGATATAAACCGGAATGAGTTTGAAGCTCTCAAAAAGTTCGTGGCTGAAAAAGGGACCTTCCTTAGAGGCGAGCCTGAAGGGGAAGGAATCCTTAAACTGCCCCTGAAAGCTTCTGTTGAAGAGGGCATAAAACCTGTGCTTGAAAAGCTTCTTTTACTGCATAAAGTAAAAGAAGGCGAGATCTTTGTTGAAGAAGCTCTTCCGTTTATTTTATGCCTCGGGCTTGACAGTTCGCTCAAAGAAAAAGTCAGCATGCCGGATACTGATAATATGGTAGAAGCCGCAGGCATTTTGAGCGGGTTTAAGGTTTACCCAAGGGCTCCTTCAAGGATAGGGGCGAGGATGGGAAGACCGGAGAAATCCGACCTGCGCAAAATGTCTCCTGCGGCTCAGGTTCTTTTCCCGATAAGTAATGCAGGAGGAATGACACGCAACCTTGTCTCTGCTTCGGATTATACTTCATGCATGAATGCCAGGATAGGGGAAATCGAAGTCGAAATGGGACTGAGGGAGTGCCCTGCCTGCGGGAAAGAGTCTTATTTCTGGCGCTGCGAATGCGGGGAATTTACGAATCCCAAACTCTCCTGCCCTCGATGCAAAATTGATGTGAGAGGAGCAGAAACATGCCCCAAGTGCGGGAGAAAACCGACATCTGTTGCAAATGTAAAGCTGGATTTCCGTTCCATTTACAAGCAGGCTTTTGAGAATGTAGGTGAAAGGGAAAGAATGGATATTATTAAGGGGGTAAAAAGGCTCATGAACGGGCAGATGACTCCCGAACCTCTGGAAAAAGGAATCCTGAGGGCAAAGCATGAAGTTTACATTTTTAAAGATGGAACTGTCCGCTATGATATGTCCGATATTCCCCTTACCCATATAAGAGCCGATGAACTTGGAATTACGGCAGCCAAACTCAGAGAACTCGGCTATAAGGAGGATATTTACGGAAGACCTCTTGAGAGAGATGACCAGGTTGCCTGTTTGAAGGTTCAGGACCTTGTGATTTCTTACGACGGGGCCGGGTATATGCTGCGCACGGCGAAGTACGTTGATGAGCTTCTTGTGAAGTACTACAAAGTTGAGCCGTATTACAATGCCGAAACTATCCAGGACCTTGTGGGGACATTGATGATAGGGCTTGCGCCGCATACCTCTGCAGGAGTTCTCGGGCGCCTGCTGGGTTTCACGAAAGCTTCCGTAGGCTATGCTCATCCTTTTTTCCATGCCTCAAAAAGAAGGAATTGTGATGGGGACGAGGACTGCGTAATGCTTCTCATGGATGGAATTCTCAACTTCTCAAGGTCATATCTGCCCGAAAAACGAGGGGGAAAGATGGATGCTCCTCTGGTGTTAACTACCAGAATAGATCCCAAGGAAGTGGACAAAGAAGCCCATAATATTGATGTTCCTGCACGCTACCCTATTGAGTTTTACAGGGCTACCCAGGAGATCAAAAACCCGACAGAGATTGAAAGCATTATGGATCTTGTTAGCAGCCGGCTTGGGACACCTGAGCAGTATGAACATTTTATGTTTACACATGATACCTCAAATATTGCTGCAGGACCGCTCAATTCTTCTTATAAGACTCTCGGAAGCATGATCGAAAAGATGGAGGCACAACTCTCCCTGGCTAACAGGATAAGGGCGGTTGACGCGCCTGATGTGGCTGAAAGGGTTCTGAAGTCCCATTTCCTTCCGGACCTGATCGGGAATCTTCGTTCTTTTTCCAGGCAGCGGATGCGCTGCATTAAATGCGGAGAGAAGTTCAGGCGTCCGCCACTTACCGGAGCCTGCCCCAAATGTGGAGGCAATGTGGTGCTGACTGTGCACGAGGGAGCTGTCCGCAAGTATCTCGAAATTTCAAAAGAGATTGGAGAAAGGTATGGTGTCTCCAGCTATACCAGACAGAGAATAGAGCTTCTGGACTATGATATTTGCTCTCTGTTTGAAAACCATAAGGTTAAGCAGCTTGGACTTTCAGATTTTATGTCCGGGTCCGCGCGCTAAGAAGAAAAACAGGGAGTGTTAAAGAATCCGAAAATCTTCTTACTGCCCTCTGGGGGGAGATAGGGCAGTACAAAAACCGGAAAAAATAGAAATGTTTATTAATAATGCCTCCAAACCTCCATGGAGTATTTTTTTTCTTCCGGAAAAAAGGACTTTTCATTCACTGCCTTTTTTTTCTTAGCAAAATCTTTACTATTTAATTGAACTATTTTCTATTGATTTTTTCCATAATTATATAATTTCTTATAGATTTATATAGTATCTGTTTCAATATCTAAACCTTAATCAATGAGCTTTTTTTTATGATGTTTGATCCTTTCTAATGCCCGTTTCTATGCTTTATTTGATATCTTTTGGGCAGATTAAAGCTTAGCTTAATTTGCAGGCAGTCCAAGGGAGTTAATCTGATTAATAAGCTCCGTAAAGTTCTCTATTTCCAGTTCCAGGACTTCTTCTCTGGTCATTCCTATGGACATTTCTCCATCTACGGAAAGGCGTTCGGGACCTCTGCGTACAATCCTGTCCACTCCATCTCTTCTGAGGGCTTCCTTGATTTCCATATCGTGAGCAAAAGCCCTGCCCGGAACGAATACTGTTTCAGTCACCTCTGAGAGGTCCAGAGTTTTGAAGTCCTCGATTGTAATAAGGCAGCCAATGTCTTTTTTCAACGGAACCACGTTCACAGTTCCTCCGAGAGCTTCAAATATTTCGGTAAGCCTGGGGGCTGCCGCCTGCCCGGTGATAATGGTTGCTTTTTTGGTCACTCTGGGAAGTTTTAAAAGAGCTTCCGGAACATTACGGATTGCGAAAGGAGAGCCAATTAAGGGGTCTTCCAATGGTGTTCCTGTGATCCTCATAGAAGGATGATTTGCTGCAGAACTGCGTACAATCTCAGTAAATTCGGAGACGGTATGTGGAGTTATTCCTGCGATGATAGGAGCGTTATCAAGGATCAGGCCATTTTCCCTGAAGTTTGCAAATCTCATAAGAATAGCTCCCTTTGCTCCCATAGCTTCCAGATCGCTGAGAGTCTTTTCAAGAACTTCCCCATCGTTAATTCCAGGAAGGAGAACTATTGCCCCATAGACTTCACAACTGGAACAGAAGTCTCGAAGGACCTGAATTGAAGCTTCAGGCTCAGGGTCTTTCATATATTCAGCCCTTAAAGCAGGGTCTGTTGCAAAAACCGTGAAACTCACTTCCGTAACTCCTTGATCTATGTAGAATAAAGCATCATCGGGCTTGCTGAAACCTTTTCCGCTGGTGTATCCAAGATGTATCGGAATATTAAACTGAGACAGGAAAGTGACAAGATTCTTCAGTTCAGGGTAGCAGCTCAGGTCTCCTCCTCCGCTAACCGTGAATTTCTTCACCTCTCCTGTTGTAAAACAGAGTTTATTTGCAGTTTCTTCGAGTACCATCTGGAGGGACTTGAAGCCTGAATACGATTCTCTTACGCTGCGAGTACAGTAATCACACCCTTTTTTAAAAGGAAGGCAATACTTGCAGCCCAGGGGCTGAACTTCTTTGACTTTCTTAAAATAACAGTATTTGCAGAAGCCTCTGCAGTCTACCCCGGGATTTCCGCCTACGTCAACAACTACTTCCATATCAAACTTTCGTATAATGAAGATATTACTAAATCTTTTTGGTATGACTTTCATGACAATTTAATGACAAATTTAAAAAATTTAGATCAAACCGGGCATTTCTCAGAAAAATATATAAATAAGTTTTCTGACAAATTTTTGATATCTTTTGGTATGCCTAAAAACTTGTTTTTCTATTGATGCCGTTTTTTAATATATTTGTAATAAAATACATTTAGTCTTAATAAAATGATTTTTAAAAAAATACATAAATTCATCTAGCGGAGAACACAAAAGATTTAAGTACCTTCTAGACGAATGAGATTTCATTGGGAAAGTGGACACTTAAAAACGACGCGGTACTTGATTTATTGAGTGCACCAGCACTTAAGTTAGGTGACCAGTCCCAAAATGATTTTAATAAATTAAGGAGGAAATTAAAGTGTCTGACACAGTAGACATCTACGACGACAGAGGAAAACTGCTCGAGAGCAATGTCGACATAATGAGCCTTGCTCCAACAAGAAACGCAGCAATTAAAAAGATCATCTTGGACACCAAGCGGTCCGTTGCAGTCAACCTCGCAGGTATTCAGGGCGCACTTGCCAGCGGCAAGATGGGCGGTAAGGGCCGTCAGATCTTAGGCCGTGGGCTCAACTACGATATCGCAGGCAACGCTGAGGCTATTGCAGACAGTGTTAAGAAGTATGTCCAGGTCGACGAAGGCGACGACACCGACGTAAAGATCGTTAAGGGTGGAAAGAGCCTTCTCATTCAGGCTCCCTCATCAAGAATGGCCGCTGGTGCTGACTACATGGCTGCAACAACAGTTGGTGCAGCAGCAGTTACCCAGACCCTCATTGATATGTTCGGAACCGACATGTATGATGCACCCATCGTAAAGGCAGCTGTCTGGGGAAGCTACCCGCAGACAATGGACCTCATGGGCGGACAGGTTCAGAGTATCCTGAGCATTCCCCAGAACAATGAAGGTCTCGGCTACTCCCTCAGGAACATCATGGCCAACCACGTTGCAGCAATATGCAGCCGGAATGCAATGAACACTGCAGCTCTCTCCTCAATCTACGAACAGTCCGGTATCTTTGAGATGGGTGAAGCAGTCGGTATGTTCGAGAGGCACCAGCTCCTCGGTCTTGCCTGCCAGGGTCTCAATGCTAACAACGTTGTTTATGACACTGTAAAGGAAAACGGTAAGGACGGAACCATTGGAACCGTTATCCAGTCCATTGTCGGCAGGGCAATTGAAGACAATGTGATCTCCGTTGACAAGACTGCACCTTCCGGATACAAGTTCTACAAAGCAAACGATGTCCCAATGTGGAATGCCTATGCAGCAGCCGGTGTACTTGCAGCTACCCTCGTGAACTGTGGTGCAGCCCGTGCAGCTCAGGGCGTCTCTGCAACACTTCTGTACTTCAACGACATCCTTGAGAAGGAAACCGGTCTCCCAGGATGCGACTATGGTAAAGTACAGGGTACCGCAGTAGGGTTCTCATTCTTCAGCCACTCAATCTATGGTGGCGGTGGACCCGGTGTCTTCAACGGTAACCACGTCGTTACCAGGCACTCCAGAGGATTTGCAATTCCCTGCGTATGCGCAGCAGTAGCTCTGGATGCAGGTACTCAGATGTTCTCAATTGAATCAACATCTGGCCTTATAGGTGACGTGTTTGGTGCAATACCAGAATTCCGCGAGCCAATCAAGGCAGTTGCAGGAGCGCTCTAAACAAAATAATTAAAAGGTCTAAAGATGTCAGACTCTGCTTCAAACACAGACAATTCCATTCAAATAGAAATCTTTCCCAGTAGAATCCTGTCACCTGAAACCTCTCAGAAACTTCTCGTTGAGCTTTCTCAGGTTGACGGGATACTCCGCGTTATGATCCAGGGCAATAGACTT
This sequence comes from Methanosarcina hadiensis, assembly GCF_046529725.1. Classification (GTDB taxonomy): domain Archaea; phylum Halobacteriota; class Methanosarcinia; order Methanosarcinales; family Methanosarcinaceae; genus Methanosarcina; species Methanosarcina hadiensis. The sequence continues at coordinate 3,644,663 of NZ_CP136241.1, read as the reverse complement.
CCCGAAAAAGTAGGCTACGGCCCTGGTACCGGGGAAAAGGTAGAACACCCTCTAAGAAAGCCTATTCAGATCGGAGATCAGATTATTGAACTCAGGATCAGTGTAGGCAGGATCAGGCTTGAAATCTTAAACGCCGAAGTTAAAGAAAAAGTCAGGGCAGTATGTGAAAAAGTGCTCCCATTCTCTTTTGAATTCAGGGAAGGACATTTCCTCAGGAAAAAACCTACAGTAACTGACTACGCTAAACTTGGTCCTGATGCTGACCCTCTCTTGCTTGGTATGGTGGATCCCAGAGCCAAAATAAACCAGCTTGTCTTCATTGAGAAACTAGAGAAAGAAGAAGATGAAGATAAAGATGAGTGAAAAGATATGATGATCGATCGGGAAACACAGGTAGTTGACTGCAGATGCGGTGGAGGCCTTGGCAAAGGAGGAGGACTCGCTCAAAGGGGCACTCTTTCGGAAGCTGGCCGTGCCGATGTGGTAGCTATTGCTATGAGTCCCGGGCAGAGGCATATTACAAAACCGGTATGTGAGATCACATATGGAATGAGGAAAGAAAACATCCAGGTAAGTGTGCTTGTACTTTACTCTGGTTCGGGAATTCCGGAATCAGGCATGAGGACAGGGTCATTTGTACTCAGTCCCGTGGAAGTGGCACAGATAGAAATGCATAAGCTGGCTGTAATTCACCTCGGAAATATCAAAGACCATGTAATCAGAAAAGCAAGAGAGATTCTGAGCCAGGCTGATATACCGGCAATTATTGTCAGCCAGATCCCGGTGGATTTTGAGGATTTTGCAGAAGCAGGGATAAAGACGAGATTAGTGATGCCAAGGGATGAAAATATTCGTACAAAGGGAATTATAATGGATATGGTTAGCGGAGTTACACGCGGTGACTTCTGTCCCAGGGATAAGCTAAATTTAATCATAAAATACGTCAAGACGACATTAGACCAGTTAGAACATCATAAAGGAGTTGCATGAGATGGCATACGAAGCACAATTTTATCCAGGCGCTACATCAGTAGGCGCTAACAGAAGAAAGCACATGTCCGGAAAACTTGAGAAACTCAGGGAAATTTCCGATGAAGACTTAACTGCAGTCCTCGGACACCGTGCCCCAGGGAGCGACTACCCGAGCACCCACCCACCACTTGCAGAAATGGGAGAGCCCGCAGACCCAGTCCGTGAGCTCGTTACTCCAACACCAGGCGCAGCAGCAGGAGACAGGGTCAGGTACGTCCAGTTCGCTGACTCAATGTACAACGCTCCGGCTACCCCGTACTTCAGATCATATTTCGCAGCAATCAACTTCAGAGGTGTTGACCCAGGTACCCTTTCCGGCCGTCAGATTGTTGAAGCCCGTGAAAGAGACATGGAACAGTGCGCAAAAGTCCAGATGGAAACCGAAATGACTGACCACGCCCTCGCAGGTATGCGTGGTGCAACTGTGCACGGTCACTCTGTCCGTCTCCAGGAAGACGGTGTAATGTTCGACATGCTGGACAGGAGAAGACTCGAAGGCGGCAACATCATTATGGACAAGGACCAGGTCGCAATTCCACTCGACAGGAAAGTAAACCTCGGCAAGCCAATGTCCAGTGAAGAAGCTGCAAAGAGGACCACCATCTACCGTGTGGACAATGTAGCCTTCAGGGACGATGCAGAAGTCGTTGAATGGGTACAGAGGATCTTTGATCAGAGAACAATTTACGGATTCCAGCCTAAATGAGGTGATCATAATGGCAGCAGACATTTTCTCTAAATTCAAAAAATCAATGGAAGTCAAGTTCACACAGGAATTTGGTTCAAACCAGCAGACTAGCGGCGACATTACCGGTAAGACCGAAAAATTCCTGAGACTCGGTCCTGAGCAGGACGCAAGAAAAGCCGAAATGATTAAGGCCGGGAAAGAAATTGCAGAGAAGAGAGGTATTGCATTCTACAACCCAATGATGCACTCTGGTGCACCACTCGGTCAGCGTGCAATCACTCCTTACACCATTTCAGGAACTGACATCGTTGCAGAACCTGATGACCTCCACTACGTCAACAACGCTGCAATGCAGCAGATGTGGGATGACATCAGGAGAACCTGTATCGTCGGTCTTGACATGGCTCATGAGACCCTCGAGAAGAGGCTGGGTAAGGAAGTTACCCCTGAAACCATCAACCACTACCTCGAAGTCCTTAACCACGCAATGCCTGGTGCAGCAGTGGTTCAGGAAATGATGGTTGAAACCCACCCCGCTCTCGTCGACGACTGCTACGTCAAGGTCTTCACCGGTGACGACGAACTCGCAGACGAAATCGACAAGCAGTTTGTCATCAACATCAACAAGATGTTCAATGAAGAACAGGCAGCTCAGCTTAAGGCCTCCATCGGCAAGACATCCTGGCAGGCAATCCACATCCCAACAATTGTCTCCAGAACAACTGACGGTGCTCAGACCTCCAGGTGGGCAGCCATGCAGATCGGTATGTCCTTCATCTCCGCATACGCAATGTGTGCTGGTGAAGCAGCCGTCGCTGACCTGTCCTTCGCTGCAAAACACGCAGCCCTTGTCTCCATGGGTGAAATGCTCCCAGCAAGGCGTGCACGTGGACCAAACGAGCCCGGTGGACTTTCCTTCGGTCACCTCTCAGACATCATCCAGACAAGCCGCACTTCCCAGGACCCAGCAAAGATTGCCCTTGAAGTCGTCGGTGCAGGATGTATGCTCTATGACCAGATCTGGCTCGGATCCTACATGTCCGGTGGTGTCGGATTCACACAGTATGCAACAGCTGCATACACTGATGACATCCTCGACAACAACGTGTACTACGACGTTGACTACATCAACGACAAGTACAACGGTGCTGCAACAGTAGGCAAGGACAACAAAGTAAAGGCAACCCTCGAAGTCGTAAAGGACATCGCAACCGAGTCCACAATCTACGGTATCGAGACCTACGAGAAATTCCCAACTGCCCTTGAAGACCACTTCGGTGGATCCCAGAGAGCAACCGTGCTCGCAGCTGCAGCCGGTGTCGCATGTGCACTCGGAACTGCAAACGCAAACGCCGGTCTCTCAGGCTGGTACCTCTCCATGTACCTGCACAAGGAAGCATGGGGCAGACTCGGATTCTTCGGATACGACCTGCAGGACCAGTGCGGTGCCACAAACGTTCTGTCCTACCAGGGCGACGAAGGTCTCCCAGACGAACTCCGTGGTCCAAACTACCCCAACTACGCCATGAACGTCGGTCACCAGGGTGGATACGCAGGTATCGCTCAGGCAGCCCACGCAGGACGCGGCGACGCATTCACCGTCAACCCGCTCATCAAACTCTGCTTCGCTGACGACCTCATGCCCTTCAACTTCGCTGAGCCCAGGAGAGAGTTCGGCCGCGGTGCAATCAGAGAGTTCGTTCCTGCTGGTGAGAGATCTCTCGTCATTCCAGCAAAATAAACTCGATAAATTAAACACTTTAAAACAGAGTAGGCCTTCGGGCCTGCCTTTTTCTCTTTTTCCCGCCCGAATTGCGCCTCGGGAGTACGCGGTCCTTTTCGCCCCGAATTCCGCTTCGGGAGCACGGTGTCCTTTTCGCTTCGCTCAAGAGGACTAATTTACAGAATTATATATGAGAGATATATAAGAGCTAGTATTGAGAACTGAGCTCATAATGACTAATTTTACGGAAAGTTGCTTCTTTTTGCTCATTCAAAAAAAGTAGAAGTGCTTCTATTTTCTTTACACTTGATATCGTGATCCATGATTTCCTACCATAAGCTTTCCGTCCCAGGCTCATAGATTTCTATTTCAAATCACGACAACTTTTTTGCCTAATTTGCCTGCGGCTTCAATAAATTCTGTTGTATCCACACCTGGAAATGTGTCTATAATACAAATATCAAATTTTTCATCCGGACGATTCGCTAATTCCCTTACATCCATACTATAAACTTCAAAATTGTCTTCGGATGTTATTAATTCTTCTTCGCTGTCTGAAAGTTTGACTGGAAATCCATTTGCTTCTAAGTTAATCAAAGTAGTTTCTATTGCAGGCTTCCATATATCATTAAAAACAACTTTTCGCGCGCCGGCTTTGAGGCATGCGATTCCTAAAGTGCCGGGGCCGCATGTACAGTCTAGAACAGCAGGCTTATCAAAATCTTTTAAGGCTTTTTCAAGTATCTCTATTTTCGGCGAGTCTCTGGTTGGAAACTCTATATGGATTTCATGCTGATACTTGTATATTCCTAAAGCGCCGTAAGGGGTTTGTATAATATCGCATCTCAGGTCGCACCCGGCAAGGAGTTCGTATTCATGAGGATCAGAGTCAGAATCTTTTATACCCACAGTTTTTCTTGCATCCCCTTTTAAAACCCCTTTAACTTCTCCAACTTCTTTTACGATTCTTTCGGCACATTTTTTATTCATTTCATTAGATAATATTACTAAAGAATTCTCAGGCAAATAGGGAACAGAATTAGTTAGATAGCCAGGAGTCACAAGAGGAACACATGAATTCCTTAAATTAGCTTTTTTGTCTTTTATTCCTTCGTCTATCATTACTTTTAGCACGTGAGCCATTACGATATCGAGCTGCCTCTTACCGCATTTACAGCTCCCAAAATTGTTATCTATTTCGTTCAGGTTAATCTCTTCTGCCAGAGGAGAGAATTTTCTTATTTTTTCTGCTTTACAGTCGCTGCATGGTTTGTAGAATAGTTCAATGTCTTTCAGTACTTCCGAGATAGGCATTATGCATGTATCTCCACACCTGCACCTTACTTCCATATGCTTAATTATGGATATTTTGTATAAGTATTATGCCATTTCTTGTTATTCTTGTTCTTCCTGAATTCTGATTCAATTCATTTACAAGGCAAATGATTTCTCTGACAGAGTGGAGATTAATTCAAAAAAAGAAATATTGAAAGGCTGAGGATCCTTTCAGGATCAGCTTAGAACTAAACTAAATTGAATTTAATCTGCGTTTAATCTTCATCTAATCTGCCCTCAGGAATTCGGATTGTATTCTCAACTTATTCTTCCGGAATTTCCTCAATTTTTGCTCCGAGGCTGCACATGTCCTTAAAGAAATCCGGATATGAGATAGAAACGGACTCGGTTGTGTCAATTTTCGTGTTTCCTGCAACCATGCCTGCCATTGCAAGGGACATAACAATCCTGTGGTCATCCCAGCCGTGGACTTCGGCTCCCTCAAGAGTCCCTCCGGTAATTGTCAGGCTGTCCTTTTCTTCTTTAAGGGAGACTCCCATTTTCGGAAGCTCGGTTGCAAGGGCGTGAAGCCGGTCTGTTTCTTTGTAGCGGACGTGTTCGGCATTCTCTATCCTGCTGGTGCCTTCGGCAACTGAAGCAAGGACAGCTACAGTCGGAACAAGGTCAGGGGTTGATCCGGCATCAAAGGTAATGGCTTTTAATTTTCTTCCTCCTCTTACTGTCACGATACCGGCTTCCATATCCCATGTGATGTCTGCTCCCATCTGTTTGAGAATATCAATAATCACTTTATCTCCCTGTTTTGAAGGGAAGAGGTTTTTGACTGTGACTTCGGAGCCATCAAGCATGGCTGCAGACGCAAGCAGGTAAGAAGCGGAGGAGAAATCTCCGGGAATCGTGTATTCTTTCAGGCTGTATTTCTGTTTTCCCGGAATAATGAATTTGATACCGTTATTATCATCTGTGTGAATCTTTATTCCTGCCAGTCCGAGCATTTCTATGGTCACGTCAACATAAGGTCTTGATTTCAGTTTTCCTATGATAGAAAGGGTGGTACTGTTTTCAGCAAGAGGGCAGGCTATAAGGAGAGCAGAGATAAACTGGGAACTGATCGAGCCGCTAATTTCAACTTCGGACCCCTTAATTCCTCCTTTAACAACAATAGGCGCTCTTTCGTTTCCTCGCGTAGAACAGGTTTTTGCCCCCAGCCTGTTGAGAACTTCAAGAAGAGGCCCGTTTGGACGCGTACGAAGGGACGAGTCTCCTGTAAGCACGGTGATCCCGTCAGTAAGACCTGCTATTGCTGTCATGAAGCGCAGTGTTGTCCCTGAGTTTGCAGCATCAATTACATCGTCAGGAACTCCGGGCCTTCCAGCCATTCCGCGTACGAGAAGTTTATCTCCCTTCTCTTCTATGGAAGCTCCGAACAGCCTGGACGCACGGACAGTAGCAAGAGTATCGGCAGAGAGCAGGGGGCGGTGCACAACTGCTTCTTCGGATAGGGCCGCCAGGGTTATGGCTCTGTGAGTGTAGCTTTTTGAGGGTGGGGCAAAAACCTCTCCCTTTATAGATGATTTATTGATTGAGACACGCATTTGTAACAGGGCTCCGTTTCTTTTTGCTGCATATTCTATATCGTCTATAGTGCATGGAATATCTTCACTGGCTGGATTATTTATTTTGATTTTTACAAATTCAGGTTCCTATCAATTCGGGAGTTTAAGATTCAGCGCACACCTTTTACGATATTTTCCACCATGTCCCAGTCATGGTCGTAAACATGGGCTGAAATGCTGACTGTGGTGATCATCCCGGGATCTGCACCTGTCTTTCTGGCAACGTATTCAAGGAGTCTTGAAAGCCCATAAAGGTTTGCAGGGTAGGCTCCACCGAAATCATGGCTTCTGAAAAGTGTGGTAAGGTGGACTTTCCCATTTCTTATTTTGAAATCGTCCAGTATCATGCAGGGGACTTCATCAACTTTAGTGTCCACAGGCGGTATCCATGTAACGGCTGTAGCCCTTCTGGAGGTTGGGCTTTCCTGCAATTTTTCGATTACATATTCTATCTGGTCCACTTCTCCATTCCAGTTCCTGAGCCGCTGCCCATAAGTATACTCAAAGTCCTGCACGTTTTCTCCCGAGATTAGCTGTTTTGCGTATTCCTCAAGCCTCTCTTCATTCCAGGCGGTATCTTCTGGAATTCTATCCGTATAAGGGTCTTCAATTACCACCATCAAGTCCATAAATTCCTTTATCTGGCTTCCTCTTTCATCGGTAATTACATCCCCGTGATTCCAGATGATGTTAAGCCCGCGGTACCATGCATCAGAGATATTTTTTGCTCTGATAATCCTGCCAATCTCAAACTTGTTTTCCATAATAATTCCCCAAACAGATAAGGATAAGTCATGGATAGTCAGTAGAATATCTGTTATTCCAAAAATATTTTCAGTCCTGCTCCGCTACTGCTTTTTATTAACTGTTAGTCCTTTCAATAATCTGCCCCTTTCTTTTATATGTGTTTTTCTTAAAAAATCTGGTAGGTATAATGTTATTTGATAGCATATAGCACGCTGGATTTAAAAAAATACCGGACAAGTTTCCAAGGAGAAGAAAAGATCTAAAAAAGATTAAAATTTCAAAATATGAATGGAAACGAAAAAGAACAGTAGAACTAAAAAGAGTAATATTAAAAAATAGGGGTAAGATTTAGGGGTAGAAAATTATTGAAAATAAAAGGTTGGAGGGACTTAGAATCTCATTGCCCTCAGGCGCTTTACACGTTCATCGGTTACCGGGTGAGTCCTGAAAAGGGACTGGATCGACCCGCCTTTCAGAGGGTTAACGATAAACATGTGAGCACTGCTTTCTTTTGCCTGTACATCTGAGACCCTTGGCCTGTAATGAGAGTTCCCATATTCGAGTTTCTCAAGTGCATCGGCAAGAGCCCAGGGTTTTCTGGAAATCTTTGCTCCTTCTTCATCAGCTGCAAATTCCCTTGACCTTGAGATTGCAAGCTGGATAAGGGTTGCAGCAATCGGTGCCAGAATAGCCATTGCAATAAGGCCAACAATTCCTCCACCGCTGTCATCATCCCTACCTCCGAAGCCGCCGAATATCGCAGCCCATTGTGCCCAGTGGGCAAGCATTGTAACAACACCTGCAAGGGTTGCAGCAATGGCACTTATCAGGGTATCCCTGTTCTTTACGTGTGCCAGCTCGTGTGCCAGTACACCTTCCATCTCTTCATAAGAGAGTAACTCGAGAATCCCTGTTGTAGCAGCAACAGCAGCGTGCTTCGGGTCCCTGCCTGTTGCAAAGGCATTTGGCATTCCGGATTCTACAATATACACTTTAGGTTTTGGTATTCCTGCTTTCATTACGAGCCCATCGACGATCCTGTGCAGGTTAGGGGCTTCCGCAGGGGAAACTTCTTTTGCCCTGTACATTTTCAGGACTATCTTGTCACTGTACCAGTAGCTCCCGAAGTTGAGAATTACTGCAAACAGGAATGCGATAATCATTCCGCCAGTACCGCCAAAGTAGTCACCTATAATAACAAGGAGACCTGTAAGGGCGGCAAGCAAAACTGTAGTTCTAAGCATGTTCTTCATGACTTCTCACGCGACATCCTCCCAGGCTAACGTCTGGGTTTTCAGTCTTAGATTCATATATCTGGTCTTATTTTTATAAGTTAGGCCGATCAGAATCATTTGTATATATCCGTATTCAGGATATATATTCTTTCGCCCGCAAAACGCAATTTAGCACAATTGTATTATTTTGACTTCCATTCCTGCTGAAATCGACTTAAAATCTTACCAAAACGGAAATTCTATCCTCAAAAGGAGAATCTCGTTTAAGAAGTATTCTTTTCCCTTTTGAATTTCCCAATTCAGGCTTATGTAAATAACTAATATTTCTGTTTTGGTATATTTACATTTGTGCGTTTAAGAACTATTTGGTTTGAAATCAAACTATTATTGTAACTTCGAGTATATGTACTTATTGAAAGAAGTTTTCAGCGGATATTCCGTTCTTCCCTGTTCTATTCTCAAACCTGATATTCGACTCTCACAAGCCCGCTCTCGTACCTTTCCGAATTGGTCATCCTGAGTTTAATCTCTTTTCCAATCCTGTCAAACAGTGGAATTCCACCCCCCAAAATAATTGGAACAATAAAAACGATCATATCCTGCACAAGATCTTCTTCGAGAAACATCTTAATGAGCTGTGAGCCGCCGACAAGCCAGATATCCTCATCAGCATTCTCTTTAAGCCGGCGCGCAAACTCCCCGACGTTCCCGGAAACAAATTCCACGTTTTTCTCCAGGCGCAGGGGCTCTTTTTGCCCTGTAAAAACATAAGTTTTCTTCTCCGCATAAGGCCAGTTTCCAAAACCAAGGACCTGTTCATAGGTTTTTCTGCCCATAAGGACTGTTCCGACTGATGCGTAAAATTCTGAATAGCCGTAGTCTGTTTCGGGATTGTTATCATATTTTGTTAACCAGTCTATGCTGCCGTCTTCTCGGGCTATGTAACCGTCGAGGCTGCAGGCGATGTAGAGTTTTATTCTGGGCATAGTTTTCACTCCTTGTTACCTGATCCGTAATTTATTATTTTTATAGGATGCATAAATTTTAATATTGCCAGACTATCTATGTTCATATACGCTTATCTGGAAAACAAATGTTTTTTGAAACATAGTTACCTTAATTGAGTTGATCAAATTGGGTAAAACTCTCGTGTTCAAAAAGCTTGTAAAATATGAAGGGTCAAGTAGTGGATATCCTGTAACAATTCGATATACGCCTTCTTCCAATACACATATTATTATTCATGAGGGCGGTTTTAAAAATAATAACTTTTTTCTCAAAAGGTTCACTCCCGTTCTCATAAGAACTTTTGGTGAACCCTCTATATCACTTCTTGGAAGAGTACCAGATTATTTGATTGCTATTTTAGGGTTAACATTTTTTCTTCTAATACAGTTTCTATTGTCTGAAATTTATGCTATTTTATTCATTTTAATTTCAGCTTCTCTAATTATTGCAATGTTCGAACTTATTCCTCAACTTTCTTATACAGGAGCATATTACAGGGATACTCTTTGCGAAAAATGTGGTAACGAATTTTCTTGTGAAGAAACGAAGGTCCCAGAAACTCAAGAAACAAGCACTCCTCATCAGTATACTATACAGGTAACAAGATACTGGAGATGCAGGGTGCGGATGTATAAATGTTCGAAGAAGTTCTGAAGGTTTCACTACGAAGAAAGGAAAATTGAAGAGATTTTCCTCTGTAGCAAAAATTCCCTGCAAAAGATGTGGCAGGACCGATGCATACATAGAATATAAAGAGCCAGATGAAAGCAAGGCAAAAGTTGGGGCTCATAACGAAATTGAGACAAGAAGATACTATAGGTGTAAATTTTGCAAATACGAGGATATCAGAGCAGTTCACGAGGATGTTTATCCTGCCGACACTAATTCCCCTTCCGGATTTGGGTATCATATGTTTTACGAAGACTATAAATTATGAGTTATTCTGGACTTATCCTTTCCTTCTCAAATGAATTAATGATTCTATCTGGTATTAATTACCAATTAAAACGAAAGTTTATTTATCAATATGTTTGATAATTATTTTCAGGATAATCGCCTGAATTTAGGTTGAGGTATTTTGGGGGAAATTCTAGAATCAAAAAAGCTTGTAAAACACGAGTCAGGTAAGGAATATGTAGCGATAATTCAGTATATGCCTTCTTCCAATACCCATATTGTTACTCGCAAAGGCGACTTTAAAAAAGGTTTTTTTCTCAAAGATTTCGCTCTTGATTTTATCAAACTCTTTGGTGGATCTTTTATTTCTTCTGTCACGGAAATTCCTGTTTTTATATTGATAATAACCTGGTTGCTATTGTTCTTTATTTTAATATTGATATATCAAACCTCAAATTGGGAATTTTTTCTAATTATTCAATTTTTCATTCTTGTAATTGTAATTAAGTTAAAGTTACAGTTCTCTTATATTATGGAGTATTACAGAAACACAAAATGTAATAACTGCGGAAAGGAGTTTATCTGTCGTGAAATCGAGAAACCGGACTTTAAGGAAATAAGCACTCCTGTAAATTACTGGATAGAGGCGACCCGCTTCTGGACCTGTAAATCATGTGGATATATAAATATTAGAAAAAATTATGAGGGATTTGATACAAAAAAAGGTAAACCAATGAAACTTTCTTCCCTTGCAAAAATCTCCTGTAAAAGATGTGGTAAGACCGGTGCATATATTGAGTCCAAAAAGCCGGATATTCTAAGATCAGAAAATAGGGGTCGTGAAGAGCTCGTGAAAAGAAGTTATTACAGGTGTAAATTCTGTGGATTTGAAGATATTAGAGGAGTCGAATTTGTAAGTTATATTTATGATGATAGTCCTGGACCTTCTTTTTTTATGAATAATATCGCTTATGAAGATTACCAAGCTTGAAAGCTTCTTATATTCTTATCAAAAACGAATAAATCTTCGATTATTAAATTCTCATATACTTAATCTCATCATAAAATATTTAGAGGTTTAGATCGTTCTTAAGCAAACGGAATAGGACAAATAGAAAAGCATTCAACATTCTGAGTGAAGTTTCTGCTATATTTTTTTGGCTTTGTTTAAGTGAAATATATAGAATTTTCTAATAGTAGTCTCCTATACAAGACCGTTTTCCAGCAAAAATCCAGGAAATCCAAACCTTTATACCTTTTCCTTTCCCAAAAACTCCTTATGTCCTCAGGCATTCTGCTTTCCCTAAAAACAGAACATTCCACCAGAGACCACCTCTACTGGAACTTCTTAAATGCGATTCCTTTTCTAATTGGTTCGATAGCTATCGCCAGGGATTCGCTCAAATGGGTAGCAGTTTACATTGGAATAGCCCTTGTTTTCTTTCTAGTCATCGAGTTAAGGTTCGCTTGCACTCACTGCTCTTACTATATAAGGAGCAAAGGCTGCGTAAAATGTATGATACTTTCGGGAGTACCCAAAATTTTCAAAGCGCGGCACGGCCCTCATAGCTTTTTTGAAAAAGCGGTTATTGTACCTGGGGCTCTTTTCATGTTCCTCTTTCCGGTTTACTGGCTTATAAGAGACTCTCTGCTTCTGGGGGCCTATATTGTTGCCTGGACACTTTTCTTTCTGACAGCCCGCCGGTACGAGTGTATTCGATGCATTAACTTTGAATGTCCCATGAATCGCGTGCCTGCAGGCGTGAAAAAAGAGTTTGAGAAAAGAAACAATCTTTCCGACAATATTAAGTCTTCAAAAAAAGCACCTCAGGCAGAAATTTCAAGCAGGTGTACTTCTCTTAGAGCAGAGCATGAGTTTAAAGATTTTCTTTACTGGAATTTTGTAACCATGACTATTCTGTTTTCTGCGGGGCTTGCGATCGGAATCAGTTCGACGGGATGGCTTCTTGCCTACATTTTCATAGTTTTCTTTCATTTCGGTATTCTTGAGCAGTATTTTTTCTGTACTCACTGCCCTTATTTTGTTAGGGGAGAAAAATGTTTGAAATGCATGATGAACTGGGGATGGCCGAGGCATTTTAAGCCAAGATCCACCCCTCCGAGCAAACCTGATCTTGTCATTACATCTCTTGGATTCATGATCCTGATCCTCTTTCCATTTCCCTGGCTTTTGAAAGTGCCGTTTCTGATGGGAACTTACCTTATTTCCATACTGATTTTTTTACTGACAATATGGCGTTATGAATGTGGCCGCTGTATCTACTTTGGATGCCCTTTTAACCGGGTGCCGGCTGAGATGAGGAAAGATTACTCGAAATAATTGTAATTCCGGCTAATTCTCCGGGTTTATTTAGGGTTTATTTAGGGTTTATTTGGGGTTTATTTGGGGTTTATTTAGTTTAATTTTTTAAGTGAAATAATGCCTCTCCATGGAAGTATAAACTTTAATTTGTGCTGATAGTCAGAATAGCATTTTTCTTTCTGACCCGGAAGTTTCAGTCTATTTTTTACATGAATTTTTCCTTATCTGGCTTATTCCTCTCTTGCAAGAGGAAAACTATTTATATATAAATGCGGTAATAGGCTTCCGTATTTCCTGTGAGGTACAGGGAATTGCAAAACCAGAAAAGGAGATTCAAAATATGAAAGAAAAAATACAGAGAAGGGCTCCTAAACCCGTTTTGCATGGGTTTTTGTTTGGCAACGGAATGTTTGTAACTTCTGCGGAAATGAAGATCATGCAAAGCCTGGGGGTCATTCCGGAAACAAAAGCATAAACTCAAAAATTGAACCTGGGAAAGGCATATTGTACAAAGGTCAAATAACTCGCTGTAAATGATCCATAACTAAACCTCCAAAATATCTAGCTGCCTATTAACCAGCTTCCAACAGATTTCAAATCCAATAAAATAACCTCCCTAACATAAACGATATTCCAATAAACAGTGATCTATTCCATGCATGTCTTGGGCTCAAAGGAAATGTATGGAATTAAATTATTTAACGAGAAAACAGATAAAAGGTGGAAATTTACTTAGAGTTACCTTGCTGACCAGCTAATCTTTGTGTCTCATCTGAGTTCAGGTTCCTTTATTTTTTTTATATACTTCACAATATATCAATATATGTGCAACCAGTCAAGTATTTATGGCAGATGCAAACCGGCTGTTGAATCAGGTCTGGTCTTTTTTGAAAGAATATGTCCTTTTACCTTTCTTCTTCAGTTTGAATAATCTTTTTCGGGTGATCCCTTCCATTATTTCTTCTTCTTTCATGTAACCGTCTCTAAAAGAAAGGATTCCATCAGGTTTAAGAATCCTGTGAATCTCTTTCATGACAAGCTGAGGCTCTTTCAGGGCATGAAAGGTATCATAGAAAAAGACCACATCCACACTGTCTTTGAGCAGACCTGTATTATAGTCAGTAAGGATAGTCTCTATGTTTCCCAGCTGCCTTAAGGAAGCCAGACTCTTGACCATTTCGATAGCAACAGGGTTGATATCCAGTGCATAGACCTTTCCTGAAGAGCCTACCATTTCGGAAGCATCAGGAATATAGGAACCTGACCCGCATCCATAGTCCAGAACTTTAAAACCAGGTTTTATTCCGGCTTCTTCCAAAATCTTTCTACGGGGAAAAAAGAAGTCCCGGAATTTAAAAATAAGGGCATTTGCGTGGAATTTAAACTCAGAGTCAGGTTCTTCCATGATATATTCTCCTTTGTCAGCCTTCTGGTCAGCACAAATTCAGATCTTTCTCATGTAAACAAATTTTTTCTTCAAGCTATTTTGAAATTTGCATATTTTATAATTTGCCTGCGGAATTTTTCATATCTTTTACTGTTTCATGATGATCTCGAGGTGTATGTGTAATCATATTATTGCTCGCAACAGTTATCAGATTTTCTGTCAGACTTTTGATTACAGATTGATTACAGATTGATCACAGGTTGATTACAGGTATTCCATTTTACTGTTGACACAAAACTTTAAAAGAATCATAAAGTAGAATACCTAAAGTATCATAAGTAAGGTAGTAAAATATCTAAATAAGATCCCCACTCTATATGCTGAAGGAATGAAAATGACAAGCATTAAAGCTGCCTGCATTCAGATGGATATTTCTCTTTGTTCAAAAAATGAAAACCTTGAGCGTGCTCTCACCCTTGCAGAGGAAGCGGTTTCAAAAGAAGCCGAACTGCTTGTCTTTCCGGAAGTTTTTTCAACCGGCTTTTGTTATGATCACATAGAAGAAGTAGCGGAGACCATTTCAGGTCCTACTATTGAAGCTCTCAGAACTTTTTCCCAGGAACATAACTGTATTCTTGCCGGCTCAATGATAGAAAAGCGAGAGAAAAAGGAGAAGGACAGATTATGTTCAGAAAAACAGGCCCCTCTCCAGTACAACCTGGGCTTCTGTATTGAATCCGGGAAGTTAACTGGTGTCCGCCGAAAAGTCCAGCTTTACGGGCTAGAAAAAAGATATTTTGCCCCCGGAAACAGCATAGTTCCTATCAGGCTTCAAAAACACGGGCTATCGATGGGGCTTATAGTCTGTAATGAACTCAGGTATCCGGAAGTTGCCCGAAGACTGGCGCTTGAAAGAGCAGATTTTCTGGTCTCAGCCGCCGAAATTCCAGATTTTTACTTATACCCCTGGCGTATTATGTCCATTTCCCGGGCAATTGAAAATCAACTGCCGCATATTGCCTGCAACAGGGTTGGAAAAGACAGGTATTCAACTTATCCCGGCAATTCTCTTATTGCTGACGGCTGGGGCCGGGTTCTGGCAGAAGCCGGAAAAAAGGAATGTGTTCTTATCGGAGAAATTGATATTGAAAAAGCAAAGGAAATCAGGCAAACTGGTTCTATTCTCGAAGACCGCAGGCCTGATCTGTATTAAATATTAAAATAAAAGGATTTAGAAATCTTATCAAAATAAAAGGATTTAGAGGTCCAGATCAAATGTTTAAAAAGGTAAACCCTGCCGGGTTACCCTTTAAGTTCCTTTACAATCAGTTCGCGTGCTGTCTTTGCATCCGCTGTACCTTTCGTCTTTTTCATGACCTGCCCTACAAGGAAGTTCAGGGACTTTTCTGTCCCTCCGAGATAATCCTGCACTGCAGCTGCATTTTCTGTAATTGTTTCGGCAACAGCTCTTGTAACCAGGTCATCTTCGGCTTTAAAGAGGCCTTTTTCTTCAATAATCTGTGAAGGAGCCTTTTCCTCAGTTCCGTCCAAAATAGTTCGGATAACTTCGACTGCAGCTCTGTCACTAACTTTGCCTTCGGCAAAAAGGGTAACCAGCTCTACTAAGTCATCAACTCTAATATGTTTCACAATTTTGGGGTTTTTCTGGTTATAGCAGTTAATACTATACTTTCGTGTAATTGCCCCAATTACCAAATCGCGATAATTTAGTTCTCCTAAAAGAACATCAGCAATCCAAGTAGCTGCAATTTTCGGGTCAACACCTTCTGCGCAGACATCTTCGTAGAAGTCGGCGAGTAGAATACTAGATGTAAGGGCTCTTGCGTGCATATCAGTGATGCCGTACTGCTCCATGAAGCGTGCACGTTTTGCATCCGGAAGTTCTGGCAGGGTTTCTTTAATTGCAGGAATCCAGCCTGTAACACGCATTGGCATAAGGTCAGGCTCACGGAAGTAACGGTAGTCCTCTGCCTCTTCTTTTGTCCTCATGGAAATGGTTACACCCCTTCCTTCGTCGAAGTGGCGAGTTTCCTGCGTAATTTTTCCTCCGCGGCGGATCACGTTCTTCTGGCGCATGATCTCGTAGAGAAGAGCCCTTTCCACTCCTTTATGGGAAGAGATATTTTTAACCTCAACACGCGTGCCCCAGTGGACAGAAACGTTTGCATCGACACGCATAGCCCCTTCAAGGTTTCCGTCAAAGACATCCAGGTATTCGAGGATATTCCTGAATTTGTCAAGGAACCTTCTGGCTTCTTTGGGGCTCCTCATGTCCGGCTCGGTGACGGTTTCAATCAGGGGCATTCCTGACCTGTTATAGTCAATAAGGACACCTTTGGATTTCTCTATGCTTCCGATGTGCACAAGTTTTCCAGGGTCTTCTTCCATGTGAGCCCTTGTGATTCCGACCACATGTTCCCCGTCTTCTCCTTCAATAACGACCCTTCCTTTGCTAACAATGGGGTAGTCGTACTGGGTGACCTGGAAACCCTTTGGGAGGTCAGGGTAGAAATAGTTCTTCCTGTGGAACTGCGTCTCTTCCGCAATCTCTCCTTCAAGAGCAAGTCCCACTTTAATTGCAGCTTCCACAGCTTTTTTATTAAGGACCGGAAGTGCACCCGGCAGACCAAGGCAGACCGGACAGGTGTGTGTGTTGGGGGCTGCATTGTGATAATCGGTAGAGCAGCCACAGAACATTTTGGTCTTGAGTTTGTTAAGCTGGACATGGATTTCAAGCCCTATCCTTATACCATCAGGGTTTTCATAGACCATTTATGCCACCTCGGGAGGTCTCTTTGTGTGATAATCGGTGTTCCTCTCAAAAGTGTAAGCTGCACGCAGGATGGCTGGTTCGTCAAAAGGCTTGCCCATTATCTGAAGTCCTATTGGCAGCCAGTCAGTAAAGCCGCAGGGTACGGAAATCGAAGGCACACCTGCAAGGTTAATCGGGCAGGTGTTTACATCCGAAAGATACAGGGTTAGCGGGTCCTCAATCTTTTCCCCTATCTTGAAGGCAGGGTTCGGCATGGTTGGAGCCATAAGAATATCTACTTTTGAAAGAGCTTTATCAAAGTCTTGCTTCACAAGGGTTCTTACCTTCAGGGCTTTGAGGTAGTATTTATCGTGATAACCTGCAGAAAGGGCATAGGTTCCGAGGAGAATCCTTCTCTTAACTTCCGTACCGAAGCCCTCAGCCCTTGTCTTTGAAACCATGGAATGCCAGTTTTCCCCGCCTGCTCTGAACCCGTAGCGTGTTCCATCGAAACGGGCAAGGTTTGAGGACGCTTCGCTCATTGCAATGATATAATATGAAGCAAGGGCGTACTTTATGTTAGGCATTGAAACTTCTTCCCAGGTGGCTCCCAGGCTCTCATATTTCTGTATTGAATCCCATACTGCTTTATCTACATCAGGATGGATACCTTCTCCGAAGAACTCCTTCGGAACCCCTATTTTCAGGCCTTTCACGTCGTCAACAAGAGCTTTCCGGTACTGGGTTTTGCTGTCAATGGAAGTGGAATCCCTCTTATCATATCCGGCTATAACATCCATCAGGATTGCAGTATCCTCCACATTGTTTGTGAGGGGCCCGATCTGCTCAAGGGAGTTTGCATAAGCCACAACCCCATACCTTGAAATTGCTCCGTAGGTCGGTTTAAGGCCTACAACGCCGCAGAAAGCGGCAGGGCAGCGCACAGATCCGCCTGTGTCTGAGCCAAGAGCAAAAGGGGCCTCTCCTGCCGCAACAACAGCTGCACTTCCTCCGGAAGACCCACCAGGTACTCTTTCAAGGTCCCAGGGGTTTGCAGTTGGTCCGAAATGGCTGGTCTCTGTGGAAGATCCCATGGCAAATTCGTCCATATTGGTTTTTCCAAGGATTACAGCTCCGGCAGCGAGGAGTTTCTCAATGACATGGGCATTGAAAGGAGGGACGTACCCTTCAAGAATCTTCGAGCCGCAACTGTTTGGCAGGCCGACAACCGAGATGTTATCCTTTATTGCAATCGGTACGCCTGCGAGGGGACCTTCGTGCCCTTCCGTATCGATTTTTCTTGCCTGCTCCAGGACTTTATCGGAAACTGTCACATAACCGTTGATTTTGCTTTTTCCAATAGCCTCAAGATATCTGGCTGTTACTTCTTCGGCTGAGCTTTCCTTAATCTTCTCTTTAACCTGCGCAACACTCATCCATTTTGCCATTAAAACAACTCCTCAGCCAATCTTCGGGACCCTGAAAGCCCCGTCCTGTTTGTGTTCGGTATTTGCAAGAACGACTTCCTGCGGGAGGCACTCCTCTACCACATCCTCCCTGAATACATTATAGATCTCAGCAACGTGGTATGTGGGAGCAACATTTTCGGTCGGCAATTCATCAAGCTGCCCGAAATACTCCAGAACTGAGTTAAGTTTTTCCATATACTCGGCCGTTTCCTGCTCATTGATTTCTATACGAGCAAGCCAGCCGATGTGTTCTACATCTTCTTTTGTGATCATGAAAATTCCTCAAAAATAGAATGATCCTGAATAGAATGCCGATGGTAATGCATAATAGAAACAATTTATGAAATAAATATATATTCTTCCTATTCTCATTTCGGAGAGTAAGCAGAAAAAGATTTTTAACATATTCTAAGAGTAAACTGCGGAATTTTGTTAAATGAAAACCAACCCTGGTCTTATATTATACATCATAATTAAAATTTTGCGGAATCCACATAGAAATATTCTTATACCTTCTGGTTTATCTACAAATGTTAGTTTTAACAGTGTGAACTAGGAGGTGTTTTTTGCTAAGTGCATGCACTGGGGGAATTGAGTTAATCTATATCAAACCTTATGCGTCTCTTTTTCCCGATTTGACTGAAATAAGCAACTAACAATTCATCTTTAATCTAATCTAATAACGTATCTTTAATTCTAACCTTTTCCTGCTAGTTTGATGCTGATTGTTTTCATTGGCAAATAAGTATATAATGTATACTTTAAATTTATAATTACAATCTCTCCCATTATCTATCGATAAAGACAGATTTTAGAAACTCCTGAAGATTAATCTGAAGTTTAAGTGGCAACAAGAGTTACTTTGGAACTGGGGTGAACGATTGATAATAAATAGGGTAGAAGTGGATCGATTTAGTGAGACTATTCAGAAAGCAAGAAAAGACCCTTCAAAAGCTAAAAAAGTAATTGAGTTTGAAGGAAACTGGGAGATTGGAAGGACGGGGCCTCAATTTTCCACAAAGATAAAATCTGAGAACGGAGGAGAATTCCTGATTCAGTCAGATGAACCTACAGCTCTTGGAGGTGGGGGAACCGCTCCAAACCCTGTCCAGTATGGCCTGTATGGAATAGCAGCCTGTTTTGCAGCTTCTTTTGCCAAATGGACTGCAATGGAAGGTATAGTGCTCAACCAGTTCAAGATTAAAGTCAGGGCTGATATGGATTTAAGCGCAAGCTTTGGAATTTTCCAGGAGCCTGTAATTCCTATCTATGAATCCATCAAATTTGAAATAATGGTAGATTCTGAAATGAGCATGGAAGAAGTCGAAAGGTTTAACGAAATTACAAAGCAGCGTTGTCCATGTTATTACTGCTTGACCACAGCAATTATTCCCGAGATTGTTTTCGAGAAGAAAGAGCCAGAACCTTTAGCTAAGCATCTTTGTCTTGAGGAGCCAGTTAAAGCAAATTAACACTCGGGACGAGATTTTTGTAAAGACCCTGCTGCAGAATACGATATTTTTTGCAGTTATATCCTATTTACGTGCAGGGGCTCCTTTTGATCCGGAAAGGCTAAATAGATAATAAAGCGGTCCTTTCACCCCTAATTGCGCCTCGGGACAGAAAAATAATAGATTTTTCTTGTAGTTGTGATGTAATCGCAACAGTACGCTGTCCTTCCCGAATTGCGCCTCGGGAGTACGCTGTCCTTCCCGAATTGCGCCTCGGGAGTACGCTGTCCTTCCCGAATTGCGCCTCGGGAGTACGCTGTCCTTTTCGCTTCGCTCAAGAGGACTAACTTTTGGGTTGAGATACCTGAGTCCCGTCTCTGGAGGGGGGTGTCCTTTCTACTCGCTCCGCTCAAGAGGACTAATTTATGGGCATTGAAATCTGGTTTTTTGAATGGTATGGTGAAAAATAGATAATTATTTTTCTAATTTTCTTTATGGGAAGATTTAAAAGATAAGCAAGCCAGGATCCCCAGCTTGCTAAGGTAGTGGTTCTCAATTTTGATTTTTTACTTTTTCTGCCTCCTGTGAAGGTCATACATCTGTACCACCCGAGTCCCGTCTCGGGAGTACGGTGTCCTTTTCGCTTCGCTCAAGAAGACTGATCCTTTTTTTCTATTACTTTACTTTTTTTGCCTTCTGTTCAGGTCGTACATCTGGACCTTCTTCATTTTTGCCAGGTTGAGGACTCTTTCGAGTTCGTCGTCTTTGAGTTCTCGGGCTTCGATATAGCCGTTGTCTACGGCTTCGTTGAATATTTCGTATCCTATGGCTGAACGGGCAAGGACCGTTGTGTAGCCTTTTGGGCTGCCAACTCCTCCAAAGGAGATATCTGAGTTTTCAGCGGTAAGGTCCGTACAGAATCGGCAGGAAGAGCTTCTGTGTTCGTCAAACTCATCGAGCTCCAGGACGTGTTCCTTTCCATCTTTCAGTGTAACTTCGAATTTGCCTCTCCGGATC
This sequence comes from Methanosarcina hadiensis, assembly GCF_046529725.1. GTDB lineage: Archaea > Halobacteriota > Methanosarcinia > Methanosarcinales > Methanosarcinaceae > Methanosarcina > Methanosarcina hadiensis. The sequence goes on along the minus strand of NZ_CP136241.1, from coordinate 3,624,001 downwards.
TTCATGGCATCGACGTTATCAAGTGTAATCCCATAGCTTTCAAGTACGGCTTTTATCCCTTCATAAGCAAAAGTGTCCATACAGAAAAGCCCAAGTTTGAGAACTTTTGCCCTCATAAACAGGTGCAAAAAACCGTAAGAGCTTTTTTGCATTTTCGTGACTGCATCAATATTGCAGCTCGTCCCTACAAAAGCAACGCTATTCATTCCCTGTTTCACTGCGCTCATAAGGGCTTCAAGCGTCATTGAGTGCGAGTAAATACTGCCACTGCTCTTCAGGATTTCCTCTCTTGTTTTTGCGACTATGGGGATGGGTTTCCATGGTTCTTCTTCCGAACGGACTGTGACAACTGCAGAATCGATAAGCCCCTCGTCCAGGGCATAGAGGAGAAGAGAAGTCACGACCCCACCATCCTGACCTCTTATTTCCGGTATGGCAGACTTTGCAGCATAAGCGTATCTGAAGCTCCCTATCAATCCTTCTTCAGTGGTGATGGTTCTGGGGCACTGGTAGTAACAGACCCCGCAGGCTTTACAGGGGCCAATCAGTTCGGGCTTTCCGTCTTTTATGGTAATGTATTCGCAGCTTGCAGCGCAGGCTCCGCAAAGAGTGCAGATGCCGGGCTTTATGATGTCCCGTTTTAATTTTCCGAAAGAAATCCTCTCTTTTTCACTCAGGCTCCGTTTGAGTCTGATAACACTCTTTTCCAGTGCGTCAAACTTTTGCTTGCATTCTGCACTGCAAAAACGGTAATTTTTTCCCCCGTAATCCGAAAAGTATTCAGTATCGTCAGATATAATTTTCTTGCAAATTGGATCAAGCGGCATTAAAAGCCTCCTGTAGGCGTTTATTTGAGAATTTCAGGAAAATCCGGTACATTATTCCCGGTTCGATTTATCATCGGTCATTTATTATGTGATTTTTATATTTTTATAGGATATCTAAGTTATTAAACATTATTATATACTTGTTCTTTATAATTTTCTATATTTTATAATTGCGTGCTGCAATTTATTCTTATGGGCAGGCGGTCTAAGGTTGTGAAGCCTCTTTGAGGTTAAGCACTCTTTCTAATGCTGACAATGAACAGGAAACGAAGGCGTCATATGTAGAATAGAATCATTATTGTGCAGAGAAACGAAATCAATGAATCAGGAATGTAAATAAACAAAACGCAGCCATAAAAAACAGGTAATCAAAGCAGAATGAGGAAAGATAAAAACTTATAGATTTTATTCAACCGTGAATATATTGATCATAATAAAATTCAATTAACAAGCTGCGATCTAAGGCTGTGATTTAAGCTGCGATTTAAAGCATTTTAGCAAAGATTATTATAGACTTTAGTCATACCATCTTTAAACTTCAGCTAAATTGTGTTCTTGTCATACTTCTTTATCAAATCCTGGAGGCTACTTTCTCCAGAATGACCGGTATTAAAATTTGCTTTCTAGTTCGTATGCTTATTTGAACTTTATTTTATACCTGTGATAAGTCGAACTAATTCAATAACTGCAGATTCAATAACACAGGACAAAAATTCCATTTAATCTATGTACAGATCCTCAGGAAGGAATAAAAAATGGCTCTGAAACCCAGAATTGCAGAATCTCCTCAGGTTCGTTTGATTGATCTCAAATCAAAACCATTCTTTATCGTAGCTTCTGTAGAAGTAGGAAACACTACAACTAAAAGTATCCTTACAGCTACCAATATGGATACTGGCAGGACGCATATCATTAATAAAGTAGTACGCATGACCAGAGATGTCCGCCCTCCAAAGCCCGGAGAAGATGTGTTTGGAAAAACTCTTACAGGTGTAGAACTTACGCGTGAAGCCGTTGCAGAACTGGTTAAAAGTACCCTTGCCGAGTCAATGGAAAAAGCCAACCTGGATATAAAAACTGACCTCAACTTTGTGGTACGCTCTACTGGTGTTGTGGCAGGCTTTGATTCTCCGGAAGAAGTCGGTGAGTTTATCAAAGCCCTGGCAGACGGCTGTTTGATGGCAGGAGTCCCTCCTAAAAATATGACTCCTCCCATGTCCATCTCAAACATTACTAAGAAACTCCAGAAATACAGTAAACTGGAGAAAGTAATCTTTGATGGGGCTGTAGCCAGTGTTACACCTCCGATCGGCTCTACGGGCGTTGAAATTGTTGCAAACGAGATGGAAGGAGAGCTTGCAACTGCAGGAATAAAAGAAGCAGCCAAATTGACAGATGTAGATTTCAGGAATCCCTGCATTTCTATCGACTTCGGAACTACCCTTGACGGCAGGATAACAAGCCCTGACCAGCCATATGCAAAAACAATCGGAAACTTCTGCGGATTCGCAGGTGCAATTCCTGATGCCATTATCCGGGGATCCAAGGTTGTTGACTCAAAAGTAGGGACTGCTCTGGAAGTTTTTGAAAAACAGAAACCTCCTTCTTTCATTACTTTGAAAATGAAAGCCAAAACTATAGAAGACTACTCAAGGCGCATTCATGAACTCATAATTATTGAAAAAGTCCCCAGGGATAGAAAGAGATACGGCAGTGTTCCTGTCAGGCCGGATGCAGCTGAAGAATTGGGTGTTACCCTTATAGGCTGCGATGTGGGCGAGAACGGCTCATATATGGGAAAACTTAGCGCGATAGGTATGGAAATCTGCAAAAGCCATGGGTTGTCGATAGTATACGCTGTCATCGATGAGGTGATGGCAGGAGTGGTGTGCAGGCTCATAGAGGTTGCTAAGAAAGAAGGCCTAATTTTTGAAGACAGCACTATCGGAATTACAGGCAGAGCAGGAATTACAGGTAACAAACCTAAACTGATTTTGAGCTGCCTTGAGAAAATGAACCTTGCCCCTAAAATCGATGAAAGGGTAGTCTTTGTGGATGACGGGCTTGCCAGAGGCGCGGCTGTTATGGCTCGCTGCATGAACTCCCTTGGTACGCCGCAGAACCCGCTTGGCGGCAGACACGGCGGAAAATGTATTCTTGCACAGCGGATAAAAATACAGGAAAAATGAAATGGTAATTCTGTGGGATGGCAGTCATCCATACTAAACTACCATTTCTTTTAATAAACAAAAGTAGGACTTACGCACTTGAGGATTAGAATCATGATCAATAGACCTTGCAGTTAAATCGTCTATTTAGACAGTTGAAGGTTTAGAGCTGTTGTTTTTCAGTTCAACCGCGTAAGTCCTAAAAAGATAGCTGTTAAAAAAATAGCTGTTAAAAAAATAGCTGTTTAAAAGAATAACCGCTTAAAAGTAAGAATTAAAAATCTGAAAAACCTGGAAAAAAGAGGTAGAATAAAAACAGGAAGAATCAGCCTCCTGCCCCTCCTCCTCCGGCTTTTCCTAGGTCGAAGGTCTGTACTGTTTCTCTTTCTTTCCTGAACCTTTCTTCCAGTTCTTCGGCAGTAAATTCTCTTTGTTCTTTCTTTTCTGCGGGCTTGAGATCCGTGTATTCCAGAGTTTCTTCTCTATACCAGAGATCCGTACTTTCGAGCAAAGCCCAAACTTTCCCCTGTTCGTCCTTTTTGATCTCGGCAACACGGCTCAAAGTATCGCTATTTACGTATTTGACAGCATCTCCCACTTTGATGGTCTTCTTATTCCGCCCTACCGCTGTGATTTCCTCAGCATCAGCCATGCTTTCACCTCTAGGGCTTCCAGGACGCTGGCATCTTAGGCCCTGCAAGTCCGCTCCTTCTTAATTATTGCTTATAAGTTATTCAGGACCTTTAATAAAGTTTATGTGATTTAACTTTAATAGGCTTCGAAGCCTGAAACATTTAAAGAAATTTCCAATTGTAAAATGAAAAAAGAGTTTAGTGGCTACTGATTTCTCAGCAACCAGCTACATTTATTCGGTATAGTTCTTCTTTACTGGTAGAACTTTTTACTGACTGATTTCCTGCCTTAAGTCTCCCATGAGAGCTACTCTTTCGGCAAATGCATTGTGCCTGTGTATGCTTTCCTCATTGGTCTGCTTGATGGTTATTACTGCGTTATCCGGGAGGTTCGGGAACTCTTTTACTATATTATCTGCCATTGCCCTTACACAGTCTTCGACAAATTTAGGGTTCATATGTGCAGTTTCCACAACAACCTTCTCGTCTGAGCGTTTAAGGACTTCATAAACGCTTGAACTCATGGAGCGTTCAATTATTTTTATTATACTTTCAAGGGAAACGTCAAAATCATGAGCTACTTTGATTGAAATGATACCCCTTCCGCGCTGGTTATGGGTAGCCATCGGGACTTTTTCCAGGAACTTCATGATTTTTTCGTTTTCAACTCCTAGTTTGGAAAGCTCGGTTGCAGCTTTATCCCTCATTATTTCCTGGGCGCATGGGCAGGCAGTCATTCCTACAACTTCGGCTCCTATGAGCTTTTTCACATCAAAATAGTCCCTGTCGCCGTCGCCCCTTACAGCCGAAGCCTCAGCAAAGATATTAACTACTTCCTGGCACTTGATTCCGGTGGAAGGAGAGGCGCGCCTTATCATATATTCGCTTTTCATCCTGACTTCAGCCTGATTTGCATACTCATGGCGGCCCAGCAGGTTATGCGCGATATCGCTGCATAGCTGTTCTATTTCGTATACCGGTGTGCTGAGAACCTTTTCCAGCACTTCGTCTACAGCTTCAAAGTTTCTTGAAAGGTTTGCTCCCTTGCGGTCTGAAGGCAGGTCAACAAAGACGTCAAAAGTTGAAATCAATACTATTGGGCGCTTGTCCTTTCTTTTGATCTCAACCAGCTTTTTCATGTTTGTTACCCCGACACGGGTAAGATTAATAGCTATGCTTGGTTTGCTGGCCTGGACGTCCGGGAGATTGAAGGTACAGTGTTCCATATTTAACCAGATCCGTGAAAAGATAAGTGTGCTTGATTTGTAGAATCAATCTTTAATAAATACGTATTTTTATTCTATGCATTTGGAAAAATATACTGACCATAAGAAGTAATAGCATGTAAAGTTTGTGCTTTCCAGGTTCTTTTCCAAAAGTACAATAAAAAATATTTTATTAGAGTATCTAAAAACCTTTTCCTGAATACTATTTTGAGTTTAATTTCTAACAAGGAATAATTATTTAAATATTTCCCATTTTATTAACAACTTAAAAAAATTTATCCAATATGCCCTCTACGGATTAAGAGCAGTTTTGATAAACCACTAACTACAGGCAACATCCGAAGAAAGATTTTATATACTTTAAAAATTAATCAGTGTCTAGCAATACAATTTGCGAGGTGACCTTTATGTCCAACACAAGAAATTTTGTTTTACGAGACGAAGAAGGCAATGAACACGGAGTTTTCACTGGAAAACAGCCTCGGCAGGCTGCCCTGAAAGCTGCAAACCGGGGCGCCGGGACTAAATCCAAACCTGATATCATCCGCCTCAGGGAACGCGGGACAAAGAAGGTGCACGTTTTCAAGGCATGGAAAGAACTTGTTGCAGCCCCAAAAAACAGGCCTGACTGGATGCCTGAGAAAATCAGCAAACCCTTCGTTAAGAAAGAAAAGATCGAAAAACTCGAGTGAACTTTTATCCTTATATCCCCTGGAGATCGGGGTTCTTTATTTCATTTTTGAAATCCAGATATGAATTAGCCTGGGCAGGTTTTTGATTTAATACTATCCGGGCTGGCTTATTTCTAATTTAATTTCTAATTTAACGTTTACGAGCCTCCTGTATCTCCCTTTTTAGAGAAACTTTCTAATTTTGCCCTTACTACTCAACGATAAGTTTAAAAAGAGATTCTCTGATTCCTAAACTATGGAACTCAAAAGAGAGAATGTGCTCATCGAAGCCCTGCCTTATATGCAGGAGTTCTATGATTCAATCATGGTTATCAAAGTGGGTGGAAACGCAATGGTCAGCGCCCAGATCATGGAGGATATCATAAAAGATATCGTCCTTCTGCGTTATGTGGGTATCAAACCCGTTATTGTACACGGCGGGGGACCTGAAATCACTGAGAAAATGGAACGTATGGGCAAAAAGGCTGAATTCTTCCAGGGGCTTCGCATCACGGATGACGAAACTATGGAAATTGCCAGAATGGTTCTGGTAGGCAATATAAACACAAAAATCGTGTCACTTATTGGAGTATTTGGGGGCAAAGGTGTCGGATTTACAGGTTATGACGGAAGAATGATCCTTGGTCATAAGCAAGCCACAAAGCGCGTACTTGTCGATGGCGTGGAAACTGAAGTGGATATCGGCTGGGTTGGGGAAAGCGAGGTCATAAACCCTGAAATTCTCCATATTATGCTTGAGAAAGGCTATATCCCGGTTATCTCTCCTATCGCTGTGGATGCGAAAGGCAATGCCCTTAACATAAATGCAGATACTGTTGCAGGAGACATTGCGGCAGCTTTGCATGCTAAAAAGCTTATTCTAATGACCGATGTCTGTGGTCTCCTGAGAGATATAAAAGACCCGGGAAGCCGCATATCCCGCGTAAATATCGATGAGATTGATTCTCTTATTGAGGAAGGAATTATAAGAGGCGGTATGATTCCTAAACTTAAAGGTGCGGCTGTTGCAGTCAAAAGTGGTGTAGAGAGAGCGCATATTATAAACGGTAGTGTTTCCCATTCCATGCTTCTTGAACTCTTTACTGATGGCGGAGTCGGAACGATGATCTACTGATTATATCATTAGCTAGAATAAGGGCTATGTAGAATTCCTCTTAAATAATGGATTTCCATTTATTTGAACTGAATAACCCGACACATTTTTGTCCATCAATTTCCAGCCTCTTGTAGATGATTTAGATAGGTTTCCTATAGATAGGTCTTCTACAAAGCCAGAATAAGCAGCGTTTATTTGCAGCGGTGCCCATACGCTGATAGCTGAATTCGAAGAAAAAGTAGTAGAGGTGGCAAATCTATTTCTTCAAAATGAAGGACAGGGCATATTCTTTGCCTCGATATCCGAGCTTCGCTTCGCTCAAGAGGATTAATTTATAGGGGAAATTCCCCCTATTCTGTTTCTCAAAAAAAATGTTTTTTCAGCAGTTCAGTCTAAAATGGGCGTTCCGTAAGTGAAGTCTTCTATTTCCAGAACTTGTCTCCACAGCTCTTTACAGCCACAGTCTCTGCTGCTGAGATCTGCAGGGTTCTGGGTGAGTGAAAATGTCCGCAGGGAATCAGCAACTTCCGAGTCACACTCCTTACAATTGTGAGGACCGCGTTTTGAGCCTGCTCCTACCGGGTCGGACATCAGGGGAAGATCAGGATGAGCGGCTTTCGCTTTCCGGAGAATTTCGACTATGCTCCAGAGCCAGGGAGGGCGGTACTGTCCTTTTTCCCATAGGGCTTCTACAAGTGTGCCTTTCTGGACATTGCAAAGGTTAATTGAAATAGTATCCGAATATGGGGCTGCATCGTCTATGGAGCGAATAATATCTTCCATTGCCTGTTTTTCGGAGAGGAAGAGTGGCTTGAGCATTAGATATGCTTTTACGGTTGTGCCATATTTTCTTGCGGTTTCTGCTGCCCGGACAAAGTCCCGAAATGTGAAACCTTTGTTAATGGAGTCTTTTCGGATTTTGTCCGAACTCGTCTCGAGCCCGAATGCAAGTTCGAATGGTTTGTTTTTCAGGATGCTCAAGCAGGCCTGTACGTTTTCTTCGGTTACAAAGTTAGGGCGCGTTTCGACGAGAACCTTGGTGACTCTGGAATCTTCTGCGAGGTTTTTAAGGATTGCATCTCTGGCTTCCGGAGGGACTTCCTGTTCGTCAAGGAAACTGCCTGAAGTAAAGATCTTGACCATGAATTCGGAAAACTTTTCAGCCTTTCTCAGCGCTTTTGCAAGCTGAGATTCATAGTCTTCAAGGGTTGGCGGCTCACTTGCGCAGTCGTAAACATAACCGCACATTGTACAGCCTCCGGCTTTTCCCCAGCGGCAGCCTGCACTCTTAAAGATCACGGTAAGTGTTTTTGTCTGGACCCCGTCTACAAGGTCTGTTCCGGTCCAGCTTGCTGCAGGTTCGTTTGTCGGTGAAGGCTTTACTTTGATCCGCTGCCGGATATCCAGTACTGCTTTATTAAGGGACATGGGCTTAAAACTCTCTTTATGAATTAATATTCATTTTATTCTAAATATTCATTTTATTCTAAATATTCATTTTATTCTAAATATTCATTTTATTCTAAATATTCATTTTATTCTAAATATTCATTTTATGATTAACACATTTCTGCGTTATTTGTAAAAAAAGGTTTCAGAAGCCTGAGCAAACTTCGCTTCTGATTATTTCTTTTGATTAGTATTTTTCCGTTTTTTCTTTTATATCATATTTTTTCAAGCAATTGATATACTCTGCCACTAAATAGAAATTTTTTAAGTCCGTTGCATCTAATCCTCTGTATGCAAATAATTCATCCCATAGCATACTGCTGCCTTCAACCATGAAATATCCCGTCACAATCTCTATGCCTACAACGATGCCTTCTCCCTTAAATTGCGCATCTTGTTTTTCATAAAGAGCTTTTCCAGCACCTTTGTTTTGAATGGCAAATACAATCGCTTTTGGGTCTTTATCAGCAGGCAGTTTTTCTGCAAAGCAATCATTTTGCAGGACATTCTCAGTTACAACTTTTTTTAACCTGTTGTCAGTTATCTCTTTTACCGGATACTTTTGTTTCAGGTACTCAATAAGTTGCTCCGCTGTTTTATTGTTCGGCTTTAACTGGTTTTTGTACTTCTCATAAACAGATTTCCATTCTTCAATCGTATCCGGTGTTATTTCCTGCGTTAACATTAAACAGTTCTCCCCTACATTAAAACTCATAGTTCAAACTGTTTGTGACGTTTATAATTTTTTGTTTATTCAAATTCAATTGTTGCAGGCGGTTTGGGAGTAATATCATAGACCACCCTGGCGACTTTTGGGATCTCGGAAGTGATTCTTGATTCAAGGTGCTTGAGCACGTCCCAGGGAAGTTCGAGGGCTTCTGCAGTCATTCCGTCTCTTGATCCCACTGCCCTTACAGCTACGATCCAGCCGTAAGCCCTTACATCTCCTTTTACTCCTGTTCCTTTGCCGATCACGGCAGCAAAAGTCTGCCAGGGGCAGAATCTATCAAGAAGTTCCTCTTCTACTATGAAGTTAGCTTCTCTTGCTACCTCAAGCTTCTCTTCCGTAACCTCTCCGAGAACTCTTACAGCAAGCCCTGGACCGGGGAAAGGCATTCTTTCACAGATCTCATCAGGGAGCTGGAGAGCCCAGGCGACTTCCCTAACCTCATCCTTGTAAAGGTCCTCGATAGGCTCAACGATTTTCTTGAAGTCCATGACGCTTGGAAGCCCTCCTACATTATGGTGGGACTTTATACCGCCTTCGGATTCTATCCTGTCAGGGTAAATCGTGCCCTGGATCAGGTAATCGGCTGCCAGTTTCTTTGCTTCTTCCTCAAATACCCGGATAAAAGTCTCACCTATGGCTTTTCTTTTCTCTTCCGGGTCAGTGATGCCTTCCAGGGCTGCAAGGAACTTGTCTTTTGCATAAACGATGTCCAGGTTCATGTGAGAGAAGATGTGCCTTATTCTTTCGGTTTCTCCTTTTCTCATGAGCCCTGTGTCGATGTATATCGGCTGCAGCCTGTCCCCAATTGCCCTGTAAGCCAGTTCTGCACAGACAGAGCTGTCCACACCGCCGGAGAGTGCAATAATTGCTTTCCCGTCTTTTATTTCCTGGCTTATTTTCTCAACTGCTTTCGGAATGAATTTTTCGGGTTTTACCATTGAAGTGCTCCTTAAAGTGAATCTTCCTTTGAAGAAATGATCGTTATTGGTAACTTTATAGTAATTATGGAGATCATGGAAATTTGGTCTTATCGTTATGATATATGAGTCAGTGCATGGGATTTTTGATATTTAAAGGTATAGTAGAGGAAGTTAAAGGCATAGTAGAGAAAGTTAAAGGTATAGTAGAAGAAGTTCGTTGATGTCTGCGGGTCAAAACGGCAAGTAATCGAAAAATTCAGATCAATTTTTAAGTCCGGAAATTTGTTGCTAACCTTCTCCAGAAAACTAAAAATTATAATTATATATTAAGCTTCTCCAAATATGTTATTGAAAAGACCTGAAAGTAATTAGTGGAAAAACCGGAAGGGAGTTAGTGATATAATGGGAAATGAGGACTACTAAATAATTGATAAGCTTGAGAGTATTGTTAAGGCACTGGAGAACATGGCTGAATCCCAGAAGAGAATAGTCGAGATCCTTGAGTTGATGGTTCAGGAAAAAGGAGTCCTGGATCTGAAGAAATAAAGGTTTAAAGGTTTCTGCAAAAATGGGATCTAATTAAAACAATATGCCATAAAGATCAATTTTCTAACTGATAATTTTTCTTATGGTAGTGCTTCTAGCAGTTACAGGAACTTTTCAGATAGGATTGCTGTGAAATATCAGGTTGTTCTGGGTACTGGAATCTCTGGAAATTTATGCTCGCTTTATCATGCCATCTTACGGATTAAAAAATTTATAATTTAATCTGAGAATAAAGCTGAAAAATTACAAAATAATAAAAACTGCGAATCATAAGTACAAACGACCTGATATTTAAACACTTATGTTTCTGAATATCTATTCTTGCATTTATATCTCAGTAAAGCTCAAATTAAGATCGGAGTCTATAAAGTTCTTAACAAAAAATGAATAAAAGTTTTGAACAAACAGAAGTTATGTAGTGAGTGGAATACTGAGTGGAATACCTTTATTCTATTTATGATCATCTTCGATTAATTATAAATAGATCTTATATAGAATAGTTATGTCTGAAATACATCTTATGCCTCAGCATAAAACGTCGGTTAGCTAATATCCTGTTAAAGAAAAGTTAATTCTGCAAACAGTGGAAGTAAAGATTATATGGGCGGCTATAATTCATCCCCCTATTCTTACCTCCTTCCAGGCACTACTTCCCAGGCGCTGAGGATACCTGGTTAAGAGGTTATATCGCCGCTCCATTCCCCCCATTCTTTACTTCCACGTCTGCTTTTCCGCCTTAGCGGCCTCACCTTTTCTTCTTAAGTCCTATCAGCTGCGAAGAAAAGGTACCATCATCGTTACTTGGGAGTTTTTGTTTAATCTGGAGCATTCTATTAACACAGAATTTCTTAGTAAAGTTAAATGTCCTCTTTCTTTAAATTTCTTTCTAAAGTCTCATGACAAATTAGGTAATTTACCCCAAATCTCTCATATCTCCAGTTTCAAAAATTCATTTTTAAAAATTCATTTCCTGTCCCTCAGGACAGCCAGACATTTCCTGACCCTGAACATATAATACTTTCACTCTGCTTACCTGAAACTTAAATATGATGAATTCGAAACATCACAGCATTGTGAATCCACAAATAATTATGAATCCATAAATAATTATGAATCCACAAATAATTATAGTACTAATGCAAGTGTTGTAAATTGCTTTATGTCATCTGTTTGATACGCAAATAAACTTTGAGAATATTCTCGAATTCTCTTCTCGTATAATATTAATTCTGCAATTTAGGGATGAAACAATGGTTACCGGTCACGGTGTATTGAAGGATAGTAAAAATGAACTCGAGTCCAGAGTACTGATGTCTTCCAGAATGCACTCTGTACTCCGTCAATACTTTGGATACACTGCCTTTCGGCCCCTACAGGAAGAAATCATCAGAGATGTCCTTGACCGGAAAGATGTGTTCGTGTTAATGCCTACGGGAGGGGGCAAGTCGATCTGCTACCAGCTACCCTCTCTACTTCTGGACGGAGTTACTGTTGTAGTTTCTCCTCTGATTTCCCTGATGAAAGACCAGGTAGACGGGCTTGAAGCAAACGGGATTGCGGCAGCCTGCCTTAACAGCACTCAGAGTGCCAGAGAAGTACGGGATGTTAAGACAGCTTTCCTGGAAAACAGGTTGAAAGTGCTGTATATTGCCCCTGAGAGGCTTATGATGCCCGGGACTTTTGCTTTCCTGAAGAAAGGGAAAGTAAGTCTCTTTGCAATTGATGAGGCACACTGTATTTCCGAATGGGGGCATGATTTCCGGCCTGAATACCGAAAATTGAAACTTCTGAGGGATTCAAAGACCGGTTTTCCTGATGTGCCTGTTATTGCACTTACGGCTACAGCTACCGAGAGAGTCAGAAAAGATATTGTATCCCAGCTAGGCCTTAATATCGACCCGGAAAAAGGTCCTTACGTTGCCAGTTTTAACCGCAGGAACCTTTACTATGAGGTAAGGCCGAAGAAAGACACTTTTTCAGAGATAACCGATTACCTTCTGAGGCACAGGGGAGAAGCCGGAATTATTTACTGCCAGAGCCGGAATAATGTGGAAACCCTGACAAGAAAGCTGAACCTTGCCGGGTTCAGGGCTCTTCCCTATCATGCTGGTCTTTCGGATAGTGATCGCTCCAGAAATCAGGAGATGTTCATAAAAGACGATGTGGACATAATAGTGGCTACCATTGCCTTTGGAATGGGCATCAACAAGTCCAATGTTAGATTTGTAATCCACTATGACCTTCCTCGGAACCTTGAGAGCTATTACCAGGAAACAGGACGCGGGGGCAGGGACGGCAGTCCATGTGAATGTATCCTCTTCTTCAGCAGGGGAGACCGTTTTAAAATTGAGTATTTCATAGCGCAGAAAACAAACGAGAAAGAGAAGGACATTTCCCTTGTGCAGTTAAGGCAAATGGTAGCTTACTGTGAAGGCAGCAAGTGCAGGCGTCAGACTCTTATGGAATATTTCGGTGAAGAACTTTCAACACCATGCGGAAACTGCGATACCTGCCTCAGGCCTAAAAACACTTTTGACGGAACTGAAGCTGCCAGAAAATTGATTGCCTGCATCCTTGAATTGAACCAGCGTTTCGGTACTAACTATGTTATTGATGTACTTACAGGTTCAAAGACCAAAAAAATCAAGCAGAACCGTCATGAGAAACTGAGAGCTCACGGAAGCGGTAAGGAATTTACAAAGGAGCAATGGAGGTCTCTTGCCTCTGAAATGCTGAACACCGGATTTCTGGAAATCAGCGGGGCGCAGTATCCTGTTCTGAAATTGAACGCTATGAGCAGGAAAATACTGAACGGTTCTGAAAGCATCGAACTTGTCTGTCCTGAAGGCTTTATGCCCGGTGCTGAGGAAAGCTTTACGCAGGCACCTCCTGCGGGCAAAATTCCGGGAAAAGTTGATAATGATGAGCAGCTTCCTTCCTGTAAATATTCAACTGCTACTGATATTCTTAAAAAGGCGAAGCCTTCAGGGCTACAAAGATCCGGAACTGAGCACGACCCCATTCTTTTTGAGCGGTTGAAAGCCCTGAGGAAGCAGATAGCTTTGAGTAAAAATCTTCCTCCATATATCATTTTTTCTGATACAAGCCTGAAAGAAATGGCTTCAAGGTTTCCGAATACTCCTGAAGAGTTCCATTCAATTACAGGAGTAGGAGACCATAAACTCCGGAAGTATGGGGATGATTTTCTTAAAGAGATCAGGGATTACTGCAGGGACTACGGCCTGAAACTTGAAGAGAAATCAGAAGGTTCCGGAAATAACTGTGCTGAAATTGAAAAAAATAATGAAATTTCGAGAAGCAGCCTGAAAAATGAAATTTCTTTATCAAAGCTTGATGTTGAAATGGAAGATAACGGGATAGAAACTCTTCCTTCGATAACCGGTAAAGAGGAAAGATTAGAAGTTTCATCCTCAGGTAGTCCTCCCGAAGGATCCTCAAAAACATGCGATTTGCCAGCAAAAAAAGTAAGATATCTGGATATGAGCATTCAGGACTGGTCTGAGTCAGCTTCTTCTGACAGCTTTTGTAAAAAGAGTCCTGAAGAAAAGGATCCTGAAGGAAACTCTCCTGAGTCAACTGGCAATACACTCAATATGAGTCTTTCCAAAAACCATTCCGAAAATCATTCCGAAAATAGTTCTTTTGAAATAGGTATAGAAGAGAATGAGTTTTCTGAAGTTGATTCTCATAATACAGGTCTCTTTGAAGATCCAGGTCTCTTTGAAGAGGCCTCTCTTGAAAAAACTTATTTGCTCCACACACAGGGACTGGATATCGGTGAAATCGCGGAAATTGAAGGCTTAAGCGTGAAAAACGTTTACAGGCAATTTGAGAAACTGATACTTACAGGTAGAATCAAAAAAATCGAAGGACTTGTGCCTCCAGAGAGACAGGAAAAAGTAAAATCAGTACTGAAAGTACTGGAAGCTGAAATCGACTCCCTGATCAGGTTGAAGGCAGGAGAGGGCTGCCATGAAGAAGAACTAAAGCTTATAAGATCTCTTCTGCTATCGAATATGCTTTCTCCAACTTAATAGTCCGAAAGAAGCTCTTTTCTGTAGATAATTTTATTTTTCCTCTCGTTTTTTATCGTGATTATAGCCGAGTCTCCTTCTTTGAGTTCAACACCATCAGGCAAGGCCAGTTTTATACTGTTTGCAACTTCAAGAACGACAGGAGGGTCAGGGCTGATTTCGTATTCGATACTGTTATGCTGGAGATATACGCTTGCTTTTTCTCCAAGGTTGATCGGATCCCCTCCCTTATGCTCGATGTTCAGGTTCTTTGAATCAAGTATCTGAACATCGAGCTGCGTAAAAGTTCCTGACTTAAGGGCTCTTTCAGTACTACCGCCAAGGAGAACAGCCCCTCCCATAAGAGCAAGAAGCCCAACGCATAGCATCGCAAGAGCTGCGACCACCATGCGGTTTACGGCTTCTTCATTATGTGTAAATGTATTTAGAGACCTGTTTATATGCTTACATAAGGATTTTGAACCCAAAATAGCTTCACCCCCTAGAGAAGCATTTGAATTCTCAATATTAATTTATTAATACTGTCATGTACTTCCTTGTATAAAAAAGTAACACAAGTCTCCAGGCCTTTATCAAACGTCTGACTACATATTGAATATCTGACTACATATTGAATATCTGACTACATATTGAATATCTAGTTATTCATTAAATATCTGGCCACATATTTCGAAAAGCCTTATCTCCGGAGCAGTGTAAACCGGGAAAAAAAATCCCTGTCGACTCCAGGGATCTGAATCCTCGCCTCCCAAAGTTCTGACTCAGAGCGAATAAATCAGATATTTTTGACCCAGATTTTGTTTCAGGTTGATTCCCGGTTTTATCTCTGCTTTTGTCTTCTCCTTTTTATTCTGCTTTACATGGGTTTTTTAAAATTTTCTCAGAGAATTTTGCTCCTCTCAATGTTTTTCCCATTTCTTGAGCTCAAGAATTTCCGATAGGGTTCCACCTCTCCGGATCTCATCGAAAAGCCTTTTTTCTGTTTTGTTTACTTCCTTTGCCCGTCTTGCGAGTTCGTAGGCGCGTTCCTTCGGGACGACAACAACCCCGCTTTCGTCACCGATTATGTAGTCACCTGGCTTGACAGTCTGACCCCCGCATGTAATTTCAGCATTGATTTCTCCAAACCCTTTCGGGTCTCCGGCATTTGGGACTGTATTGCTGGTATAAATCGGAAGCCCCAGATTTTCCACTTCGTCTATATCTCTTACAGCTCCTTCTATTACCACACCTGCAATTCCTTTATTCAAACTGCTAAGAGTTGCAAGCCCTCCCCAGCACGCAACATCCTTGCTTTCATTGTAAATTACTATTACATCTCCTGGCTTTGCGAGATCAATGGCTTCGACTGTTTTTGCCCAATCTCCCGGAAAGGATTGCACTGTAATTGCAGGCCCTACCATTTTTCCTCTTACAAGAGGGTGAATGCCTTTCATTGCTCCTTTCCTGTGCATTGCGTCCGAGATGTTAGAGGTGGAGACTTCCTTAAAGATCTCCCTTATTTCCTGGTCTACGGTTTCTCTGCTACGAATGTTTACAGAGTCGGGGGAATCTACACTTTTTCTTATTTTCATTGCAGCTTCAGTCACATTGTCAGAACGGGTTATGTTCCCTCCAACTATCACAATTCTGGCACCTGCTTTTACTGCCTGAGCCGCACTCTCAACATCAAGCCCTCCGGCTACTGCAAGCTGGACACTCACTTTTTCTGAAATTTCCATTAAAACGGATATGGGATCTTTTCCAACCATTTGCTGGTCTATGCCTACGTGAACGTTCACATAGTCCACACCGAGAGCTTCGAGTTCCACTGCTCTTTTTACAGGGTCCGGAGCCGAAATCAGGTCTGCCATCAACCTGACTCCGTATTTGTGGGCTGAACGAAGTGCGTCAAGCACTGTAGAATCGTCGGCGCTGCCCAGGACAATAACCACATCCGCACCGGCTTTTGCTGCCATTTCCACTTCCATGGCTCCGGTATCTACAGTTTTCATATCCGCCAGAATTGTCCTGTCAGGAAAAGCTTTCCTCATAGTGCGGATTGCGTTCATGCCCTCGCTCTTGATCAGGGGAGTTCCTATTTCGATCCAGTCTGCCCCTCCTGCAACTGCTTCCTTTGCAATCTCCACAGAGCGGTCAAGTTCCAGAAGATCAAGTGCTACCTGAATTATGGGAACGATAGTATCACCTCTATTGGGAAACTGAAAAGTGTGAAAAATTGGTTTATATCGGTTTCCCTTCTGTTTTCATTTTTGGTTTAATTTATGCAAAATTACGTGCTCTTAAATTTTTACTGGATATTTATTATCCTTTTTAAATTCTCTATTATTTCGCTCATTTACTGCTGCCTATTTTATGCACACTGTTTCTTTGCTATCAATGTTACTTTCTATTTTGAGTTTCTCTTTTTGAAAGTTTTGTTTTCTAAGTTTAATTTCCAATAAGTCGAGAGTTCAATATTAAAAGGTTCTACAAAATGTTTTTTATTTGGGAGAGTAATTTATCTTCAGGGGATAGGTCATGGAGAAGAGCCTGAAATCAAACGAGAACGAAAACCTTTCTCATAAATATATAACGGATGAAGAACGCAAGCAGCTACTATCTGCTCTACACTGCCGCCTCTTCTGGGTAGGGCAACATATCCCGGATTATGTGGAATTTGAGGGCAAAAAATATCCGCTTCACAACTACGTTTGGGAATTGATTCAAAAAGAAAATCTTACTCCGGATGAAAAGTCTCGAATAGATAAATGCATCGATATTATTTCGGCAAGAGAGAAAGAAGACGAGAAGAAACTTGAAGAGAAACCTCTTACGGAGGAAGAGGCAAAATCCCTTTATCATGAGACTGCAGGTTTGCTGCGAGCAATAACGGATCTTAAAGAAATTGAGAGCGGTACTCTTAAAGAAAGCACAAAACGCTTTCAAGAGAAGTTCAATGAGCAAAGGGTCAGGGATGCCAAGCTCTGGCTTGAATTTATAAAGAACGTTTCGAAATAAAATCGAATAGCTCCAAAGTGATCAGGATTTATTTGCCTCAGTATCAACCTGGGAAATCTCCGGAGCAAAGATTATATCTCTGAGCATCATTTATGAAAAATTGATGTTATTCAAGAACCGGCACATCATCTCAATGAAAGATTTTTCACGGGAAGAAATCGATTATATTCTGGATACCGCAGAAAAACTAGAACCTGTAGCCAGTGGGGAAGAAAGGTCCAGGCTGCTTGACGGAAAAATCATTTCTCTTCTTTTTTTTGAGCCGAGTACAAGAACACGTCTCTCTTTTGAGGTTGCCACCCAGAGGCTGGGGGGGCAGGTCCTGAGTCTGGGTTCGGTTGAGGCAAGTTCTGTTATGAAGGGGGAAAATCTTGCTGATACCATCCGTGTGATCAGCAAATATGCCGACCTTATTGTGCTGCGCCACCCTCTTGACGGGTCAGCAAGAATGGCTACGGAATTTGCATCTGTCCCTGTGATCAATGGGGGAGATGGTTCTGTCCATCATCCTACCCAGACTTTTCTTGACCTCTATACCATCCGCCGGGAAAGCCATCTTGAAGGCTTGAAGATTGCCATGGCAGGAGACCTGAAATATGGGAGGACGGTACATTCCCTTTGCTATGCACTTTCCCTTTATGGAGCAGAAATGACTTTTGTTTCGCCTCCTGAACTCAGAATGCCCCAGGAAATTGTTCGAGAACTTAAGAAGAAAAATATCCGTATAAAGGAAACCGAGTGTCTTGAGGAAATAATAGGAGATATTGAAGTCCTTTACATGACAAGGGTTCAGAGGGAACGTTTTCCTGATCCTGAAGAGTACGAAAAGGTTAAAAATAAGTTAAGGATTTCGGAAGATCTCTTAAAATCCGCAGATCCTGAACTTAAGATCCTTCATCCTCTCCCAAGGGTAAACGAAATCTCTCCTGATGTTGATGAAACTCCACATGCTCGCTACTTTGAGCAGGCCTTTTACGGAGTTCCTATCAGGATGGCTTTACTTGCTCTGGCAATAGGGGTGATTGAATGAAAGAAAAAAGAGATTTAAAAGTCCAGGCAATCGAGAGCGGAACTGTAATTGATCATATAAAATCCGGACAGGCTCTGAATGTCCTGCGAATTCTGGGAATATCAAGTTCTTTTCGGGCGACTATCAGTTTTGTGATGAACGCTCCCGGGGCAGGAGGAAAAAAAGACGTTGTTAAGATCGAGGGTAAAGAACTCAGCGTTGAGGAACTTAATAGAATAGCCCTTATCTCCCCTAAAGCAACAATCAATATTATAAGGGATTTTGTAGTGGTCCAGAAAAATAACGTCGTGCTTCCGTCTTATGTGGAAGGCGTTGTTCGCTGTACGAATTCTAGCTGTATCTCAAACAGCAGTGAGCCTATAAAATCAAAATTTTCAGTGCTGCAGTCCGAAGAAGATGGAGTCACTCTTCACTGCCTCTACTGCGAACATGTAATTACCGAAGAGATCGCAGAAAATTTACTCTGATTTTTAAAAGCTAAAAAGAGTGCTGAATTTAAAAAAACCAGTATTTTCAGCACTTCCTGTATCTAATTTATAAATAAGTAACAGGGGAGTAACAGGGGCAGTCCGAATTTTTAATTTTATTTCTTTATGGAATCTGTCCATTCTCCAAATCCGGATTGAGATTTTTCGGGAAAAATCGAAAAGAATATGAGAACGAGGGAGTAAACCATAAATAAGTCTGGATTTGAGGGAAAGAGTTCATGAAAGACGAGACTAACACAGAAGGAAAAGTAACTGAATATCTGAATTATCAGGAGCGCAACAAACTCCTCTGGAGCCTCAGGAGTGACTTTGCCTGGGCAGGAAAGAAAATCCCTGAAAGTGTTGAGATCGATAATGAGGAGTGCAGGCTGCGCGATATGATTAAGGAACTTGAAGGAATAGATCTGCTCAGTCCGGATGAAATCATTGAAATCAGAGCTCTTATCCCTAAACTGGAAGAAAAGGCAAAAGTCAATGAAGAAATGCTTGAAACAGAAGAACTCACAGTGTCAGAGGCAGAAACTCTTTATGAAGAAGCAACCGGGATTTTGAGGGCGGTAATGGAATTAAAAGATAGGCTTGAAGGAAAAGTCGGAGAAAAAAGTGCAGCCGAATTCAAGCGGATGCTCAATACCCAGAAGCTTGTAGACGAAAAGCGCTGGCAGGAATTTATTAAAAGCTTGAAATGAATAGTTTATTTTCTGTTTTTCTTTATTCATTTCTAAATCAGAGAAGTCATAATTTCAGGATAACACCTCTTTCCTCTTCTTTATCCCGTCTCATTTTTGAGAATAGCGACAAGTTCTTCAGGCTTTTCTGTATATAACCAGAGTTTAAGGTTTGAATTTGTAGTAATTTTAAAGGTCTGTTGATAAGGTGCTAGGAGTTCGAAATTATAAAATAGCTCAAGGAAAATTGCTACTCCTGCAAGACGCACCAGAAATAGATTTAATACAATATAATCTGGAAACAGCCTTTCCAAGTTCCTTAAAGCTTTAATTATTCCCTCTCCAAGGTAGAATGGTAAAAAGATAGCATAAAATGAGCGAATCAACCATCGAAGGGAATGATCTCTGTTTTTTGTTATCGAGATTTGCCTGATGTCCTCTTTTTCAACAACAATAGGCTTACGCATAGATCTCTTGATTATAATTTTTCCAGACATTACTGCAGCAACATTGGGACGGTTAAGAAAGAATATGAGAGGTATAAGGAACATAACAAGGCCTGAAAATATAATTAAAAAAGAGTCTTCAGGAACATAAGCCCATATAAGAAAAGAGATTATAAAAGAGATTATTGATACGATAAAAGTAATTATCAGAGACCCGAAGTCAAAGAAGCTAACCCGTACCTTAGGAATTCTATTTTCGTGCGGATCCACGGGAGAGGATATTAGCCGAATGTTCCTATTTTCTAATTTAAAGTCTGAAAAACAGTCTTCCTGCCTTTCTCCCTGAATTAGTTTTCTTATTGGGCACCATCCCATCAGTTTTTGGATCTGATCAAAAACAAAAGTTTTAACGGGCATTTATTTTCTCTCCCGAATGATATACGAATTTTTCCACTTTCCATACTTTTTATCAAAATAGATCGTTTTGTGATTCTTCCTTTCCCAGTATAGTATCTGAAGATAGCCAAGCCACATGAAGGCGAGTCCGCCTGCAAAGAAAGAAAGGGTTCCTTTCATGAGAAAATTTCTTTCCAAATCTCCTGCAAAAATCCAGTAAAAAAGTGTGGCATAGAAGATCAGAGTTATTATTCGAAAAAGTTTTTTATACAGGTTTTTCTTGTTGGAATCATCAAGAACGAGTTTTTGTGCGAGAGTATCGTACCTTTGCATCTGCTTCTTCCAGCCAAAAATGAAAAAAGTTAAGGAAATGAAAAATCCAGCGAGTAAAGTCACTACATTTACGCCCAATTGGATCATTACCAGGAGATATGTAAGTGTAAGAAAAGAATCAACTAAGAGAATTCTGCTACTCGACTTCCGGAACCATCATGTATTTTTCAGACCTCCGTTTTCTCCCCCTGCTCTTTCCGGAACATCAGAATCAAAATTCTCACAGCTAACATTTCGTCTGGCTTCAGATGCTCTGGCATTCGGGCACCAGCCCATAAGTTTTTTAATGTATTCAATATTCAGGTTCACAGTTCCCTCTCCTTTTCTCCAAGTGCATACATCTTCTGGAACCCCTTCTCACTTTTTATATAAATTTTCATATGGTTTTCCTTCTCCCAGTAAATTAGCTGAAGATAACTTCCCCACATCAGTATCCAAGCTCCCGCAATAAAAGAATACATTGACTGAGCGTTAAGAAAATAGAGTATATGAGATAGATGAGACAGTAAAACCATAAACAAAATTAAGCCCAGAATTATGACTGAGATAACCCAGATGAATGTTTTTTTAAAGGAAGAGACAACAGCAGGTTTTTTTGCCAGGGTATTGTACTTATTCATCTGTTTTTTCCAGCCGAGCAAATAGGTAAGTAAAGAAAGTGAAAGGCCCAGAAGGAAAGCCTCTGAGTTTATACCCTTTTGGGATATCAAAATTATGAGATAAAAAGTAAAGAATAGTGTTGGTAGAAGAATTCTGACGTCATACCTGGTAAAGAGCCTGGATAATTGGCTCAGAGCCTCAGGCCCACCGGCTTTTTCTCCTCCTGATTGACCATATGCTTCAAAATTAGCTCTGCTGATTCGAGATTCGGTTTCGAATAATTTTGCATTCGGGCACCATCCCATCAGTTTTTTGATCAGATCAAAAACAAAAATTTTAACGGGCATTCATTTTCTCTCCCTTACTACATAAGCGGTCTTCCAAGTGCCACAGCTTTTGTAGTAAATTGTTTTATGGTTCTTCCGCTCCCAGTAAATTGTCTGAAGATAAGCGAGCCACAGGAAAACGATAGAGCCTGCAAAGAATGAATAGAAAAACGGCAGAGCAAGCTCTTTTCCTTCGGACCACAGGTAAAAGCTAACGAGCAAAAATATGTAACCTGGAATTCCGTGCCATTTTTTAAACAGTAGCAGTTTTACCTTGCTCGAGTAATCGAGCACCGGTTCTTTTTCCAGAGTACCGTATCTTTTCATTTGCTTTTTCCAGTCGAAGATACCTATTAGTATAGAAATTATAAGTCCGGCAAGGAAGGCTTCATGTTTCAGACCTATTATGGTAAGTGGAATAGGATACAGGAGGGTAAGACTTGCGTTTATCAGGAAGATTCGGGTGCTTACTCTTCTGTACCCGTACAGAGTTTCCGATATCTCTGCTTTTTCTCTTCCTTCCCGAGAATTTGCTTCAAAATTCTCAAAACTCTTAATGTTCAAATGTCGTCTTGCTTCATTTGTTTTTGCGTTCGGACACCATCCCATCAGCTTTTTTATGTGTCTGGTCTCACGGCTCATAGTACTCCCCCTTTTCTCCAGGAACATACAGCTTTTGCTGTGCATTTTCTCTTTTTATATATATTTTCATATGGTTCTTCCTCTCCCAGTAAATTAGCTGGAAATAGAAACCCCATATTAAAATCAGAGTTCCCGAAACAAAAGAGTTCAGTGTCTGATCGTTAAGAAGATAAAAATAAGGTGAGATATAAGGCAAGAAAACCAGAAGCAAAGTAATACCCAAGAATAGAAATAAGACGACACAAGCTAATGTCTTTCTAAAGGAAGGAGAAATAACAGGTTTTTCTTTCACGGCATTGTATTGATGCATCTGCTTTTTCCAGCCAAGCAAGTAGATCGGTAAAGAAAGTGAAAGGCCAAGAAGGAAAGCTTCCGTATTTATATCTTTTTGGAATAGGTTTATATAAATAGGAGTAAAGAAAAATGGAAACAGGAAGAGCGGGATATCAAGTCTGGAATGCTTGTCTGAAGCCTTCGAAACGTTTGATTTTTCTTTTCCCGATTGGTCATATGCTTCAAAATTAGAAAAGCTATTTTGATTTACGGCTTCAAGTTTTTTTGCGTTCGGGCACCATCCCATCAGTTTCCTTATATTCTTTGTGAATAAATCCATCTTTTACTCTTCCTTCAATTTCATCTGAGTGAATTCAAGCCTGTTCTACCAATTCCTTCAATTTTCCAAACAACTCATCCGCAATCTTTGTGGGATCTTCCGAACTCTTAAGTTTGAGCTGCATTTCTTCTGCAAAGTCCCAGAGCAGTTCGATGCATTCCCTGTATCGATCACAGGAACCGCATTCTCCTTCGTGTTCATACCATACCTGCATCCCATGTTTTGCAGAGACAAAGATTATTGCGCTGGCTTTGAAAGGGATCGATCTGCCGAAGAGAATTCCTTTCTTTGCGTCCAGCTTTTCTACTTCTATCCTGTTTGCCCTGGCCATCTCAAGAAGAGTTTCTTCGATGCGTTTATCCATACTCAGGAGGGCTCTTGAGATTGCCTGCCTTGAGACTCCGAAATGTTTTGCGATATTAATATTCGGGAGCCCGTTTCGGCGCAGGACCCAGAATTCAAACTGTTTTTCACCTTCCGGAAGGAACATAAGTAAACATCTCTATGTTGACTATTTATAGCTTTCTACATCCTTGACTTTTTGAGCTTTTTCTTTGAAGATTTTTTTTCTCTCTGGTAGAAAATTTGTAGTATTTTACATGGTTGTTTGATGATCTAGCCATAAAATATATATTGGAAAAGGCTATACTTGATTTTAAAGTAAGATTATTAATCGGATAATATATAAATATGTGATATATTTAGGTGCAAAATATACAATCTTGGAATTAAATGAGGCATTCTATATGGAAAGAAGACAATTCTGAATGGAAATTTAGAAATTATGTTTCTTTCTGAAGACTTCAGAAAACTGGTGCAGGCTCTCTCCAGTGCGACTTCAATACAAATCCTCCAGCTTCTGAAAACCGAACATGTCAACAGGTGAAATTGCAGAAAAGCTCAGTCTGGGCTTGAATACTTTTGAATATAATCTGAATCCCCTCTTAAGTTGACCTGATAAGGGTTTCAGAGACAAATGTGGTCAGAGACCGGAAAAAAAGACCTGCGAGGCAGTTGAAATATAATAGTCCCTGTCCCTGTTTACAGAGATGTCCTCAGGGTATCAGTTATTGATAAGTTTCTTTGAATGGAGGAAGAAGATTTCTATATAAATAACATTTATGATTTTTCTTTTGATTCAAATTTGATATGAGACTGAACAATAAGGCTGAATTTTATGAGAAGCTTTCGAAGAAGTCTAATGCTCTGGATTTCCCTTCTGGTACTGATACTTGTATCGCTGTTTGTAGTTGTTCCCTATATCCTGGTCGGGCCTCCTACTCCTCTTTTCTACGTCCGAAACCACGATGTCGGAGTTCACGAGCTCAGAGTAGAAGTCTGCGACTTAAAAAATAATTCCATACTCGATAAAACATACGAACTTTCAGCAGGAGAGGAAATCTATTATGCCAAACCTTTCAGGTTCCTTGTTCCGGGGCTTGAAGGTAAGGGTTATACATTCGAATTTACACTTGATAACAGTTTTAAGGAAACACATAGCACAAATATCCAGCCCTGGAACACAGTTCACGTGGAATTATACTCTGATTATGCGGAAGGTCAACCTCTTCTTGTGGGAGAAATGACTGTCTAAGGCACATTTCAGGTTTGTCTCAGCAAATATAAGCATGTTTTTAAGGATTCTCCAACGCCTGAAAAAATCCAGATGAATACGGAATGAAACCTGGATAGAAAAAACCTGGATAGAAAACAGCGAAGAAAATGTGCAAAAAACAGTGATAAAATTATGTAAAAAATAGTGATATTAGTTAAGAAACAATGCTGACCTGAATAATTTCAAAGGTCAGCCAACTTACAATTAATTATTTTTAACAGGCTCTTACAGCCCGAGCACATCATCCATTGAATAAATCCCGGGCTTCTGCCCGCAGATCCATTCAGCTGCACGAACTGCGCCTTTGGCAAAGATCTGGCGGGAGTGAGCCATATGATGGATCTCGACCCTTTCGGAATTTCCTACAAAGAGGACGGTGTGGTCTCCGGTGATATCTCCGCCGCGCACTGCGTGAATGCCGATTTCTTTTCCACGGGGTGCAATTCCTTCTCTTCCGTATACGTACTCTTTGCCGCCCAGAGCCTCGTTAATTACATCAGCTGCGCGAAGAGCAGTCCCGCTTGGAGCATCTTTTTTCTGGTTGTGATGGGCTTCTATGATCTCTATATCGTAATCTGCAAGATACTTTGCAGCTTCCCTGATTATCTTGAAAAAGACGTTAACGCCTACGGAATAATTAGGGGATATGACTGCACGGACCTGGTTTTTTCGGATAGCCTCATCAATTACTGCGCGCTGTTCCGAAGTAATGCCTGTAGTGCCTATTATCAGATTTACTCCGCATCTTGCTGCTACGGGAGCGTTTACAACAGTTGCGCCTGCTGCAGTAAAGTCAATAAGGACATCAGCCTGAGTCTTTTTTAAGACCGTTTCCAGGTCTTTGACATCTGAGATCTGGATGCCCAGGTTGCCCACGTGAGCAAATTCGCCTGCATCTTTTCCGATGTTACCTATGTCAAATGCGGCTACAAGCTGAATATCCGTAGAACATGTGATATTTTCTACAATCAAAGAGCCCATCCTGCCACAGGCTCCGAGTACTGCTGCATTAATCATTCCATTACCCCCAGTTTCCTCAATTCATTTACAAGCTTTTCCTGATTGGCGCTGCTAATCGGAGCTAACGGGAGCCTCAGGTTTCCGCTTGCAAGCCCGATAAGTTCTGCAGCTTTCTTAACAGGAATTGGATTTGTTTCAAGGAAAAGGGCTCGGATCAGCGGTGCTATCTCGAAATGGATCTTTCTTGCAGTCTCGTAGTCTCCTTTAAGGGCTGCATTTACCATTCCTGACATTTTGTCAGGTACAATGTTTGCAGCAACTGAAATGACTCCCCTGCCTCCCATGGAGATGATTGGAAGAGTCAGTCCGTCTTCGCCTGAGAGAACAACAAAATCATCATCTATGGTATTCTCCAGGATCTGAGATACCTTGGCTGCGTTTCCACTGGCTTCCTTGATTCCCACGATGTTTTCTACTTTTGCAAGTTTGGTGATCACGTCTACAGGCATGTCCTGTCCCGTACGGGATGGGACATTGTAGAGGATCATAGGGATATCTACTGCCTCTGCGATTTTCTTAAAGTGGGCAAGAAGACCTGCAGAGTTTGGTTTATTGTAGTATGGAGAAATAAGAAGTACACCATCAACACCAGCATCTGCTGCGTGTTTTGTGAACTGGAGTGCCTCACATGTGTTGTTTGAACCTGTTCCTGCAATTACGGGAACTTTTGCACACTCCACTGCAATGTCTATTACTTCTTCATGTTCCGCTGCGGAAAGGGTTGCCGATTCTCCGGTTGTGCCACAGGGCACGATTCCTGAAACCCCTCCGTCTTCAACAAACGCTATGTTCCTTTGTAAACCTTCCCTGTCAATCCTGTCATCTCTGGCAAAAGGAGTGATCAGGGCAGGCATTGCTCCTTCAAACATATAGATATCCCTGCCTGTTTCCCGGAAATTAGTACTTTATCTATTCAGTAAATTTTAGTAGAATTTCATGCGTGCAACTTTTCTTGTGACGTAGCCTGCAACCCTGTTTCTAATTATTTTGCTCTCAATGGTTGTATACTTTGTCACAAGAGCTTTGTTGGTCTCAAAGTCTTTTGTAAAAACGTTTCCGTAGTTTTCAATCAGGCTGAGTGCGGTTCTTTTGATGTTTGTTTCTCTTATATTTCCCATCGTATCTCCTCTTGGATTTTTGTTTTTCTATTCCAGTTATTCAAGTTTTTGTGGTCTTCCAACCGTGTTTCCATGTGAATTCTGATTAATATGAAGCCGGAAAAAGAAGTATTTCCATAATATGGGTTTTTTCTTTTCCATAATATGGATTTTTTCTATCTCCGATGATGATTTAGCGGAAACTGGATACAAAAATTTGATTATACTGATTTTGTCGACTAATAGGTAACTTGAGATTTATAAGTTTTGGGGTGAAAAAAATATTTTTGGAAACGCTCCTGCCTTTTCTGTAAGTATTTTTCTCCTGCTGCTTCCCCTAACTTCCCATTTTGGTTTCGCTGGCTTCTGCTTATTTTTATTTTCTAGTAATTCCTGCCTTTTCACGATTTTTTCTTAACCTGCAGCTCTTTATATAGTCAGTTTTCCCAAGGAAGCGGTCAAGTGTTCCTGCGTTTGTGAATACGGGCTCTCTTGTCCCTTTGCGGTTAATCGAAAGGCCCAATAAAACAATAAGCAGTCCGATTTCAGGTTTAACTTCAATGCTAATTGCTCCTATAAGGACCAGAGAAGAAGCTGCAAGTCCCTTGAGGGCGCCTTTCCTGTAAGAAATATAGCCTGTTCTTTTAAAAATTCGGATATCCCTGATTGTCAGGAAGAGTACTACAATATAGGCGAGCATTGCAATTTCCAGATACATTCTTTTCTCCACATTTTTTAGTTTCGTACTTCTTCTCCTGTAATGCTCCAGGATTCTTACTATATTCCCGGATAATCAAGTTAATTTTTCAGGAGAGGTGAAGTCCCGCATCACTATATGGTTTTCAGTATTGCGATACAGGTCATAAATATTATTGTAATACAGGTCGTAGTATTATTGTAATACAGGTCATAAATATTGTTGTAATACAGGTCATAGAATTATTTTAATACAGGTGATAATATTATACATGAATTTTATTGTATACGGATAATATTATCGGCAAGCAAGATTACGGATGGATAATGTTATATTAAATTATCGTAAAAAATCAGGTATTCTAAATAGTATATAAAACTAACAGGTTTAGTTTTTCTTATTATCTCTTTTTTGCTAAGAAGCATATAAACTGCAGTTTCCTTGGACTTAATATGCCCTGTTCGAGACAATTAATTTTATTCAAATACATTACAGCACTCCCGGATCAAGGAATCCCGCCAGGATCAAAAGCCCGAGGAAAAGAGGCTGATGGATAAAATATATTGATAGGGAATGTTTTCCGATCCAGGAAACAGGTTTTTGAAGTCGGAATTCATCGGAAACAGGGATTTTGAACTGCCTTATTCCACCTTTATAAAGGGAGTTCCCGAAGAAAATTCCTGTCAGAAATACTCCGAACCAGGGTAAGAGAGGGAAGTAGTCCAGAGTTGCAAAGCCTTCGGGCCTCAAACCCAGCCATAAAAGAAAGGAAAAATCAAAAGTCCTTTCTCTGAGATACAGGCCTATTATCCCAAAAAAAAGTCCGAAGAACAGGTTTTCTTTCCCGTACTTCAGGAAAGGGTAAGCAATCACTGCTGATAACCCGAAAAAATGCAGAATCCCGAAGAGGATATACTGGCCAGGAAAGAAAAGCCAGGTTATCCCTGTAATAATAAGCCCCATCGAAAAAAGTCTCACTCCTCTCCTGAGGTATTTATAAAAATTCTCCTGAGACTTTTCTGAAGACCTGCCTTCAAGAGCTCTTGAATGGCTGATAGAAAGGGCAGTTCCGGATATAAGGATGAAAAGGAAAGCTGCACTTCTGCCCATAAAATAAAAAATGCCGGATCTTAATTCAATATCGGCAAGCCTGAAAAAGTCGAGATCATAAAGAAAGTGATATGCAAGCATTAAAATTACGGCTAGACCCCGTAAACAATCAATTTCCCAGAAGCGGCCTGAAAGCCTTTCCATAAATTTTTCTCCAAACTGCCTGAATTCCTTAAGGAAATATTTAAGTTTCCATTAAAGAAAGCCGCATTTTATAATCTTCAGGGACAGGGATAGGAAAAGCGTTATTTTTACTTTTTCCTCCTGACCAGCAGCAGGTATCCAGATCCGGCAAGGACTCCGGCAAGCAAATATAAGAAATTAGTGGCCTGATTTTCATCTTCCTGATTTTCCTGTTCTTTCACCGGTTCTTTTGAAGGGACTTCTCCGGCAGTTGCAGTTATGGTGTTGTTCTCATCCCATGAACTTTCAGTCAGGTAAATGCTCCGTTTTTCCTCGCTCTCTCTGTCCATTGATTCCCGGGCTCTGGACCCTTCCCCTGTAAGTAATATCAGCTCGGAGTCATCCCTATCTTCAGGTTCTCCAGATATCTGAGCTTCGGATGAGGCTGAGGCGCCCTGCAAAGCAGGGGCTTTTTCTTTTGAATCAAATATAATCTCCCTTTCCGAATCCCCTACTCTCACCTCAAGTTTTCCTGAAGGGACTGATCCGGTTCTATAAATATAACTAAATTTTCCATCCTTTCCAGCTTTCAGTTTTTGAACTGTTGTTACCTTTAGATTAACGCCTGAAGCTCCATCTTCTGCTATACCTTCTACCCTGGCCTTATATGCTCCCGGTGAAACCCCGGAATATGATATGGTAGCAATCCCTTCATTTGCCCACGTACTCTCTGTTTTTGAGAGAATGGTTTTCATTTTCACTTTAAGGTTTTCCACACCTTCTGCCCTTATAGTAAAAAGGTTATTAAAATTAATGATCTCGATGTTTTCGAACTCGTAAGTGTATTCTTTCAGGTAAACAGGGACTGTCTTTCCAAAAGAAACCGAAACTTCCACTTCTTCTTCGGGTGAGGCGAGGCCATTGATTATAAGCATGTCTCCCTTTTCCGGATTTTCGGGTTTTACTTCCCAGTCCATTACTTTAGCATTTGCAGAAGAGACCGCAGTTCCGAAAAAAAGGAGAAATATAATGAGTAAATAGAAAAGTTTTAATTCAATTTTTTTCAGTTTGAGTTCATCAGGCTTCATGGATTTCTTTCCGTGTTTTAATTCCAATTATCATTTTCTAAATTACTCGTCCTCTTTTGTTCCTAATTTAAAGTTTTTTAGAACGGTCTTTATAACAGTCTTTATAACAGTCTTTATAACAGTCTTTATATTAGTCCCAGGCCAGGACCAAGGTGAGGTATCAGTCCGAATAAAAATATGTTTGTAAAACCGTGAATCATTACCACTAGAGGAAGGCTCTTTGTCCTGTAAAAGAAATATCCGATTATGCCCCCTACGAGAAAAGTATACGCTATCTCATAGGGAGTGCCATAACTTGAATGCATTACCCCGAAAAGAAAACTTGCGAGCAGAACTCCTCCTGCAGGTCCGAGGAACTTTTCAAGCCTTGTCTGGATAACTCCTCTGAAGATGATTTCTTCTATCAGGCTAACCACAAAAATCATTATAATTATGAGCTGCAGCAGGTTAAAAGGCGAAAGATCGGGAATAAATGGTTCTGTCTTGACAATTGAATACTCTGCTTCTGCGAAAATCAGACCTGCAAGAAGAGAGAAGGGTAGATAAATTCCCATTTTCTTGAGTAAAGCCATTTTTCCTTCACCCGGGATTTCCTGATGAACGGCTATAATTGTTATGGGAATTGTCATGGGCAAGTACATGAATATGAAAGAGTAGAGGTCTGATTCAAAATAGACAGGCATTGAGAGATTTACCAGCCGAAGAATTGGAAGTAGTATAAGTGCCTGATAAACTTTACGTATCTCCAGATTTTTTGAGACTATTATCGAAAATGAAAGAATGACAAGAAGCAGGGTATAGGCCGCTGCAGCTTCTTTTATCCTCCCGGTTAAAATTAACAACTCGGCAAAAGCAATAGCAATAATAGGAACTCCTGCGGAGAACAACTTGTATAGTAATCCATGTTTTTCATTGTTCTGCGTTTTGAACATTTTCTTAAGCTCCGGCAAAGAGAGTCGTCCTGTTTCCAGCTCGGAAGACGGATATTCTGGAGATGCCATCTTCAGGTCTCCTTTGTGACATTAATCCAGAGATATGTATTCCTGTAAGGCACATTTTTTTCGGTTTCATTAAAAAGCAGAAACTCCAGTTTCATATTCTTCCCTTCAACAGATGGAGTAAAAGTAACTGGCTCTTCCCATGATTCATTATGATCAAGCCTGATGTGTTTCTGATTCTCTGGAAGAGGCAGCAAATGGTTTTCAAGTCTGATTTCCATCGTATAATCTACGGTTCTATGCTCATGGTTTTTAATCCCTGCAACAACTGTGCCGCTACTTCCGGGAGTATACTGTGTCGGGTAATTCTCAGCCACTCTATCAGGCCCCAGGATGTAGAATTCGGTAAAAGCTTCTTCTCCTCTGGGGTTACCTATGACATAAGCAAGGCTGCCAAGAGAAGCCAGTATGGAAATTGCCAGTAACGCTGCAAGTGCTTTGTCAGTTCCGGAGCCGGATTCCTCGAAAAGCTCTGCTTTTAAAATTGAGATAGAGTCTTCAAGTTTAATTCCAAAAGCTTCAGTTTCAGGCAGCCTGGTTCTTCTGTAATATCCCATTACACACATGACAAGAGTAAAAACCGAAAGGCCTGTGAGCACAGGAATTTCCCTGATTCCCCAGGAAGTAAAGTTCATTCCAAACCCCATGAGAGGGGATATGGCAATGCTTAAACCTAAGGAGAACAGGGCTCTTTCGATTCCTTCCAGATCTTTTTTTGCAGGAAGAAGCACTGCTGTCAGGGCATATCCCGGGAGGAATAATACCAGAAGAAGTCCGAAGATTGTGCGTAGAAAGCTTTCGCTGAGTGCAGGCACAAGCACGAAAATATCTGTAAGAATTACAAGACCTGCTACTATCAGCAGATCGAGAGGAGGTCGTCTGTTTCCAGCCATTTTTATCACTACGAAAATATTTAGTATCTCTCTTTCTACAATTTATACTTATGTAAGCTTTCTTCCAATCTTCTATTAAGATAATCTTCTTTTATTTATTGATGCACTTATGTTTATAGCATTTAACCGGGCAATTTTTAATAAAGAAGCCAGGTAAGCCACTACCTCGAAACTGATATTTCCAGAGCTTTCAAGCTTCCCGGAGTTATCCGATGAGCCCCTGTGCCAAACCTATGGTTACTACCGGATTCTATTCTAGTCTCTGATTCCCAATTTCTTAATTCCCCAGTACTCATAAGGCACCTTTCTATGAAAAATTTTCTCCCCAGGGAGAATTTCTCCTGATTATAATCATCTCTCCATCTTTATTAAATATTTCCTACTGAAGGATTTCAAGCCTCTATAGAAAATTTTATTTTGTACCTTTCCCTTTTTCGATGCATGAAAGTGCTGATCACAGGAGGAGCAGGTTTCATAGGCTCCCATATAGCTGAGTATTTTGCTGAAGCAGGACATAGTGTAAGGATCCTTGATAATCTCACCACAGGTTTTTTCAGAAACATCCCTCAGCACAGAAATATCGGGTTTATTCAGGGAGATATCTGTGATCCCTCTGCGGTTGAAAAGGCGATCTCAGGTATGGACTGCGTTTTCAATGAGGCTGCCCTTGTATCAGTGCCGCTTAGCTGTGAAAGGCCGGTTGAGGCTTTCCGGATAAACACTCTCGGAACACTTAATGTGCTGCAGGCATGCGTCAGGGAAGGAGTAGAAAAGTTTGTAACAGCATCTTCGGCTGCAGTTTACGGAAACAATCCTGTGCTTCCTAAAAGTGAGGGCATGTATCCTGAACCTGCTTCACCTTACGCAATCTCAAAACTTGACGGGGAATACCTGGCAAAAATGTTTTATGAAGAGCACGGGCTCCGGACTACCTGCCTGCGCTACTTCAATGTCTACGGGCCACGCCAGGACCCAAAGTCTCCATATGCAGCAGTGATCCCTATCTTCCTGGAAAGAGCAAAGGCAGGAAAAGACCTTGTCATTTATGGCGACGGACTTCAGAGCAGGGATTTTGTCCATGTTAAGGATGTTGTCAGGGCAAATGTAGCAGCACTTGAACATGGAGATGGCCAGGTCTTTAACGTCGCTATGGGAAAAAGTGTAACAGTTCTTGAGCTCGCCAAAAACATTATCGAATTGACCGGCTCCTCAAGTAAGATCTTACATTCTGAGTTAAGGGCAGGAGATGTTAGAGACTCTCGAGCAGACGTTTCTAAAATAGCCGGCTGGTGGAAAGGAGAGATCGAACTGGAAGAAGGGTTAAAAAGCCTTATTTAAGTGAAAAAAACTGACTCCGAAAAAAGAATCATTATAAAACCATTATTGATTAATAGATCCGAAAAATAGAATCATTATAAAGCCGTTATTGTTTAATAAATCTGAAAAATAGAATTTAAACAGGAGAAATTATTTCTCCTGTTCCTGTTCGTTTTCAGAATTTGTATCTTCACTATTCCTGTCTATTCTTTCCTTAATAAATGCCCCTATCAGGATAATTATAAGGAAACCTACGAAAAAGCTAGCAATTCTTGTCAGTGTGCTTCCTTTTTCTTTGGAAGGCTCGTCAGAGTCCACAACAAGCTCCGAATTATCCTGCTGTTCTGTTCCTGGGGTAGACTGGCCCTCATTTCCTGTTTTTTCTCCAATCTCAATAACGTTCTTGCTGGCTGTAATTGCAAATGGAGAGAAACCCGGGGGTTCGGCTTCGAAGTATATATATTTATCATCTTCGCCTACTTTTTCCGCTTTAAGAGATTCCCATTGAGTCCCATCGAAATGCTGGAGGACTATTGTATCCATGTTAATGTTATTTTCATTTATCCAGTCCTTGCTTATTTTAAAACCTGCAACAGCATTTTCGATATTGTTTGAATTTGCAAAGCCGCCGTTTCCTACCCAGATATTCAGGTATTTGTAAACAGCTCCTTCAGGGTCTACAGGGGTAAGTGAGGATCTTCCTTTCAGTTCCTCGACAATAGTTGTTATCTTACCTGCAGTCTTTTTGGCATCAAATTGTATGTAAACGATAGGAGTTGCTCCCTTTGTGAATTCGAATTTTATTCTATTACCGTTTGAGACAAACTGCTGGCAGAGCTCCTTTGCTTTAACGTTTTTAGCAGGCTCAGGGGAACCGCCTGCTCCTCCACCACTTCCTCCTTTTCCTCCGGAACCTCCGCCACCGTTTGAGCTTCCTTTTGATTTTATCTCTATTTCTTTTTGAGAAAGCCCTACAAGTCCCTTTTCAGGGCTGTATGCTCCCACAAGAAGATAATAGCAGCCTACAGGCAGATCGAATGTGGTAAGTGATAGTTTATTCTGTCCGGACTCTCCTATTGCTATCGTACCTTTTCCTTCCCCTATAAGAGTCTGGATTTCTGTCTGAAGATTATTTCTGGTTAATTTTGATTTATAATTTGAGGAGTTAATATCAAATTCTTCTATAAGGTCCACTTCATTGACTATAACTGAAGTTCCAGCTTTTGTACCATTGGAGTTGATTTCTATGTTTGCTTTGTATGCCTGCTCTTTTATGAGTACTGCCCCGTAGGTGTAATTGTTGCCGGAAGCTCCTTCCAGTGACATGGTTATATCCATGTCATTTCCTTTTACTATACAGGAAGGAGATGTAACACACATCTTATATTCCGCAACCACAAAGGCTGTTGAAGAAAAGACTGTCAGGCTTTTATCCTGGTTCTGCTGGACCATAACCACGCAGTACTGGCCTGCATCAAGCTTCCCAAGGTCATAGTCTGTTATGTCACTGCAGTTATCAAGTATAACTGAGTATTTTTCGTATTCTCCTTCTACGCTGTCTTCAAAGAGAGTATTTATGTTTCCAATATCTCCTGCCTGGAAAGAATCAAAAAGCCTGTATGCACGTTCTGATGTGATTTTAAACAGATAGACATCCACGCTTCCTTTAAGGCCGGACTCTCCGTGGAATGACAGGGTCACGTTCTCGCCCGAAATAAATATCGGGTGCGTGGTATAAGAAGAAGTTGAAGGATATGTTATTGTATAACTTTCAGTTTCTTCCTTATTCAGGGTCCCGGATACTCCACCGTACTCTTCATGTTTCGGACCGTTATATGTGAGTTTTATCGGTTTTGGAAGTTTAATCCTGGTACCCTCATTCGGGCATCCCATAGTGATCCAGTTCCCTTCTGCCGGGTCGCCTGTATGGTCAAGGAAATAAACCACCTTATCAGTAAAATTTAAATTTGCAATTTGCTGTGCATCTGTTTTTCCACCTCCCGCCATTGCCGGTGAAGAGGTTAAAATTAGTACCCCCAATATGAGTATTAATAAAACTTTTCTCAATTATATGCCTCCATTTTCCCCATGAATGGTTTAATCAGCCTTCAGGAAAGCAGATTTCTTTCATTCTGCCTGGCTGAAATTCTTATTTCTCTTTGTTTCTTCTTGAATACAGAATAAGGATTAGAACTGCTGCTACCATGCCTCCCAGCAAGTAGATCTTATCCACAGACAATCCTGCTTCTTCGACAGGCTGAGGCTTCTGAACTTCTTCTCCCTGTTCAGGACCCTGATCCGGACTTAAGACAGCTTCAGTATCCTCTTTTTCCGGGGTTTCGGAAGTTGCCTCTTCCTTAGCAGGCTCTGTTTTCTGTGGTTCATTACCCGGTACTACAACCGAAGTTTTTCCTTGCTGCAGGGTTACTTTTTTCTTGATGCCCCCAACACTTACTTCAAAATCTCCCGGGGGAACAGATTTTGTATTATAGGAATAACTGAAATCCCCATCCGAATCTGCTTTCACTCTCTGGACAGCTGTAATTTTCAGGTTCACGGTTGAAGTTCCACCTCTGGCATCTCCGTCCATCTTTATCTGATAGGTCCCGGGCGGAACACTTGACTGCGTTACAGTTGCAGTGTTCCCAGAAGCCTCCGAGCTCTTGGTAACCCAGATTAACATCTTTACCCTGACATTGAGATTCCTGGCTTCACTTGCCTCGACTGTAAAGCGGTTATTGAACCCTTCAGGTATTTTCACATTTTCGAGTGTGTACTCATATTCTCCTCCGAATGCCTCAACGGCTTTCTCAAAAGTTACCTGTACTTCAACCTCCTCATCCGGGGACGCGCTTCCTTTAATTCGGAGGGTATCTCCATGAACGGGTTTCTCAGGGGATATTTCCCAGCTGTTGACTGCTGCAGCAGCAGGGAGGATTGTCAGTAGAACCAGAATCAGAATCGAAAGAGAAGTAATAATAAGGGCATGTTCTTTTCGCCTTTTATGGAGATGAGTGGATTTTATCACGGGAACTACTCCTTTCAAACTAGGATATGCTGATTATTTTTACTATGTACGTATTTAAATTTTTTGAAATATTTGATAAAGTCAAATATTTACAACGATGCTGTCGATTTATATTCTTTGAATTTTTTCCATAATTATTATATAAATTTTTTAAATACTAGTCCATGTTTTTTGCAAATTTAATATAAAATTTTATATTCTGCTTTTTTCTTGAGGCATATCCTGAATTCTCCAAACTCATCGATTTTTTTAATTTAAATTACTGGCCATCTTCTTTTTTCACTTCCTATTATTTTTTTAGCAAATGAATTAGTAATGATATTTGATGTTTATATTCTTTTCTCGCATTTCTTTTGCAGGATTATCCAGTATTATTAATCAGAATATCTTCTATTGAGATCCTGGACCTCTACATTGATACTGGTTAGCTCCCGAAGACTCATTCCATTCATTGAATTTTTACTTACTGCCCTGTAATAGTAATCAGCCAAATATCATATATTAATCGTTTAATGTCTGAGAAAACTTTTTTATAGTATGTAATCCTCTTATATGAATAATTTCACGAAATCTTGGGTGAAACTAATCAATTATTTATGGGAGGTATATTTATGCTATTAAGCATAATTTCGTCTAGCGCTATTTCATCGAGTGCGATTTCCTCAAGTGCAATTTCTATGGTTACGAGTCCCGGGCTACCCCAGTACGGTGCCGCGGTAGTTGTCGGGCTGATAGCTCTCCTTTCTTTGAAGGAGGTCCTTTCGGCATCCGAGCACTGGAACAGATCCCTGGACAGTTCCTTTACCCTGACAATCTTGCCTTTGCTCTTAAGTTTTGTTGCTACTGTAGCTTTCAAAGTTTCAGAAGCAATTTAAATTCCGGACTTCCGGAATGTCCCCCTTTTTTGCCACTGAAAACAGGTTTTGTGCATCCCTGCACTATTATTTTTTAAATGATTCCTACTCTTGTCGCAGGTAATCATCCAGTCCGTCTGGAATTGTCATGGCATCGGTCAGTATTTTGATCCATCCTGAACTGAGAAATGGGAAAAGTCAGGTGAAAATTGACTGAATATATTAATTTTTTGCAGTTATTACAGACCTCTCAGGATTTTTATAAAGCTTTACTGTTTATTTTATCTCTCCGTTATTTAATTAATTCAATTTGTTAGAAGTTAGTTTTTCTGTAAATTCTACTTATTATCCAGATGCTCTGTCTCTTCTGATGTGTATTGTGTGCCTCGATAAAACGGTTAATGATTCAGATTGCTGTATTACCTTTTTTTAATTTTAAAACCGTGTTCAATTGGCCAGGCAGGAAGATGCAGGTGTCTACCCGCTCCCAAAATTTAGGAACTAGTGAAAAGTGTTTTATATTATGTTGTATTATATGCCAGTGATCTAATATTATGTCAATAAACTATTATTATATCAGTGATTATTCTTTAGCAGCCGGGTATTTGCTTTAACGTTTACAGGGGTTTCCTTATGTTACTAAGTATAGTTCCAAGCAGCGCTATCTCTTCAAGCGTAATTTCCATGGTTACAACCCCAGGGCTTCCTCAGTATGGGTCCGCTGTGGTTGTAGGGCTTATCTCCCTCCTTTCTTTAAAGGAAGTCCTTTCCGCATCCAGTTACTGGAATTTGCGGCTCAGCAATTCTTTTAATTTGCCAATTATTCCTTTGCTTTTGAGCTTTGTGGGGATCGTTATTTTCAAAGTTGCTACGATTATTTGAGATTCTTAATTCTGTTTTGAAAAACCCCTTTTTTACTATTTTCTAATTGATTTTTGCTGTTGAAGCTACTTACACTCCTTTTATAACCCGGATTTTTTTTCTTTCAGGTTAACTTTCAACGATATTTTCCTAAACGATATTTTTTAAACGGTATTTTTCCGTTTTCTTTGATGAGTTTTTTAGGACCTTTTCAGAGATGAAATAAAGAAAAAAGGGTCTATAAAACGAAAGAGAAACGAAAAAATACCTGAAAGAAGGAAAAAAGTATGGAATTAAAAACTCCTGAGAAGTCGTTTCAGGAGAATTTTATAAGAATTTTTATAAGGAACCGGATTCAGAGGCCAGGCAAGATACCCAGCTGATGAGGCAGGATACCGAAAAGGAAAACATTGACGAAGCCGTGAAGAACCGCAATAAAAGGCAGGCTTTTTGTTTTGTAAAAAGCCAGGCCCATGATAAGCCCTACAAAGCCAGTATAGAGAATTTCATGAAAAGTTCCGTAGCCTGAGTGCATTAACCCGAACATGAGACTCGTAATTAACAGGGCTTCCCATACACTGAGGGCCTTTTCCAGCCTGGTCTGCAGGATCGACCTGAAGATCAGTTCTTCTACAAGCCCTACGAAAAAGACCATAGTAATGGTGAGTTTGAGCAGATTTTCGAAGCCCAGGTCAGGGATCAGGTAGCCTGACCGAATGGTAAGGTACTCGCCAAGCCCAAGCAAAAAACCCAGAGGGACTGAAATGAGCATATAAGGCACAAAATGCTTCATTGTTATTCCAATCTGTTCAGGGGAGTCCCGCTGGTGAAGTATAATGACTACCACAGGAATTGCAAGGGGGCCGTAAACAAAGATAAAGGTATAAAGGGTGGTTTCAAAAAAGATAGGCATTGAAAGGTTAATCAGCCTGAGTACGGGGAGGAGCATGAATGCCTGGTAAAGTCTGTGTATCTCCTGATTTTTTAAGAATATATCGGAAAGGGAGAGAGCAATGACAACTCCTATATGTACCCAGACGGCTGCCCCCATTCTGCCTGAAAAGATAAGGAGTTCCGCAACAGTTATGCCAAGAATAGGAGCTGCTGTAAGGAGTCTTAGCTTTCTGATCTCGAGCTTTTCCTGATCAATTTCTTCAGCCTCTGCCGTTTTCCGGATTTTGAGCCAGCTGAAGCCTTTCAGGGGCTTTTTTGCAAAGTCAGGGTTTCCAGAGGTTATGTGCAAATATCCGAAAAGAATTAGAGCTGCTGCCCCGATTCCCCCGACCGCATACGCAATGTCAATATGCTCCTGTATTTTAGAGATTAGACCGGGACCCTCTGGAACTGATGCGACTCCGGAATTTCCTGCTTCTCCTGAGCTTTCCGCATGTATCTGCTCAAAGAAAGGCTCCGTTTCCTGAGAAGGGGATAAATCCGGATTGCTGTCTGAAGCGGCTGCTGCAGAAATTGCCAGCAAGGCCAGAGCCAGAAATGAAACAATGATCAGAAAATTCAGTTTTTTTTGCTTTTTTTGAGGTTTAACCAGTTTTTGCACGGAAATTACTCCCCTTTCAATCAGAGCGGATTCAGGTTTATTCTGTGGGCATCTTATTAAAACTTTTTTGCCGGTTTTTCGTGGTAAAGCTATAGAGATGCTATGCAGCTTTCCTGTTATAGGATCTTTTATAATAAATATTATATAAAGTTTTGTCGATAGTCCGGTGTTTTAAGTTTTTTTAAACCATAATTTCGACTTTTTCAAACCTGCAAAAGGCTCGATATGCAGGCTTTCAATGACTCCTTGCTGATGCGCTTCCTGAGTCAAAACGAAAATCAAAGACAAAAAAAGCCGGTACATTTGAATTTCTCCAGCAGGAAACTCCTGAAAACAGCAAACAAAACCCTGTCTGAAAGAGTAGGCAAAACTCTGTCTGAAAGAGCAAACAAAACCTGACCTGATGTTCAAGGCTTAAGGGAGAGCCCGGGGTAAAACCCGGTTTCCCGTGTCACGTTTTTCAAGTTACGGATTTTTGCAGCTCCGATCAAATCCCTGTCGAGTTTGCCTGGCTCTCTGTTGAGTTTACGTTAATCCAGAGGTGGAGGTCTCTGTAGGGCGTTTCTTTATCGGTATCGTTGAAGAGCAGAAATTCAAGCTTCATATCCTTTCCCTCGACCGGGGGAGTGAGAGTCAGAGGCTTTTCCCATGTCTCGTTGTGGGCGAGCGTAACCTGCTGCATATCTTCGGGCAGAGGGAGAGACTTATTTTCAAGCCTTACATCCAGAGTGTAATTTACATACCTGTACTCGTGGTTTACGACTCCGACAATTACTTCTCCGTTCTCTCCGAGTGTATAATTTGTCGGATAGTTGTCAGCCATCCCTTCAGGCCCCAGGATATAGAACTCTGTGAAATGTTCTCCTTCTTTTGGGGTAATTACCACATAAATAAGGGTTGTAACAGAGAGGAGGATGGAAATGACCAGGACAATCGTAAGAGCCCTGTCGAGTCCGGGTTCGGGCTTTTCCAGGATCTCAGATTTGAGTCCGAGTGCCATCTGCCTGAAAGGCACTTCAAAAGCATCGGCTTCGGGAAGCTTTGCCCTCCTCAGGTATGCAAGCCCGCACATTGCGAGTGTGAACACTGACAGGCTTATAAGGATTGGAAGAGGCCTTATCCCCCAGGGGGTGTAGTTAAGCCCAAGGCCGATCAGGGGCACAACAGCAATGCTGAGCCCGAAGGAAAGAGCTGTCCTTTCAATGCCGTCAAGGTCTGCCTTTGCGGGAAAGAGTGCGGCAATCAGGGCATATCCCGGCAGGAAAAGTACAAAGGGCAGGCCAAGGATATTGCGAAATACAGTTTCACTTAATCCGGGCGTGAGCACGAAGAGATCGATAAGGAGCACAAGCCCGATAACGGTCAACAGGTCTGAAGGAATCTTTTTTCCGGTCATTCAGGTCATCCGGCGTATTATTTAAAAAAATTATTATATTTTTCCAGTTTCGTTCGGAGAGTAAGTATCTCTTCCTTATACATTTTATTCTTTCGCTCTCTTTTATTTTACATATCCTATTATCTGAGAGTTCTTTCATTATCGGGGATTTTTATTATCAGGAATTTTTATTATCGGGAATTTTTAATTTTAGAAGTTTTAGTTTCAGAAGATTTTTGGTTCCAGAAATTTTTTGTTATCATGGATTTTTCGGTTTTCCCATGCTTTCCACAACTTCCTGCACCCGTTCCTCAACTATTTTTTCCTGTAGTTGGCATTTTATTACCTCAGTTTGACAGTTTCCACTAATTGATACTTTTTTTCCTTTCTTTTTTGTCCCAACTGGATTTGACGATTCTTTAAAATTTATTAAAATTTATTACATATTCTATATAATTCCATTCCTTTTTGTTACTAATAAGCTATTGATCCTATCAAAATTCGCAAAAATATAGTTTTTAACTCCATTTATCTTGAACTTGATTGTAAGTGTCAAATTCTTCAAGCTTTTTTTAATGAATTTTGTAGACGTATGTTTTATCTCCTCAAATTCATATCGCATCAGCGATATGAATAATTGGGCTATAAATCCAAGGATAATAGCTCCATAAATGCTATCGTCTGACCAGACTCTCAACGGCTTAATCTGGATTTCATTTTTCAACGAATGGAATATTTTCTCAATAGAATCCTTTTTTCTGTATGTTATCAATGCATCTTGAAGTGTCAAATCCCTGTTCGATTTCAGACAAAAAAATCCTTCTCTTCCGTTAATCAATGAAGCTTTCAGGAGTTCTATAGCTTCCTCATCACTAAGCTCTTCGAGCTTAGTTCTAAAACAGTAATCAATCTCAATCAACTCATTATTTATTCTGAATTTCTTAGGAAGCTTTTTGTTGTTTACTAAAGCCTTCTGAATCTCTTTTGCTTCCTTTAATTTCTTCAGAACAGCTCTTGCTTTTGCTTCTAACTGTCTTTTCTGTAAAGATTCAGAGAAATAGAAATACTTACTGCTGCTAGGCTTGACGATTTTTATCCCATATATACCTTTTTGGGAATCTATCAGTTCTGCTTTTTCCAGATCAAAGTTCTCGATTATTTTATCGTCACTTGTATTCAGTTTCATGGCAGTGAGATAGTCCATCTCAGCATCCTGTATACTCTTGAGATTATCAGTGGTGTTAGCTCCTTTATCAAAAATAATAAGAGAACCCTTTTTAAGTCTGCTTTTTACCTGGTTATAAGTGTCAGAGAAGTGCTCCAGGTCAAGAACGTTTCCTCGATTCACGGTAACACCAATAGGAATGTTAATGGGATTAGTTAATTCACTGATTCCAACGGTTATCTGCAGCTTATCAGGCCTGTGATCTCTACTATACCCGTATTTACCAAGGTTGGATTTAGTCCCGTAAAGAACTATACTCGTCCAATCAAGGTTTATATTTGTCTCTTCAAAATCGTAGACAGAAAACAGAGAATCAAGAATGTCAGAGAGGATTTCCTCTCTATTACGTCCTAAAAGTTCAAGAGTTCTGTAAAGAACTCTTTCATGAAACCTTTCAAGATTTAAGATATCAAGAATTTCTCCCTGATTTAACCATTTACCAG
Organism: Methanosarcina hadiensis; assembly: GCF_046529725.1. Classification (GTDB taxonomy): domain Archaea; phylum Halobacteriota; class Methanosarcinia; order Methanosarcinales; family Methanosarcinaceae; genus Methanosarcina; species Methanosarcina hadiensis. The sequence goes on along the minus strand of NZ_CP136241.1, from coordinate 3,581,819 downwards.
CTTCTTTGATACTAAAATTCTCAGTTAATTTGTAGCTTAACAATCCAATTAGTAAACTATTGAGATCAAGACCCCTGCTTTTATGTTTGCTAAAAATATCAAAGAAATTAAGCTTTTCATAAAAGAGTTGGACAGCAAGAATTGATCCGATAGGAACACTTATATTCTTGTTAGGAATTGTAGGAAACGCTCTCTGTTTTGTGATGTTCATTTGACCGAATTACACAAAATAGAGAGCACTTATTTTTATCTAACTGTCAAAGTCAGGTTATTATTTTATTTCTATGTATATTTTTTGATTCAAATCCATTGAAAAATCCATTGAATTTAGATTTAAATTCAATGCGTCTACTTCGAATCTACTTCGAAATATCCAGCTAAACATTAATGGCTTATTTAATCAGTTTTTAATTTCGTTTTTCATCCTTCCGTAAATTTTCCGGGCAGAAAATGCGGCAAGTGGTAAACAGGTAAAATTAAGCTATAAAGCTTCAAACTTCCGGAGAGGATTCTTAAGAGTGAAGGAAGACCCGCGGCGTCAGAGTACAGAAATTCCGTGTTCTTATGATGTTGTTTTTTTGAACTCAGTTTTTTATTTTTAAGTAATTATTTTTTTGGCTTTCATTTTCATTGTGCATTTTGAAGGTAAGTATCTCAATCGTATAACATTATATTCGTGAAATCAATAGCTCTCTTGATGCTATTATTACTCATTTATTATTATATCTCAGTGAGGCTGTCAATAAATTTATATATTCGCGCCCCAGATGTCAATCTAAAAATTTAAAATATATTCCGGACTCAAATTGCCATGTAATCAATGCAAACAATTGTCAAATACGATACAATAACCGGCATCAAATAAAGTTTGAGTCTATATATTTATTTCTACTTTATAATATAAATTTCAAAGGGGTCATACAAATGAGCAACGAACTTCTTGTGAGCAGTACTCAGTACCCTGCTCATAAAGAGAATCAGCGTATCAGGGGGACGCCCTCTCAAAATATAACTGTCATTCTTCCGGCCTGCGATGGAGAGACTTCGATCGGAAGCCTGGTTCTCCTTGCAAAACTTTATGCCGACAACGTAATCGTTATCGATGACTGCAGCACTGACAGGACAGCTGAAGTCGCAAGAAAAGCCGGAGCCCATGTAATTGTCCACGAAGCCAGCAAAGGAAAAGCCGAATCCCTCAAAACCGGCTTTGCAGCCGCAGCAGACCTTGGCGCAGATATAATAGTAACAATGGACTCTGACGGCCAGCACAACCCTGCCGATATCCCGAAGCTCGTTGCCCCAATCATTAAAGGCAACGCCGATATGGTAAACGGCAGCCGCTATCTGAATTATCTTAGCAAAAACTCATCTATTTACCGCCGCACAGGCCAGACCATGCAGGACATCTCTACAAAGATGAACTCCAACCTCAAAATAACAGACACACAGAGCGGCTTCCGTGCCTACGCAGCCTCTACAAAAAGCATCTTCCGCTTCAGCGGCAAAAAAACAGCCATAGAAAACGAAATGCTCGCCGACGCAGGCAGGTCAGGCATCCGCATTACCGAAGTCGAAATAGGTGTACAGAACAACCCGAGAGTTTCAGTTAGAAACCCTGCAAAGTACATCTTCGGTGTCCTGAAAACCATAGTCTCAGATATGGAAGCCAACAGGGCCCTGTACATGTACTCGGTGCCCGGCTTTGCCTTTGCGACCTGCGGCTTCTACATGGGCTTCAAATTCATGGTAGACTTCTTCCTGGGCAGCGCAAGCCTCAACTTCGGGCCCACTTTCGTGATGGTCTATCTCGCTCTTGTGGGCGCATATATGACTTTCAGGGGAATAGTCGCCCACTCAATGGCGGAAGAGGTCAGGCAGGTCGAGCCCGCCTGATATTTAATTTCAATCATGGAAATTTAAGTCAAGACAACGTTAATCCAATAAATACGTTTAAACAACAAAGTCCTGATAACCATTAAGGAATGCGGACCTGAGCTTCAGGTGAATTAAATTATTGTTTTTTATTTCGTCCGTGCCTGAATGGTTATCACTTGATTTATATATTCACCGTTTACTTTATATGCGGTCATATCCCTTTAATTTCGTTAAATCTTTAGTACCGTTCTGGGGTTATTTGAATGAATAATGAACTGATGCTGGGCAACAATAGCCAAATAATTGACAAAAATGCCCAAATATTAACAATAAAAGAGGAAATTCCCGATGTAAAAGGAACGACCCCTCAAAATATAACCGTGGACCTTCCCTCTTGTTATGGGAAGTTTTATGTTGGCAGCTCACGCACTGCAAAGATTGTCAGATCAATCCCCCTGATATGCAAAAACGCTGTAGACTTCATAAGTGACAGCATAAAAGAGTTCATTTTGCAGCTTCAGTATCCATACGGATTTATTGAGAACAATATAAAATTACCATACATCCATCGAGACTTATTCTTAGAATTCTTACAAGTTTGCTGTAAACCATGTGGCAACAATAAGTCCCAAAGAAAGTCGCACGTGTTCCTGTGTTTTCAAATTGGCACTTTTTTTATTGCAGTAATAGGATTTGTTGATAGAGTTTGTTTTGACTCTATAAAAAATGCTCTATTAACGCATTCAAAGCACTATTCCCCCAACCTTTTTTTTGACCCGGTGATTTTATGAAACTAGTTGTAATGATTCCTTGCTATAATGAAAAGAAAACAATTGCCTCTGTTATAAAAGAAATTCCCCGTGATTGTTGTGACGAAGTTGAGATCCTTGTCATCGATGACGGCTGTACTGACAATACGGTTCAAGAAGCTAAAAACGCAGGCGCAGATAAAATTCTCAGCTTCAAGAAAAATAAAGGACTTGCACCTGCCTTCAGAGAAGGCCTCCAGACTGCCCTTGAAATGGGTGCCGACATAATCGTAAATACCGATGGAGACGGCCAGTACAACGGAAAAGAAATCACCAAACTCATAGAGCCTATCCTCGCTGGCAGAGCTGACTTTGTCCTGGGTTCCCGTACAAAAGGCAATATCGAGTACATGCCCCTCCAGAAAAAAATAGGAAACAGAATTGCAACCTTTGTCACAAGACAGGTTTCAGGCTATTCTATTTCTGACGCTCAGTCTGGTTTCAGGGCTTTCACAAGGGATTGCGCCATGCGCCTGAATGTTATGGCCGATTACACGTATGTTCAGGAAACCCTTATCCAGGCTGCCTATTATGGTCTTGTGATCGAAGAAGTCCCAATCGAGTTCAGAAGAAGGCATGCGGGCCCCTCTCGTCTAATTTCAAGTATCTGGAGATACGCCAAGAAGGCAGGGGTTACAATCGCAAGGGGTTACCGTGATTTCCATCCTCTTGATACGTTTTTTGGGGTCGGTTCCTTGTTTATTTTAGTAGGTTTTGTTTTTGGAAGTAAGGTACTAATCACATACTTTAATACTGGAGCTGTAGCTGGGACGTTGCCTTCAGCTGTGTTAACATTATTGTTAATACTAATTGGAGTCTCTACAATGACTCTTGGACTTATAGCTGATATTCTAAAAACTCAGCGGAAGGTACAGGATGAGATTCTGTATAGGTTGAAGAAGATGGAGTATGACAACTAATTATCTAATTAAAAATTCTTTCTATACAGTTTTAATAAACCTGAAAATTAAGGATGAATTCAATGGTAGATACTACTCTTCCTCAAAATTCGGTTACTCTTATCGGATCATTACCTCCTATAAAAGGAATTAGTCCATACTGCTATGAATTAATGATGGCGCTTTCAAAATACATTTACGTAGAATTTATTGGTTTTGAAAAAATGTATCCTGATTTCCTGTATCCTGGAGGGAAATCAAAAGAAGAGGGTATTATGCCCGATTTTTCAAAAATAAACAATGTGTCAATAAGAAATTTCTTGGTATACTACAATCCTTTGACATGGATCTGGGCAGGTTTAAGCATTAAAAATAAAGTAGTTCATGTTCAATGGTGGAGTCATGTTTTGGCCCCTATATACTTCGTAATCTTATCTATCTGCAAGATAAGGAGAAAAAAAATTATAATAACAGTTCACAACGTGACTCCTCATGAAAAGAATGGATTTAATCAATTCTTAAATAGAAGCATATTGTTTTTTGGTGATCATTTTATAGTACACTCATTAAAAAATGTGAAACAGTTATCTGAAACTTATTATGTTCCCAAGGAAAAAACTTCTCTAGTGCCAATTGGTAGTTCTATTTCTTATAATACTCAAATAGTTTCACAGAAAGAAGCGAGAGAAAAATTAAAACTGCCCTTAGAGAAGAAGATAATATTGTTCTTTGGACACATCAGAGAATATAAAGGTCTAGATATCCTGTTGGAAGCATTTGCTACAGTAACAAACGAAATGAATGATGTCCTGTTGTTAATAGCTGGAACACCGTGGGAAAAATGGGAAAAATATGAGGAAATAATTCAGAAGTATAATTTAAATGAGAATATTAAACTGTTTCTTCAATTTATTCCTTCAGATGATGTTAAATATTTTTATCATGCTTCAGATGTAGTTGTATTGCCATACAAAGACTTTACATCTCAAAGTGCTGTCGGATCAGTTACATTATCCTTTGGCAAACCACTGATTGTAAGCAACGTTGGAGGTCTTTCTGATTTTGTAAAAGACAAAAATTTTGCTGTAGAACCAAATAATTCAAACTTACTAGCAGCAAAAATAATTGCAGTCCTTGCTGATGACTCACTTATTGATAAACTTTCACGAGACTCACGAGATTTATCTGAAGAATATTCTTGGGATCGAATTTCTGAGGCCACAGTTGAGCAGTATAGACATGCATTGAATGGAAGCTATTGAAATACTAGAATATATTCAAACGGAGTGCCTTAGAAATGAAAGTGGGTATTCTCGCAGATAGATTAAACAGACCTAGAACGGGAATTGGTAATTACACATATAATTTAATAAAAGAGTTGGATAGCATCGATCCTATCCAAAATGAAATTTTCTTAATTAATTATGAATTGAATGATTTATTCCCAAATTTAAATAAAATCATTGTTCCCAATCCTCTGAAAAACATCATAGAAAAATCCTTTTATATTTGGCATTTATATCTTCAATCTAAACTAAAGAAAACTAATTTTGGTATAGATATAATCCATAGTCCTGAAAACGCAACACCCTTTTTGAAGATAAAACCAAAAAAAATAATAACTGTTCATGACATAACGCCATTTTTGTTTCCAGGATCATTTTCTTCATTAACATTATTTAGATATAGGCTTCTGTTTAGAAGAACGTTGAAAACTGCTGATAAAATTATTTCTGACTCATATAATACAAAAAGAGATTTAATAAATTATTTCAATGTTCCGGATGAAAAAATTAGCGTGGTTCATTTGGGAATTGATGAAAAATTTCGTGTATTAGATGTAAATACTGTAGATCGAATTAGGGAAAAATACTCGTTAAACTATCCTTTTATTTTGTACGTTGGAACCTTGGAACCAAGGAAAAACATCCCCACTTTAATCAAAGCATTTTGTGAAATAAAGAACAAAAATTCTATTCACAAACTAGTAATTGCTGGAAAGAAAGGCTGGAAATATAAAGATATTTTTAATATGATAGATGAATTGCATCTTCGAGATGAGATTATTTTTACAGACTATGTTCCTTATGAAGATCTTCCTGGGTTATACAATGCTGCAGATTTATTTGTTTACCCTTCACTGTATGAAGGTTTCGGATTTCCACCTTTAGAAGCAATGGCATGTGGTTGTCCAGTTATTACTTCAAATTCGTCTTCACTTCCAGAAGTTGTCGGAGATGCCGGATTAATGTTTGATCCCTATAATTATTTAGAACTAAAACTTAAAATATGTGATATATTGACAAACAGTCATCTAAGAGATGATTTGGTTAAAAAGGGTCTTAAAAGAGTAGCTGATTTTAGTTGGAATAAGTGTTCAAGAGAAACCATAAAGATTTATCAAGAGGTATATTGCCAAAAAAATATAATATAACAGGTGAAACATTTCTGGAGGTTTCTATATTAATTACATAGATTTATTGAATTCAAATCCAAAAATTGGTAGTGATAATAACAAAATTTGTATAATTACATCCCATTTTTGTAAAAATGCTAGAGGGGGAATTCAAAGAGAACTGGAAGGTTTAATTAATCAAATAGAGAATCAATATAATATTAGCATTTTAACTAAGACACTTGGCAGTGAAATTCCTAATTGTAACTATAGTAATGTAAAAATATATCCATTAGGAGAATTTGTTCCATATTCCAGTCATGAATCCAAATTAGTTAAGGTAATAAGATTCATAGTAAATGAAACTATTAATCCGGTCATTTTTTACAAGATATACGCTTTTTTGAAAAAAGAAAAACCTAATATAGTCTTCATAGGGGAAACACTGCAATTGTCGCTAAGTCCGATACTCTGTGCAAAATTACTTCGAATACCTATGATTATCAGATGGGATTGGATTTGCCCTGCATATCCAAAAAATCATGCATGTACCATCAGAGACAGAATTTATGGTTGTGGTGAATGTGTTGAAACATTTTATCATTTGCGTTTTAATAGCTGGTGCAGAATGTTTTTTGGGGCTTTCTGTTCATTTATCTATATAATAAAAAAAAAGCTGTGGAATTCATCTTATGTAGTTATTGTAGATAATTTATTTTTCAAAGAGTTGTATTCCAGTTGGGGTATAAATTCTGATAATATTAAGATTATTAGTGGATTCAGTTCACTGGAAAAAAATATTGAATTAGATGATTTATTCAAAAGTTTGTATGATAAAAATTACATCACTTTTGCTTACGTTGGAAGAATCACTCCTGAAAAAGGTATATGTTTATTATTAGAGGCATTTAACAATCTATGTCAGCAATACAATAATTTGCGCTTAATTATAGCAGGAGATGGAATCTTAAAAACAGCGGTTGAGAAAGAATCGCTTAAAAATGAGAAAATCATTTATCTAGGCTGGTTGGAAAAGGACCAGTTATCGATGCTTTATTCAATTGCAGATGTTATTGTAATACCAAGTATAGTTCCAGAAGGACATTCTGTTACTGCTCAAGAAGCTATATCATTCGATAAAACTATTTTAGCATTCAATCATGGCGGCCTATCCGAGATATGTGCTTCATATCCATTCTCCATACCTGTAAATGAAATTAGTACAGCCAGTCTTTTTAGAAGCATGGAAAAATTTATTAAAAGTAATTAACAGAGTGAATTCGATGGCGCAAACTAGTTTTATCTATGGACTTCTCTCCATATTGTGTATTCTTGCATTTGCCGAGGCAAAAGTTAAAAAAATAAATCTATTCACAATAGATAATATATTTTCAATAATAGGATTTATCCTAGGGCTATTTATTACATCCTTGAACTTGGTTTACAGTAATAAGTATCTTTTAACACTAGGTCCCTTATTATGCGTAGCTTGTTTGCTATATTTCTGGTCACGTGATATATTTTTAACAGATATCGAAGATTTTAACTTAGGTTTAAGAAATAGCTCTCTAAAAATTATCAATATTCTTTATTATATCTCGATGCTATTAGCTCTAATTATTTATTATATAGCTCCCACCTATTCACGACCAGGTATTTTTTTTGTATTAGTATCCGCCGGTGTAACTTTTTTAGGACTAGAAATTTTAGCATCAAAATCCAAAAGTAATTATCATATTTCTTTTATCATCGCAAAAATAATGATTACATCTATATTTTTAAGAGCTAGTGCTTATTTTATTTCTCCTTTCCCTATTGGTTCAGATCCTTGGGAGCATTATGAGTATATTAAATATTTTTTGCAATATCAGCATTTGACAGTTCCATCACATATGAGGACATATTATTGTAGTTACCCTCTTGCACATATACTCTCAGTAGTTATAAACTTAATAAGTAATCTAAGTATTAAAGAATCAATGTTCTTTCTAGGAATAGTATCCGTATTAAGTACAATATTCGTGTATCTTTTTGCAATAACAATTACAAAAGATCAGGAAATAGCTCTTTTTTCCTTGCTATTAATTAATTTTGCAGATTTCCACATTCAATGGAGTATTGAAGTCATACCAATGACGTTTGGAATTGCAATTTATTCAATATTGCTTTATCTTATAATTAAAGATACAAAAAAAGATATGCGTATTAAATTTATTTTACTATTATTTTTATTTCTACTTGTCTGGACGCATACAATATCATCTTTTATCTCAGTATTGTCGATCATTTCTTTATATATTGGTTCAATTTTATACCACATTATCTATAAAAAAGGGAGCTCAAACGAATCTCTAGTTAGTATTACAGTCTGTATCGTATTTACGACTATAATATTAATCCATTGGATGGAGCCCGGTTATCCTTTTTTCGATATGGTTACTAAAGGTTTAGTAAATTCTCTTTCACAGGAAGCTAAGTTCTTAGGTAGGGATGCAATTGCAAATGAAGATTCTATCAAAGGCATATTCAATATATTTGGGTTTTTAACTTACATCTTTTTTGGAGTTATTGGAAGTTTATATTATCTTTCAAAGAAAAAATCATCTACGGCTAATTTTTCTTTAATCTTCATGCTTATTGTTTTATTTTTTGTGTTTTTTGTATTCCCTCTGATGGGTATAAGGGATATTATCCCATATCGATGGCCAGCATTCATTTATGTGAGTTTTTCAGTATTTATATCCATTGGAATTATTAATTCTCTAAGTATAATAAAATCGTCTAAATGCAAATTCTATTTATTACTTTGTATCTTATCCATAACGTCTTTTTTTATGATGACTAACTTTGCATCAAACACAGATTCTCCAATTTATTGTGAAAATTTAAATCAAAAAATGATTTTTACTGAATCTGAATTGAAATTGTTTGAAAGAGCAACCTCTCTATTCAATGGGTCAATTCTCACGGATGAACAAACACGTAAGAAACCGTTTAATTTGTATTTGCAAAATTATAATGTTGGACAGTATCCTTTAACTCTTGATCAAAAAATAGACTTTGATCATATACATGGAAAATTAATTATTTGGAGAAGAACTAGTTTAGAAAGACCCATTGATATATTTTATAATTCTCCAAAAATAGTTCTTGGAAATAATTTTGAAAAAAATCTTGATGACAATTTCCATTGTTTATTTAATATGGGTGAAGCAAAAGCATATCTTGCAAGATAATTTCTGTTTCAGTTTCTTGTAGCTATGTCTATGTATTTGTTTATGAAATGTCTTCTCCAATTTGATCGTAATGTAAGTTGGTGGTATAATAGTGAAAAAAATACTTGTACTAAATGTTGGATTTTCTAATAAAGGTGCTTATGCCCTGATATCTTCAACTATGGAAACAATTGAAAAATATGTCCCAGACGTACAATTCACTTTTATGGGAACGGAAACAAATCAAAATAAAATTCCAATAAAAAAACAGTTAGCTATTAAACCTTTTAAAAATTTGGGTCCTTGGAAATATTTATTCATATGTTTTTTGATAAATATATTTAATAGATTTGGAGTAAAGATTCCAGTATCTAAAAAATCTCACTTATATGAGTATTATATTTCAGATCTGGTTCTAAATAGTGGAGGAGATCACCTCAGTGGAGAAAAATTTGGATTAAGCAGTCTTTTAAACATTTATTATGCTATATTGTTGAATAAGCCTGTTGTCCTTTATGGAGAAAGCCTAGGATATTTTAAGAATTGTTTATTCAATTATCTGGCAAAGAAAATATTTAATAAAGTAGATCTAATTATTGTTAGAGAAAAAATCTCAAAAAAATACTTAGATGACTGTGGGATTACGAATCCGAAAATATATCTTACTGCAGACTCTGCTTTTCTTTTAAGCCCCTCTCCACAATCCCGCGTTTGTGAAATATTATCTGAAGAAGGAATTGGCTATATCCAAAGACCACTTATCGGAATAAATGTTAGTGGTTTGATCAGCAACTATAGAAATAGGAATTCTCAAACAGCTGAGATAGATATCATAACTATATTTTCGAAGGTCATTGACACTTTAATTAATGATTTGAGTTCAACTATCCTTTTAATACCTCATGTATATACAAAAAACGTTGATGATCGAGTCATCATTAATAAAATTATGTATGAATCTACAAACAAATCTAAAATATATGCTATTAATAATGAATATACTCCTCAAGAACTAAAAGGGATTATAGGCTTATGCGACTTATTTATAGGTGCAAGGATGCATTCTACAATTGCTTCCACTTCGATGTTAGTTCCAACCGTGGGTATAGCATATAGTCACAAGATGTATGGCGTTATAGGAGATATGTTAGGACAAGGAAACTATGTTATAGATATCAATGATTTAACTTATGAAAATTTGATCTCAACAATAAATCATGCTTGGAAAAATAGAGAAAAAATCAGCAATGATTTAAAATTGAAAATTCCAATTTTAAAACAAACTGTATTGTTAAATGGATTGTACGTTAAAGAGTTATTGTATTCTTCTCAACAAAGATGAATAATTCTCCATTTTTGATGCTCTTTAACGGCGGTTAAGAATTCTCCAATTCCCAATTCTTGAGAAATGTTCGAGAATTGGGAATAATGCTAAAAATGGATGAATAATCATTGATACAAGATTTATATTCACAAGGTTTGAATGTAAGCGCGATCTCTGAAAGGTGAGAAAAGTTAACCTTAAACAGGGAGTACCTGCCATAGGACCAAAGGCGATTTCTCACTTATTTTTTCTTTCTCCTAATTTATTTATTTTTTTAATTATTTGGATTGGGAGCGCAAATTTTCCAAGTAATCTAAGCTGCCTCATCTGTTTGACGTATGGGTGCATTCCGGCTCTGAAAGTTTTTATATCCAGAGTATTATTCTGATAACATCGCAAAAATAACTGTTTGCTTTCTTCCTGCATTTTTTCTTTGAGCTTAATTTCTCTTTTTTTCAGAATTCTTATGTCTTTACTAGCATTCACTCTTTTTTCAGGAGCTTTTAACCTTTTTTGCTTGGTTAGGTACAAACGATAAGAAAGCTGTTTTCTTTTAAATTCAATGACTCCAGCTTGGCTCTTTATCACTTTTTCAACTGAAATTTTACTGATATTAATTTCCGCTTTTTCTATTCCTTTCTGAATAATATCCAGAACTTTAGGTGATCTCACAAGTACTAGATTTGTACCTTGGCTATTTTTTGAGTACTCGGGAATCCAAGCGTCCATAAATGTGACATCTGCAAGTTCTGCAAACACATCATCGCAATAATTACATGAATTTGGAGTAAACCACCTGTTAACCCAGGTTTCAGAAACACCTTCATTCCAGAAAATTTTGTTCTGTGATCCATGTTCATCGATGAATTGATAATAATAATTAGTTGCAGGCTTATCAGGACTTTTCCCTCTGTAATACACATTCTGGATTTTATTTAATTCATTATTACCTGCCAGTGCTGCGATATATTTTGTATAGTTTTTACTCTTCATCTGACCACAGACAAGGCCTACTGTAAAGACAATTCTCTCTCTTAACTTTCTGTTTTTCCGGGCAGCGAGCCTTAAAGCCTTTATAAAGCAGGGTAAACCAGTAATAACATAACGACCTGGAATTTCCTGGATTCTCCTAATTACCTCAGACATTTCAACGGGATAATATACAGATCCGGAAGCAGCCTTTACAGAGTTCTCCTCACTCAAAACTTCAAAGCTGAATAGTTTCTCGGAGTCTTTTTGAGAGATCGGGCAGATTACATAGTCTATAATATCTTCTTTCAATAACTCTGTAAGAAGCCAAGTTGTCATACCACCTGATGCGCTACTTTGCCTAAAATCATTTGAATATCCTGCATAGGAACCAAGATAATAGCCTGTTTTAGATAGATATTTCATTCCTTCTATGCTTCCGTAAATTTTTGCTCCCATGTGTGTTTCATTTTCGTCACTATTAAATGGACAAACTTCTAGGCATAAGCCGCAATGTGAGCTGCATACTTGAGTTTCATATGGAACATATTCTCCATACTTGTTATCTTGGATTTTCAGGATTCTCTGGGGGCAGACTCCTGCACAAACTCCACAGCCTATGCATAGGTCATTTTTTACTATCTTATCGATCACATTCGGCTTCAAGGCTCGCCCTACTCCTTATCTTTACTGGTATAAATGATCTTGCTGTCTGTTTTTCTAACTTTTTGAGCCCAAACTCCCATATTATTGATAGATAAACTGCAGTCAAAACAATCCCACAAATCAACAATGAAATAAGACCTGATATTTGAAAATAATTAGAGATTAGACGTGATACTCCTGCAGTTATAATCATAGCAAAAACTCCTGGGATCATAGAGTTTACAAACGTAGTTCTGGAAATTCCAAGAACTCTAGTGGCATACCAGGGAATGAAAAATGTATTTTTCATTGTCAGCATAATTGCTCCTGCCAGTGCAACTCCATAATAATTCCAGCCGGTAAGATAAGGAATCATTATTGCCAGCAAAAAATTTCCTATTCCCATAAAAAACGTGACAATACCTGGAACTCTTACTCTATTATATGCTATATTAATTGCAAAGAGAGGCATTACTGGAAGATTAATTATAAGATGAGATAACATTAAGACCATTAATAGAGAGAGTTTTGCAAATTCTTGGCCTACCCATAGTGAAAGAAGTTGTGTAGCAAAACCGCATATGTAGCCTATAGGTAATGCCATTGCAAGACCTGTAAATTTTACAGTACTTTTAGATATATTTATCAGTTCATCAATTCTTCCCTTTGCGTAATAAGTGAGAATTACCGGTGTAAGAACTCCCACAAGCATTCCTGCAATAGTTCGCAGCATCATGCTCCATGTCAGCACGACAGAATATTCTCCACCTGCAACAGTGCCAAATAATTTATTCACCACTATTAGGTCTATCTGAAGAAATAATAACGTACCTATCTGGTTAATAATTACCCAGCCACTCATCCCTATAATCTCATTGACCTTTGATCTACGGAATTCTTTTATATTTACCTTTAAATGGGGATTTATCTTCCGTGAAAAAATTATAGTTAATATGAGAGCTGCTATAGCTCCAATTAAGTAAGCTAATCCAATGTAAACAAGGCTTGGAGAATACAACTTGAATAACAGTATTATCAAGCCTACCTGAACAAGAATATTTACAGCGTTTACCAAGTTCTGGAGGTCAAGCCGATTATATGCAAAGAGAGAAACTCCAAAATTACTACCCCATGCCCGCAATAAAAAAGAGATTGTTACTCCAAGAAAAAGGATTCTTGCGGTATTTTCTTGGTTTGTAGGGATATCAAAGAACAAAGGCACATAATATGAAATTAAGATTACAAAAGGAAGTACTAGCAATATAATTCCAAGAATTCCAAAAAGAGAAGTATTGAATGTTATATTGGCTTCTTTGAACTCCTTCCTTTGTAAATCTATAGTCAAGTATCTGGATACGGATGTATTGAGAGATTGCACAACGAGGTTCACATAACCTGTTAGGGATGTAGCTAAAGGAACAAGTGCGTAACTTGCTACTCCGAGAGAATCAATAAAAAATGGTACCAAGAATAAGCCAATTAAGACGTTTAGTATAAAGTACAAAGTATTGGCAAACAGGTTCTTGGGCACTTGCTTGCTAAAGGTTTCCTGTTTTTCAGTTAAATTAAGCAAATTTCCTCCTCTTTATAAATTATTGATTCTTAACACACTTCTTTAGTCGTGCCCTTAAGGCATTTAATATGTACTCCAAATCCTAGGTAGTCGAGGTGAGTTATTAAAACTACCAGCATGAGAATCTCTTTTTCATCTTTCCACAAATATAGGAATAACCCGTTTTTCAGAATTGATCAATACTCACTGACAGAAAACTATCTCTTACATCAAAATAATTTTATTTCGGTTGAATACTCCGCTAGCTTGCTGCTGGGATGGAAAACTCCCTCGGCAACCGTTAATGATTATGGTGTATCAATTCCATTTTCTGGTCGTTAACTTCTGATTAATCTAAATTATTTAGGGTTATTCTTTCTTTAACGGAATTTTGAGCGGTGGCGTTAATACACTCCGTTGATTGCGGCGGGGTGTACCAGCACAACTTCGATCTTTGTAAAGAAATTTATGGAATATCAAAGATTATACTCCGTTATCCTTCTCAAGTTCTTCAAATCTTCCCTTCAGTTTCCAATCTGACTTTTTCTTGGCTTTCAAGAGGCTTAAAATCAATAGCTTCATTCCTATCAATCGACATTCCTATGTCGTTTTCCATCATCATCTTGACAAGCTCTTCAAAGCTAACTTTCGGTTCCCATCCAAGTTTTTCTCTAGCTTTCGAAGGATCTGAAATTAAAAGTTCCACTTCTGCAGGCCTGTAATATCTTGGGTCCACTTCCACGAGAACTCTGCCTGTTTTCTTATCTTTTCCGACTTCGTTTACTCCTTCTCCTTCCCATTCAATTTCAATGCCTGCTTCTTTGAATGCGAGTTCCGTAAACTCTCTTACTGAGTGGGTTTCTCCGGTCCCGATAACATAGTCTTCGGGTTCATCTTGCTGGAGGATTCTCCACATTGCTTCCACGTAGTCACCGGCAAAGCCCCAGTCACGTTTGGCGTTCATATTGCCGAGATACAACTTGTCTTGGAGGCCTTTTGCTATGTTTGAAACTGCGATTGTGATTTTTCGGGTTACGAAGGTTTCGCCTCTTCTAGGGGATTCGTGGTTGAAGAGGACGCCGTTGCAGGCAAAAATATCATAGGCTTCTCGGTAGTTTACTGTGATCCAGTAGGCGTAGAGTTTAGCAACACCGTAGGGGCTTCTGGGGTAGAAAGGAGTTGTCTCTTTCTGGGGGATTTCCTGGACTTTTCCGTAAAGTTCGCTTGTTGAAGCCTGGTAGAATCTCGTTTTCTTTTCAAGGCCCAAAATTCTGATCGCTTCCAGAATTCTGAGGGTTCCAAGGGCATCGGAGTTTGCTGTATATTCTGGAGTTTCGAAGGAAACCTGGACATGGCTCTGGGCTGCGAGGTTGTATATCTCATCTGGTTCGATATCGTGGATGAGCTTGATTATGTTAGGGGAATCTGTCAGGTCTCCGTAGTGAAGATAGAAGTTGCTTGCTTTTTGATGAATGTCCTTTAACAGGTGGTCTATGCGGGCAGTATTGCTCAGGGAATTTCTACGTTGCATTCCATGTACAATGTATCCTTTTTCCAGAAGAAGTTCTGCAAGATATGCCCCGTCTTGCCCGGTGATTCCTGTAATAAATGCTACTTTTGGCATCTTTTCACCATACCTTTTGTAATAAAATGTATATTGTTAATTGTCAAATTAAATTTATATCGTTTCTGGTCATCATCCTTACAAGCTCTTCAAAGGTAATCCTGGGTTTCCAGTCAAGCAGTTCTCTGGCTTTTGATGGATCACCCACAAGCAAATTTGCTTCGACTGGTCTGTAGAATGCGGGATCGATCTCTACTAAAATTCTTTTGTTTGAAGCGTCCTTACCTACTTCGTTAAGCCCTTCTCCTTCCCACTCGATTTCTATATCTACTTCCCTGAATGCAAGTTCAACAAGTTCCCTCACAGAGTGGGCTTCTCCGGTTGCGATAACATAATCTTCTGGTTTGTCCTGCTGGAGCATAAGCCACATAGCTTCCACGTAGTCGCCGGCAAATCCCCAGTCACGTTTGGCGTTCAGGTTCCCCAGATATAACTTGTCCTGAAGACCTTTCTTAATCCGGGCAGCAGCCTTTGTAACCTTTCTGGATACGAAACTCTCAGGTCGTATCGGAGATTCGTGATTGAAGAGGATGCCGTTGCAGGCAAAAATATTGTAAGCTTCTCTATAATTTACACAAATCCAGTAGGCATACAACTTTGAAACGGCATAGGGACTTTTTGGATAAAAAGGAGTTGTCTCTTTCTGAGGGATTTCATGGGAATTACCAAAGAGTTCTCCTGTTGAAGCCTGAAAAAACCGGGTCTTCTTTTCGAGCCCAAGGGTTCTTATTATCTCCAGAATCTTCAAAGGGACCAGAGCATTGGTAAGGGTAGTATATTCAGGTTTTTCAAAGGAAGTTTTTACGTTGCTTTGGGCGGCAAGGTTATATATTTCGTCTGGCTGAATATTTTGAATAATTTTAATTATCTCTGAATAATCTGTTAAATCACAATAGTGAAAGTGAATGTTTTTCTCGTCCTTGGTATCTGCTTGAGGGTTTCCTCTCCTGATTCCATGTACAATGTATCCTTTGTTTATCAGGAGTTCGGAAAGATATTTCCCATCCTGACCATTTATGCCTGTAATTAATGCGATTTTTGTCAGTTTTTTCACCCCTATTGCAGATTGTTGGTTTTCTAGGTCTATCATCGGACTTTTATTTTATATTTTTTCTCTCATTCATTAACGGCAGAGTTATTTCTCCAAAATTGACAAATCCGACTTCAGATTTCTCAAAGATATAGAGTAAACTGATTATTCTAAGAGTGAGTAATCACTTTCTTCCATAAATTTTATGGTCTTATGCTAAAAGCCGGAAATAAATACAATGCTCATTTTTTCATTGAGGCCTTGCCAGAACAATTACACTCAACTAATTTAATTTTTATAGAATTACATCCTGTAATTACTTAAGTATTTGGTTTCTAGAATTCAGCCAATGCTCCTCCGGTCTTATAATTATCTAATTCACACACCGTGAATATGGTGGGATAAAAAGAAAAATTTAGGAAAACTTTTGGATTCAAGAGATAAAGATATCTTTATATGTAAAACTGCTTATAAAAAAAGAATTTAGCATGAGATATTTAGACAGCTCTATCCTACAAGTTTTAGACTTATGGTTGCGAGAATAGCTGAAAAAGGATATTATTTTTTCTTTCGGCATTTTTAAAGGTTCCTACACTCTTTATTCTTTAGCTTTGTAACCACTCCTTTATAGACGTAAATCTGAAATCTTTCAGCAACTGTTTAATTTTATGTTCCGTCGAAGATAAGTTGTAGTAGTGATATCGTTTGAATTCCAGAGATTTCGGCTGTCCAACATCTATTTCCCATGGATGTAAATATACTACTGCAGGTTTTACTTCTTTATTTATTCTTTTAATAGAATTTTTTGTAAACCAGTAAGGAAATAATCTTAAATAAAATCCGCCCGCTATTGGTACATTCTTATAAGGTAGTTTGTAAACGCTTAAAGGAAATTCGTATATTCCATCTTCAGAGTCTTCACAAATATTATTCGAAGATATTCGGTATGGATATAAAGGAGCGTCCGGAACTCCATATAAAGGTGTTTTCACAGGAAAAACACTGGAGTCATATTCTATTCCACACTTTTTCATGATATCTATTGACCATGAAGTGCTCTTCATTACTGAAGCCTGGCATGCTCTATGTCCACATACTTTCGTGCCTGTAATGGATTCTATAATTTTCATGGATTTCAGGAGTTCTTCTTCAAATTGGATTGGTGTTTGTAACTGGATTGGCTTATGACTATATCCATGAGTACCAAGTTCATGACCAGCCTCATGAATAAGTGAGATCAACTCTGGATGTTGTTCAGCTACATATCCTAATACAAAAAATGTTGCTTTTATGTCTCCAAGAATTGACAACACCTTTTCAGTGCTAGCTACAACCCTGTCTTCAAATTCTCCCCATCGTGAGATGTCTGTAGTCATGTACCAGTCTTCAACATCAACAGTTAATATGTTCATTATACTTCCCATTTTTTTCTCCCCTGATCTCATATTTTTCCAAGAATTAATTCTTAATAAAAAACATTTAACACTTAGAATATAAAATTCTTGCGTTAATAACTTATTTATGTTTTTTTAGTTAATTAATTTCTTAAATATCTAGTTTTCAAAAATTAGTAATATAACGTCTTATAATTAACAAAAATTCTCTTGATGGACTTAGTAAGATTGCAATTAGTAAAACTAGATAAAATATCGAAGACAGACGGCTCGACCGAAAATCCGGTACGGCATGGGCTCACTGTTCTCCTGAAAATTTTTAAGGATATGGAATATAACAAGCCTCTATATTACTTCACTCTGCCCGGTTTCGTCCTAGGGGCGGTCGGACTGTATATGGGGTTAACTTTTTTACGGGCATTTTATCTGGGCGGCAGCCTTAACTTCGGGCCTACAATGCTCATGATCCTTCTGACTATCGTTGGCGTATTCATGTCTTTTACCGGGGTTCTCCTGCATTCGATAGCCGGACTGCTCATGCATTTAAAATAAGAGGGGTATGGGGAGGAGAGTTGGGTTATGAGAATAGGGTAGGGTGTTCAGGAATTCACAGTTTTATGACGTTTCTTTTTAGCAAAAGTTCTACATAAGCTTCCCCGGACATGGGGCAGTTTATGAAGTCTTCGAGTTCTTCGGTTGTTTCCAGGCGGAGTTGTTTTTTGATCATGGACAAAAGGTTTGAGCCGTATTCGGAAGAGCCGTGGCTGAGCCGCGTGCGTATGCTTGTCTTCTTTCCGTTTACGAAAAGCAGGTAATAACTGTGATGGGTCTCTTTCTGGACAAAGCCTTTTTTTAGGAGGGAAGCCGCAATCTTACTGGTTTTCACCGGCAAGTTCAACACCTTTTACAAGCCCGAGGATTCTGTACTTGAGTTCTCTGGCATCAGCCGTCAAATTTTCATCATCTTCATTTGCGTACTCTTCCCAGAGGACATAAAATTCTTCCTGGAAATCTCTTATGCACTCTTCAGGGTTCGTAGAAGCAACGAATATGCCCAGTTCTTCGCAGCTTCCTTCCCAGTAGCCGTCTGAAAATGATATCTTCAGGATAACTTCCCGGTTCAGGTGGAAGTAATGCATATTCCAGATGATCTTCTCAAAAATATATTTCTCAAAAGGAAGGGAGATATCAGCCTGAGGAGTTTTTAAAATATCATTCAAATATCGGAACACAGGCCTGTAAGAGTCCTGCAAGGCAGACGCTATTTCAAAAAGTCTTTCAGGCGTTTTTTCCTTCTCTATGGAATAATTATGAAAAGCCCTAAGTGCAGAAGAATTGACGGTACTCAGGATAGAGCCTTTTTTCTCCATAGTTTCTCTGTCCATTAAAGCCGTAGGACTTAGAGAGGATGAGCTGGCAGTATTACTCATCGAATAATTCCTCCAGGACTTCTTCCGCTTTTTCTTTTGTTTGGAGGCATTTTTCTATCATATCTATTATACCCTGAGCATTCTGTACTTCACTGTGGAAATTTATGTCTGCAATAATTTTGTTTTCATCTTCAGGCTGAAGACTGAGCCTGACAAGAAAATCTCCGTAGTTAAATTTAATAAAGCCGCCGAGCTGGTAATTTTCTGGAAACAACTTATCGAATTTTTCTTCATTTACCAGGTATATACTTTTAATCCCGTCTTTTTTACTGTATATCGAATAGAGGTAGTTGATGCCTGCTGCCGTATAAGGGGTTTCAGGTAGATGCTCAACATACTTGCTGACAATTTTCTGCAATCTTTCAATATTCTCAGGAACATCTTTTTTAATGGAAACCTGAAGCCTGTCAGGGTCTTCTACAAAAGAAAATGTTTCTGTTTCCACGACTGAAAATGCAGGAGTGTGAGCAAAATTGATAATATTGTTCTCTATTATTTTATTATCTTTGAGCCATTCTTTGGAAACGATAGAAGGATTATGATTTTTAGCCAGAACTATAATGTTCATACCTTCCAGGTTTAAGTCCATAGGCCAATCTCCTGATGTTTATTAAATCAAATTATGATGCTTTACTTACAGGCTATGTTATTTACTTCTATTTGATTATTTCTTTTAATTAAAAAAGGTTCACGAGTCCATTCACCATTTTATTTTAAGCCATAAATTTGCCCACAGGGTTAAAGATGACCTGCGTGCAGTAAATAAGGTTAATTTTATCTGGAAGTCTATAAATCTTTGGGGTTCGGCTGGTAGTTCCCTAACTGAGTAGTTATAAACAATATAACCTCTATAGTGCCTATCATACCTGAAACAATAACTATCCAGATGTGCATATGCTCTTCTGAGATTAACATCAAGTTCTTCTTGATTTCCTTCCAAAAATTCAAATTCTACTGAAATATTCTCATCAGGTGGTCAAAAGAATCTTTAAAAAGAACCTTTAATTTCATTTTTATGATGAGCATTGTTTTCTAAAAACAGGTGTTGAAAATGCTTATCTCTTATAGGTTCCTATAAGGTACTATGGCAGCGACAACAACAATTTGTATTGACCCTAAAACTAAGAGTACACTTGACAGCTTGAAAATATACAAAAATGAGCCTTATAACTCAGTAGTTGAACGACTTATAAAAATGGCATACGATAACGATCCATTAACAGATGAAGAAATCGCAGGTATTGAAGAAAGTTTAGAAGATATTAAAGCCGGTAGGGTATATAGTGAAGAAAAAGTAAAAAAGATGCTTGGTATCGATGATTAAATGTACTCTATTGAATATACTTCACGCGCAATAAAAGATATTAATAAGTTGCCATCTGATATGAAAAAACGAATTTTCTATGCGATTGGTGAAATCAAAGAAGACCCTTATGAACATGTCAGGAAGCTAAAATTGTCTGCGAAAACACCTCTGTATTCCATGAGGGTTGGCGAATATCGGGTAATAATGTCAATAAAAGACCCGGTGTGTATAATTGAGGTTGTTAGGGTTGGAAATCGCAGTAAAGTTTATCAAGATTATTGATACCCTTCAGGTAATGTGCTGCGCATTACGTGAAAATATATCCCGTGGTTTTCCGGGGCTTATTTAATAACAGGTTCGTTATCCCGTACCTGGTTTTGTATTCCGCAGGAATCAGTTTTTTGGCAATTGGCTGTCCATAGTAAATATTCTCCTTTAGCAGTTCTACCTTCTGAAGGAACGCATTAAGGATCACCTCTTCCTGCTTTGAGTCCGATACTTTGCTCATTAGATTCTGATACGCATCCGCAGCTTCCGGGGTAAGGATTACCCTTACATATTTCATAGTTCGAGTCCCTGGGCCACTGCCTTTCTTAAGCTTTCATTCCTGCTGTGGATCCAGGTTATTCCCTTAAGCCCAACAGCAATTTTATTGCTTTGTTCCAGATAATCCAGAATGGTTATCAGAGTATTGTGGTTTACCTGTCTTGGCAACATTTTCTTGAGGCCTGCAACTGTTACAATGCTGTCCGGGCTGTTTTTCAGGGCATTTTCTACCATAAGAATAGTATTAAGAGTTGGGGATGGTTTTACCTTCTCAGAATTTGCTGCTTCTGCCATTTCTTTGCCTCCTGGAGATTGCAATAGACTTTGATATTGCTTTATGGTGCTTTTACGTAACAAAAAGTTATTGATTAATAACTATTTGATACTTATAAATACTTGCGTTTTCTGGTGTAAGGCTATTGAACTGTTCTCTTATTGAGCTGTTCTCCTTAAAAATTGCCGGTAGCTTCCTGAGTACAAAAAAGGAACTTTTTGGATTCTTTTTCGAACTTCTAACAGATTGTTGGTTAAGGTTGCTTTGGGGCTTTCTCGAGGAGGGTTGCCGATAAATATAATATTCAAGTTTAAATCTTCAATCCTCTTGAATGCATCTCATGCAAGAATTCGTTTTCATACAAGAATTCGTTTAATTTACTCTTAAATTATAGTTATCCATAAATCAAAAGTGTAGTTTGTTGAGTGAATCACTATAATTGAATTGTAGTTCACTCAATTTCACTGAGGATAGATTTGAAAACAGGGATAAAAGGCGGGACGTCCTCTTGTACGGTGTCCCACAAAATTATCGGATCTATACCAAAATAACCATGAATTAATCTGTCTCGCATGGTAGCCATATCTCTCCATGGAACAGCTCTATATTTTTCTTTTATTTCCAGGGGTAAATTCTTGGACGCCTCTCCTATGATTTCTATGGCTCTGATCACAGCATATTGTGTTTTCCTATCATTGACAAACTGCTCATACGAATATTCAGCTATAAAATCCTGAATATCGATCATGGCATTAAGTATATCTTCTATGTAATCTCCCGCAATTCTGGTGGTCATATCTCAACCACCTCTGAAAGAACGCGTTTTCCTATCCTGGGTTTCAGGGCAGTTTTCGATACCAGATCGACCTGGATTTCAAGCTTATCCGATAATTCATTCTCAAGCCTGGCGTAATCCAGCAGTGTTATAGATCCGTTAAATTCTACAAGGATATCCAGATCACTCGATGGGCTCTGCTCTCCCCGGACATATGAACCAAAAACCCCCATATATTTTATAGGGTATTTCTTCTTCAATTCAGGAAGCATTTCCTGCAGTTTGCTGATATATGTTTCAACCTCACGCTGGTTCTGCAGTTTCATTGTATCTTGAATTTATGGACATTCATATATAAATTAATATAGGACTTACACACCTGAGGTACAAAAGCAGGAATAAGAGACATTGCAATCAAACTTGTATCTTAGACAGTTGAGGGTTTAACGCCTTTGTTTTTCAGTTTAACTGCATAACTCTTATTCAATTAATTATATTATTTAATTGATTATATATTACTGATTTGACCTCTATTTTTACCATTTCCTTTATATATCGTCAATTCCCTTTGATTTATTTAATGCCCAATGTATTGGTTGGGGTTATTTGAATGATTAAGTGCTTCTATTTGAAAGGTACTCATAAGATAACGAAAAACAGGAGAATTCAACTGTAAGAGGGGTACTCCATTAGAAAATGAATGTTTCTTTCTGACTATACTTTTAAATACCAGCTACTGTAAATCTCCTTTTAAGCGCTCTGGACCTCGCATAAAAGGATTTCAGGTTTGCCTGCGGTATATAGGTAGTCTAATAAAACAGTAATAAAATTATCTCCAAACGATTCCTGCAGAAAATTTAGAAAAACGGAAGAAAAAACGTAATCGAGAATCAACAACTGATAATTCCTGAAAATTGCCGTAAAAAGCTGTCCAGATTCATAAAGAGTTGATTTACTTATGTCCAAAATTGTAATCACAGGCGGTGCAGGTTTTATAGGATCTCACATCGCAGAAAGCCTTGCAAAAGATGGTCATGAGATCGTTATTGTCGATAATCTTGACCCCTATTATTCCATTGACCTGAAAAGGAAAAACCTGGATATTGTCCTTGACAGTGGAAACGCCACTTATATCAATGCTGACGTTACCGACCTTTCCGGAATGAAAGATATCATTGACAGCACAGTAGACTATGTTTACCACGAAGCTGCCCAGGCAGGTGTCAGAATCTCAGTCCAGGACCCGTTCAAGCCAAACGATGTAAATGTCCTTGGCACTTTAAACGTACTAAAAGCCTCCCTTGATGCCGGTGTGAAAAAGGTCATCAATGCCTCGTCGTCTTCCGTATATGGAAAAGTAAAATACCTGCCCTTTGATGAGCAACACCCCACAGAACCGGTATCCCCCTACGGCGTCAGCAAACTGGCTGCAGAACATTACTGCAGAGTCTTCTATGAAGTCTACGGCCTCCCAACAACATCATTGCGCTACTTCACAGTATATGGTCCCCGTATGAGGCCTGACCTTGCAATCTCCATATTCACAGGGAAAATGCTTTCAAACGAGCCTATCACAGTCTTTGGTGACGGGGAACAAACCAGGGACTTCACGTACATAGAAGATGTTGTCGAAGCAAACAAAAGACTCCTTAACAACAAACTGACCGATGGAAAAGTTCTGAACATCGGCGGCGGAAACCGCATCAGTGTAAACGACCTGATCGAAACCCTGAGATCCATCACCTGCTCAACATCCGAAATAATATATGCCGACAAGCAAAAAGGAGACACCGAGGACACGCTAGCAAACACTGACCTTGGAAACAAACTCATAGGATACACCCCACAATTCGATATCACTAAAGGCCTGAACAAATTCGTAGACTGGTTCAAAACTGAAAAGAAAAATTCATGAACCGGTTCAAAACTGAAAAGAATATCCATGGGTTCCAAACAGGCTGTTCTAAAATCAGCTGGTTCATAAAAACCATTAATTTAACCTATTTGATCAATGGACTCAAGTGTAAAACCTATATTCCAGCTATTTTTAATTCTTATTATTTATTTTCGACCATTTATTAGCCTTCTTTGAGCTAAACTCACTTCTCCGATTCATAAATTGTCCTCTTGAGCGAGTGGAGCGAGTGAAAATGACCTCGAGCTCCCTAGACAGTATTTGGGTTTATCTCAACCAAAAAATTAGTCCTCTTGAGCGAAGCGGAGCGAGCGAAAAGGACACCGTCCTCCCGAGACGGGACTCGGGTGGGACAACAAAGTTTATCTTCTTTTAAGAAAAATAGGTCTCATATGCAGAAACGTGCCGAGATCAAAGTATATGGCCGAGTCCAAAAAGCAGGTTTCAGGGACTTCATTGATGAGATTGCCTTTAATCTGAATCTGAATGGATACGTTAAAAATCTCGACGACGGGACAGTGCAGGTTGTTTGTGAGGGAGACGAAGCCGCAATTAATGAGCTGCTCAAAAAAATTAATATCGTCCAATATCCGATCAGGGTAGAAAATATTGAGGTCAGCTACAAAAACCCAACAGGGGAATTCAAAATATTTGAGCTTATCAGGGACGAAGACATCACCACAGCAACTTATGAAAGAATGGATGCAGCTGCACGGTATATTCGGGAGATGAATTCAAACCTCTGCCAGAAGATGGATTTTCTCGGCGGAAAAATTGACGTTCTCGGGGGAAAAATGGACTCTCTCGGAGAAAAAGTGGATTTTCTGGGAGGGAAAATAGACGTCCTGGGAGGAAAGATTGATTCTCTGGGCGGGAAGATTGACGTGCTTGGCGGGAGAGTCGATTCCTTTGGCGGAAAAATCGATGTGCTGGGAAACAAAATTGACCTCGCCAGAGTAGAAATTTCTTCAGAAATCCGAATCAGTCGGGATAGTCTCAGATCTCACCTGGATGGCAGGATTTCAAATATAGAGCGCGAATTAGCTCTCATTAAATCAAAAGTTGTTACATAAAAGTTGTTACACAAAAATTGTTACACAAAATAAAGTTGAGCAAAGATCCGGTACTAGTAAATATTTAAATCCGGTACTAGTAAATATTTAAATCCGGTACTAATAAACTATTTTTTCAATTTTATTTTCTTTAACCTCTTATATCTTATTTTTATTAATTTTCTATTCCGGAGCCGAGAAACTAAAAGTTTAAATGCCGGGGGTTGAGTTAAGTTTCCTTTTCATCAACCCTTCGGCCCTGAAATTTTTCTTCTTCTCTTCTTCTCTCCTTATTACTGTCTTCTCTTCATTACTATAATCCCTATAAGAAGTGTCGCTATGAAACCCGCGAGGAAAGAAGCCAGTTTGGGAGGGTTTTTTATAACCTCTGTCGCCTTAAGTATTTCTCCTCTCATTTGAGGTTCAAGATCCTCTAAACCCGGTAAACCCGGGGCATCAAGCATGGATGCGCTCTGAGGTTTGGAAGGATTCTGATTCTCTACAGGGAGATTGACATTTGATTCTTGATTTTTGTTTGATCCTGTTGTTTTTTTGACTTTGCCGATGGATATTTCTTCCTGGGATATGCCGATTAAGCCTTTGCCTTTTTCGTAGGCACCAGCAAAAAGAAGATAGTCTCCAGGAGGAAGATCAAAAGTTGTCAGAGAAAGGCTTTTCTGATTTTCTTCCCCTATACTTATAGTACCGTTTCCTTCTCCTATTAAGGTCTGTATTTCGGTAGTGAGCTCATCTTTGTTGAGTTTTGACCTGTAGTTTGTTGAGTTAATATCGAATTCATTAATGATATCTATCCCATTCACAAACATGCTGCTTCCTGCTATTGTTCCATTCGAACTCACATTCATTTCTGCGCGATAGGCATCTTCTCTTATCAGCAGGGCACCATATGTATAGTTACCAGTCGGAACTTTCTTCAGGTCCAGATCGATATCAAGGTTGTTATGCTCTTCAAGTTTGTTAGGAGATTTTATTTTCAGTTCATACTCAAGGACTTCAAAACAGGTCGCTGAAAGGACTTTCCTCTCTGACCTGGACTTTTCATTTTCATCGCCTTCAAGCATTACAAGTATTCCATAACTGCCAGCTGAGAGGGGGTCAAGAGTAAGGGATGAAGGGAGATCTCCATTTTTATCCAGGGCCACGCTGGTTACCAGGGTTGTAGAATTTGTGCTGTTGTCAAAGACATCCTTAAAGCTCACCGAGTTTTCATCCCTTACATTCCTGAAAGCTTCATCAAGGGAGTACAGGTCAAGCCCGTCAACCAGGTAGATACTAACCTTCTGCCGCCCGAAAACCTCAGGACCCTTATAATCCATTTTTATCTTGTCTTTGTTAGTGTAAAAAGGATGAGTAGTATAAGGATATGTAAGAGTTATTTCAGTATTATTCCCGGATGCATCTGATTTTAGTTCAAGTTCTGCTCCCGAGCTTGTAAAGTTGTCTGTCCCGTTATATGTGATATTAAAAGGCCTGGGGAGTTGAATCTCATTTCCTCCGCTGAGAAGGATCCAACCTCCTTCAGTAAGGTTTTCATTGTGGTCTGCAAAATACACGCTGTTTCCATTTTTCTCTATAACTGCAATCCATGGCTCTTCTTCGGAGAATGCCGTTGAAATTGAAGTAAGTAAAAAAATAAGAGTCAAAACTGTCAGGGTTAATCTAAATACCCTGCTGGGAATTCCTTTATACAATCCTGTCTTCTTTCTCAATTATAGCACCCCTCAATTACTGCTTTCCTTTTTTGGTCTCAGTTTTTTCTTTTCTCAGGGTTTTAGCTGTAATTTTCTGGTTCAGTATTATACAACTTACTTATATTTATTTGAATGCCTGTTACTACTATTTCCCGGATTTGAAAACTTTTCCCCTCAGGAACTTTTTAACCTCGATCTTTTTTTGTCCTCAGATAAAGAAGGAGCAATACGAGTCCTGTTAAGCCAATTAACATATCCCTGACTTTCCAATTCCCGGAAAAGCCCCTGTTTGAGTTCTCTTTCTTACCTGATTCTGTTATGTTTGAAGTCTGATTTTCTGCTGGCTGGAGGGTTATATGCTTTGTAACGTTCCTTACTTTTATTTCAAAACCGCCTGATGGTATTGATTCTGTGTTATACTTGTAGCTGAGCTTTCCTGATTCGACTTTTACTTGCTGCAGACCTGTGATTTTAAGTTTGACAAAAGAGGCGTTTGACTTTCCGTCAATTCTTATCTGATAAGTTCCCGGAGGGACGTAAGACTGTGAAACGGCCGCTACTCCTCCTTCTGCCTTTGCACTTCTGCTCACCCACAGGACCATCTTTACCCTTACGTTCAGGTCATCGGCTCCTTTTGCCTCGACCTTAAAACTGTTCTTGAACCCCGGAGAGATTTCTACATTTTCAAGTAAATACTCATATCTGCCTTCTGAAACCCGAACTTCCTTTTCAAAGGATACCAGCACGTCTGCCGTCTCTCCTGTGAAGTTTGCCCCTCTGATCTCCACCATGTCTCCAACTACCGGATTTTCTGGAACCAATTCCCAGTTATTTGCTGCGGCAGTTACGGGAAGTGCGATCAAAGATATGAATAAAGGAAGATAAAGAAGGAGCTTCAGCTTTTTTCTGCTTCCCGAAGCCTGAAGATAAGTAGAAAATAATCTCACGAAAGTAACTCCTTCAGGGTTCAAGATTTCAGATCTCCTTATTCCGGATTTCTCGCTTACAACTATCTGTGTTTATAACTTTACGTATGCTGATAATTCCAATATTTATACGATTTTTCCTTTTAAATATGAAAATTTTAGAGTAAATTTCCCCTCTATAAGGCGAATTTTACACTAATATGTTAAAGAGAGCCTATTTATATTTTATGTATTATTTTTCGCATTTCTTCCTTAATATATAAATATTAGAAATAGAATAAAAATAGTGCAATGCTATGAGGTAACGTAAGTAATATTGATTGATTAAATGAAGAAATTAAATGGAGAATCGATAATAAGCAAACCAAACCTGGAAATTACATGTTCGCCTGCCTTACCCGCTTTCAATATCTGGATTCCTTCGATATCCGAATTAATAGTGTAGATGAAGCGCGAAAATCCTGATGAATAAACCGGTTACCTGGAGAGTAAAAATGCTAATTGTAATAAGACTGGAAGCCGCCGGGATAGATTGCTGCCTTCCGGGTGCAAATCGCCAGTAGTCCAGGAGGCTTCCACCAGCCAGATCCGCCGAATTTTCTCTATCAGTTACAGTATTTTCAGTTTCTTTGCCCTGTATTTTTTAGCTTTTTTTTGAGTATTTGAATCTCAACTTTTTTCCTCTGTTAAGAGGCAGAAGAAGGAGAATATTTATACCTTATTGTGTATTTGCTTTCTAATACCAATGAAATCAAGGAGTTTTAACCACGTTAACGAGTTTAGTTCCATCAAGTTCCGTTTCATCGGGTACATTCTCAATGATGTCCGTGCCAGGTGTTCCTGAAGGTGCTTCAGTCGCAGCGGCAACCTTACTTTTACTTCTTTTCTTAAAGGACTTTCTGCCAACTTCAAAAAACTGGGACAGTGCTGTAAAAGTTTCTCTGGATATGGGGATCATTCCCTTGTTGTTTTCCTTCTGTGCAACTTTGCTTTTCAATTTTGTGCTATTCTTCTGAATTCTTTTGAATTCTTTTGAATTTTTTTGAATCTCTTCGAATTCCTTTGAATTTTTTAAATCCCTTTGAATTTTTTTGAATTTTTTGAATCTTTTTGAATTCCTTTGAATAATTTTTTGCGTCTATAGATGCAAAAAAATTCTTCTTTCTTCTTTCTTCAAGTTTTTTCCGGACATTGTTTTTCAGCCTTATTGGAAATTAAATTATTCTCAGATTCTTTTTTTCGCGCTAACTAAAAAGCTCAAAACTACTTTTCTAAACATGGGGTCTTCATGAAAAGTTACTCCGTAATAGATCGGCGTTATTATCGCCACTACAATGAGCATAATATAAAAGTTTGAGGTGAGCGCTTGCAGCATAATTAACGGAGCTGCAATAACAAGACTGATCAACATGTACTTTATGAGGATTCCAAAGCTTTCTTTCTTGTCAATACCTACCAGGTTCAGCAGATATTCATTGTTCCAGAGCCAGAATATGACTCCGGTAAGACTAAAAAAGCCAAGGGCAAACTCTGGCCCCCCATAGGTCCCTCCTATGTACAGTGCTGCTATCCTCGAGATTAAGAGAATTATACTGAAAGTAAGCCAGACAGACTGTTTATCGTATATATTGTACAGGGTTGAAATAGGCAAGGACAGGAAGACCAGGAATATCCAGGGCAAAAGGATCTTCATATATGTACCTGAGACAGACCAGCTTTCACCGAAGGCAAATGTGAATACCTGCTCTCCTATGATCATCAGGAGTATCATAGGGAATATTCCGATTGAGATCAGTTTTTTATAGACTTCTTCCACAACGGTTTTCATATCTTCCTCCAGATTTCCGTTTTTAACCTCGCTGACTTTCTGGAAGAAAACCTGTCCAATAGCATTGCCGACGATCGTCATTGGCATGTTAACCACCTGATATGCAAGTGAATAGTGCCCTACGACCGTTGTCCCGTAAAAAAGTGCGAGCATAAAAGTAGGTACCTGTGGAGAGATTGTATTTGCAATCATGGACCAGGAACTGAACAATGGGAAGTTTTTATACTGAATGGCAAGTTCTTTGATCCTCAGGAGAGAGACTTTCCTTAAAACTTTAATATCATTTTTTATGCCCTTGAGCATCAAAATATCTGCAAATATGTATCCCGCAATAACTCCCAGGAGCAGGCTTACGGGAGATACGATCCATTTTGCCAGCCCTATCTGAAACACTTTCCCTAATAAAGTATTAGAAACTCTGGCTCCGGCTATGACTCCAAAACGGATTTTTCTTGAAAGCCAGTAATTCTGTACGAAAAACAGGCCGTTAAGAAAGACTATTATTGGAAGGTAAATTAAATATCTTGAAGCACCGGGTGCATTCAGGATCTCATCAATATTTTCTGGAAGAAATAATACCACTATGCCTGTAAATAAAGATGTAAGAGTTACAAGAATGATACAGAGAATTACGATATTTATCGAGTCTTCGTCTTCTTTAGGGAGCATGATTGATAACTGGTATGAAAAAGTAGATACTATTGCAAGGATGCCTGATATTGAGAGAATTAACTGAAAAATCCCAAAATCATTTGGGCTGTAAATCCTGGTGATTACAGGAATGAGAAGTATACTCAGAGCCTGTGCAATCACGCTTCCTGAAATTATCTTCAATACATTAGTGACAAAGTTTGACATACTTTCTTTTCCATTTTGAAATTTAAGGACATCAGGTAATGGTTATGCATTGGTTTCTCAACGAATCCACGTGACCTGAAGGTTTTCATTTTTTATTAAGGTTGCTATATAATCTGAAGGTTTTCTGTAACCTCTGTTTTTTAGTTTCCCTTCCACGCAATATGAGAAAGATTTCTCTGTTATCATGCACAGGCGTATATTTAATCCCGAACCTTTCGAAAAGTTCTATGAAATGAATATGCTTTTTCGCAGCATTCCGGATTGGGGCTTCAGGAAAAAATTAAATTTAAGGATTTTGGCAGAAATCCATGGATTTTTAAGGTGGAATTTTAAGGATTTTTAAGGTAGAATTTTAAGGAAGGATCAGTAAGAATCCCCTCATTATTGTTTTGAATACTCTCCATGCAGTTAAGACCGTTTGTTTCCTCTGGAATTCGTATTCGGTTGCTGCCGGAGATATTGAGGCGTATTCGGTGTTTCCGTACCTTCCAATGTTTATCCGGTCCCCATTGTCTTCCGGCTCATTTGAATAATCGGAAGAAGGATATCCGGCATCAATGCAGGGAGAACTCACCCTGTCATTTACCCATGCCTTACCATTCCACCTCCCAGCCGAGGATTTCAGGTGGTAATCATGGTTTTTCCTGTCTGCGAAGAGGGGGTTCTCATGAATATCGCTTTCCGAAATCGCATTTTTATAGCTCCCTCCCTTGTTTTTATACACGCAGTTATTTTCCAGCACAAAGTTGTGGGTTTCAGGGAAATTATCAATAATTCCATAACCCGTCCCTTCCGGGCTGTACTTGCGTTTTAAAGTATTTGTTATAATATTGTTACGAACTATAGTCGTATAATTCCCATCCGTACCTTCTGGAGTAAAGTCAATGTTATAACGCGGGCCGGTTGGATATGTATACACAACAGCAGCATTGTAATTGCCATCAAAAACGTTGTTTTCTATGAGAGTGTCATAAAACCCGCTTGTTACTATGCCGCCAAGCCAATCATAAGTTCGATGCGTGCCACAGCCATAGAATATGTTGTGGTGTATGTGGACATTCTGTGCCTCATTTTTTGCGTATGGCTCGCCAAATGCTATAAGCCAGATCCCTGGGCCATACGTATCGTAGATTGTATTATTATAAACTTCAATATCATTCATCGGCTGAGCCCTTGATGCTCTGATATACTGTATCTGAATCCCGGGACCGCCTGCATCGTCCTCGAATTCGGTGTATATAGTGTTATCATGGAATTTTACATGGTTTGAATTCCAGATCCTCAGTGCAGAATTTGTTTTACACCTTATGTTATTATTCCATGCTTCTATATTCTGGCATTCGATTGCATAAAGGCCGTCGTGGCCAAGCTTGTAAATCCGGTTGTCATGGAATTTTATGTTTTTGCTGTCTTTTATTTTCAGCCCGTCTCCGTGGCTGTCATGCATATACATATTATAAATACTTATATTGTCACATTTGAAGAAATGGATTAAATTGTAGTATCCGTCTCCTCTCTTTTTTTCAATATTCCCTTCATAGTTACCATCGATCTCAAAGCCGGTTATAGTAATGTTCCGGGAACCGGAACTATTCATCTGGGTTATCAGTGGCTTCTGGTGAGGCCAATCTGCTTTATCCTCAAGCTTTACCACGGCTGTGGGGTCCCCTTTAAGGGTCGTATTGCCTCCTATAAAAATACTGTCTGAGATCACGTAAGTGTTGGGGCCTTTCAAATAAACGGTGGTGAATTCCGGATTTTCTGCCACATATGCGAGGGCTTTATTGATCTCTATCTGATCATCAATCCCATCACAGTTGAAATCTCCACCTCCATCTCCTGCTACATAAACTGTCATATCACGCGGAGAGTCGGAAGGGGCAACTGTTCCTGTTGTAAAAAAAAAGATGAGGATTGTAATAAAAACTCCTATCTTCTTCCTGTCTTCGTATACGTGTTTCAGATATTTTCCATCCATTTAATATCCCTATACCTTTGATATTAACCCCTTCAACTTGAACAATTTTCTCAAGCAATATTACCGGTAAAATTTCATGAGTGGATTAATATATTTTTAGATATTTCATGGTTTTAATCTTTATACGGATCATTAGATTTTATCTGCTTTTCAGTTTTTCTAAACCCATCCTGCATACGGTACATAAGTGTTAAGCATTGATTGTAGATGGTACAAAAAGCTTACGTATTTAAGTTCCAGCAATTATGTAAAGAGAAAACATTCTTTTCTGCAGGCTACGGAAACTTTAAAGGGATCTATTGATCGAAATTGACGAAATTTCTCTCTTTCAATTCTTTAACTGCATTAAAAATTTTGCAGAAGAAGAGGTACTTAGAAGGACAGTATTCATAAATATCTCTGGCTTCCTGAAGGGATAGAATACTTCCCGTTGTAAGAATTTACCTGAACTACTTCAAATCAAAAACGTTTACTATTGAGATACGAAACTCTATTGGATCCATTTTAGTGGAATAAAAAGAGTTTCACTTTTTGTCTTCATAAAAATAATTACAACTTTCTTTCAATAGCATATATTATTTTTTAATATATTCATTAAATATTAATTTGGAAATAAAAACGTATTTTTTTCAGGAATACTGTTAGAGAAACTATTATCCAGCTTAATTCCTATTGAAAAAAGTAAAATTCCTTGATTAAATAGGAATTAAGTACGCTCCTGCAAAATACAGAGTCTGGAACCGGAGGGTCCAGGGGAGTCTTTCGAAAGGGTATCCAATACTAATCCAGAAGAAGATGCGACCATATGTTCGTTTCGGAAATTCCTGAAAGAGAAGCAGCCGCAGCCCATCTAACCTCAATGATAAGAAATTCACTGTCATCCGGTCTTAAGTCCTGAATCCGGTTTTTAGCAGGGCGGGCTCAAGTGCTCTTCTATGTTACAATGAGTTTCTTGCCCTGAAGTCCAGCAATTTCGAATACATAAACGTTATGAAAGCAAACACTCCTGAATCTGCCGATTTTATCATTAGCTTTTCTCCTGATCTTGAGCCTTTTGAGCCCGAACCTTATTACTCTGTAAGCCGCTACAGTAAAAATGCCTCTTAATGAGAGTTTTTACAATCTCATACACAAAGAGGCTGAAGAGCCCTTAATTAATTGAATAGCCTGAAGCCGGCCCGAAAAGTCGTATAACTTACTTTAAATTTTTTTGTAGGACGATCAGAACTCCATACTCCTTATTTTAAAAAATTTAAAGATAGTAACGTTTTTTTGAACTGGTATAAAAGTTGAACTAAAGAGCCCAGCCTTATCACCAG
The DNA here is from genome assembly GCF_046529725.1 of Methanosarcina hadiensis. Taxonomy (GTDB): domain Archaea; phylum Halobacteriota; class Methanosarcinia; order Methanosarcinales; family Methanosarcinaceae; genus Methanosarcina; species Methanosarcina hadiensis. The sequence goes on along the minus strand of NZ_CP136241.1, from coordinate 3,548,169 downwards.
ATAACTATCTGGAATGCGCTTTTTTTAAAAAACAGGCATTTTGGGCAATAATTAACCTTTATATAAGCACATAATAGCTCCCATGGGTAAATAGAGCCCTATTACTCCCATTTAGACTTTAGAATATCTCTTAGGAAATTAATAAATGAAAAGAAATATATGGTTTCAAGAAAAAACATTTACAGAAGAATGCAAATCATAAAGGTATGGATACTAAATAAATTATTAATTACAAACATAAAATCTCAATTTATTAATAATGAAATATTTTAACTACGAGAGGAAACTAAAAACTAATAAAAAGCAATTGGCACAGTTCCAGGCAGAAAAATGGTAATAATAATGTCCTGATCCTGTCCAGTGACTAAGAAATAACGCCTGAATAAAAAAGAAGCATCTACAATGTCCGTTACCGATTATATTACAATAGAAGCAAATTTTCTGTGAAACCCGGCAAAAGATTGTAATAAGCTGCACAGAATCCTGCTTTTCAGGTAGGTTTAAAAAATGGAAAACTATGATCTTATTAACTGCTGCAATCAACTGGAGGGAAATGTTGAAATAATTAAAAAAAGGGAAGACCTCTGGGACCTCTATACCAAAAAAGAAGAATACAATTCCCCATTTACCGACAAATACGGCCGATTCCCTTATTATCTTAGCAAGCACAGGAATATTTTTGAGCCGACTATTTCCCAGTTTTTAATAGGTAATAACCTTGAGCTGGAATATCCTGAAAATAAAAATTTCGCAGTATGTCTTACCCATGATATTGATGTTATATACCCTGACAGAATAGTACCGTCTGCCAGAGCTATACTGGAGAGAAAGTTCTCTGACGCATTTAAAATTCCTTTTTCGAGAATTTACAGGCCCTGGAACTCATGCTGGAACTTCAGGCAAATAATGGATCTGGAAGCAAAATATGGGGCGAAGTCCAGCTTTTATTTTTTGGCTCTGAACCCTGGCGAGCAGGACTTTAATTACAGAATTGAGGACCTTGAACCTGTACTCCGTTTAATTTCCGACAGTGGCTGGGAAGTAGGTCTGCATGGAGGGCATGAGTCTTATAACAGCTTTGAAGATCTCCGGGAGAAAAAACGCAGGCTAGAAAAAGTCCTGGGAAAAGAAGTAATCGGATATCGAAACCATTTCTTGAGGTTCAGGGTCCCAAACACCTGGGAATTATTAAGCAAAGCAGGCTTCAAATATGACAGCACATTTGGATACCCTGACTGCCCCGGGTTCAGGAACGGTATGTGTCACCCCTTCAGGCCCTATAACTTTGAAACGGGAGAAAAAATCGGCATTCTTGAAATCCCTCTGACAATCATGGACCGTACTCTTGGAAGTTATATGAGACTTGACCTCGAAAATGCCTGGAGGCTTGCAAAGCAGCTTATTGATACTGTGGAAAAGTATAAAGGAGTGATAACAATTCTCTGGCACAATACACAGATGCAGGGAGAAAATCTGAAATTCTATGAAAATCTGCTTAAATATTGTTCTGAAAAGAATGCCTGGTTAACGAGTGGAGAAAATATCTGCAACTTCTGGGAGTCCAGGGTCCATAGTTAAGGTTTTTGTGAAAAACGCTTTTAATTCCTGAGCTTTAAAACCAATTCTCTCTCTGTTTTTTACTCAGGAATCTTATTACAGAAAAGCCTCCATTCTTCAAAAAGTAACTGGAGGGTTATTTTTAAGAAACCTAGCTAACCTGAATTTTATATTACTGGACTGTTCTTAAATTAACCATTTTAATTTTGTTGTCTTCGGCTCTGTTCATTTAAAAATATCATTCTTGAGATTGCATGCAGTATAATCCCTGTAAATATCATGAAAGCTCCTATGATTGTCAGCATAACCATAAGGAGTGTTGGTCCGAAACGCAGATGACCTCCAAAGATGTAATCCTGAACAAACTTAAGACCCATAAGAAAGCCTGTGGATGCCATGATGAGGCCAGGGACAGCAAAATAATACAGGGGGCGTCTGTATTCCATGTCTTTTAAAAGTTGAAACAGGACGCGCGGACCATGAATGAAAGGATGCTCACTCGAGCAGTCTTCAAGATCGTATCTGCAATGGATCTCTACTTCAGTAAATTTAAGTTTGTGATCTCTTGCCTGGATAAGAATTTCAGAACCTGCAGACATGTCTGTGCCGTAAAGATTGATATTCTCAATAGCTTTCCTGCCATACGCGCGAAAACCACTTTGAGAATCAGTGACATGCAGGCCGCCTGCAATGTAAGTTGCAATATCAAGTACTTTCATTCCAAATTTACGGTAAATAGGAACGTTTTTCCCGTTACCGTTGACGAAACGTGAGCCAATAACGAGATCAAAACCATCCTTTAAAGGCTCAAGAAGTTTGGGAATTTCAGAAGGATCATGCTGACCGTCGGAATCGATTATAACCATAGCGCCTGCACCAAGGTTGCGGGCAGTTTCAAAGCAGTTTCTAAGGGCTGCTCCATAGCCCTGGTTGACTTCATGGCGCACCACATAAGCACCAAGGGATTCAGCGATATCGACAGTATTATCAGTACTTCCATCATCCACAACCACAACTCGGTCTACGTATTTTCTGCAGCCCTTAATTACATCGCCAATGGAATGGGCTTCGTTATACGCAGGCATGGCTGCAATAGTAATGGTCATGTATAATCAACTACCTCTTATATCAAAGAATTAAAATGTTTCTACAGTTGCCTTTCCATAGAGAAATCCACGAGATTTCATATACAGTAAATACATTTTTTAGAGCACGTGTTTTATAAATTTTCAAGGGTTTTCAGGGATCGCCTGCAAATACAGGTGCAAATGCATTGCTGGAGATTTTTATCCTCCTATTAGGGAAACGAAAGATGTTCTGCAGGCAACTCATAGATCTGAATAAGACAAGTATTTGTTTTAATATATGAGCTATATAAACATTTAGACACGAAAAATAGTTTATCAGTGATCTAGATAGCGAAAAAATTTAATCCCGATTAAAAGGTTTATTAGTCATAAAACGTCTTTAAAAGCACGAAAAAAATTACAGTTTCAATTATATGAATATAAAATTTTATAAAGGAAACAAATTTAACAGTGTTTTCTTTAAAACAATGCAACATAAAAATATAAATTAAAATGCTGGTTAAAAGTCATTATAAAGTAACCTTTAAACTTAATCCAGGTATATAACTTCTCAAAAAGGTTACAGAGAATAAGCATATTTATATAATAACAAACAGGAAAAAGGAAAGATATTTTATACAAAAAGAGAATTTGATCTACTCAAATTACATCATTATTGAAATAATATGGATTATTCGCAAAGTAAGCTTTACTATCTAAAAATAAAGTTTTTGAATTGAATTTCTGGTCCTAAACTCTTCTTAATGGAAGATTACAGCAGACCAGCCGGAAAATGCCTGAAAGGTCATCAAAATACTGAAGATCAACCTTAAATGGCAGAAACAGTCTGATAAAAGAAATAAACTGGAAAGCAGAAAAACATTAAAACCATTTTATGAGGAGTCATATGGCCGGAAACAGGAAGTTTCCATCTGACCTGTTCTTTGTAGTGGGTCTTGTAATTCTTATAGATATTTTCGCACTTATTCCTGTGCTCAGTGAGAGTTTTATTCGGACAGTCCTTAGCCTGCCGTTGATATTATTTCTTCCAGGGTATGCTCTTATAGCCTTATTATTTCCAACAAAACAGGGACTGGAAGGAATTGAGAGGGCAGCACTTTCTGCAGGAACAAGTATCGCAATCGTGCCTCTTATAGGACTTGTACTCAGTAGTACCTCATTCGGGATAAGGGAAATGCCTCTTCTTGTAAGCCTCTCTGCGTTCACTCTCCTGGCATGTGCAGCAGCATATGTGCGCAGGCTACGGCTTCCGGAAGATGATATTTTCGAGGTTCCTCTCGGAACCTATGCCCGTTCATTATTAATTGAAACCCTGGGAAAGCAAGAATCTCCTGCAGAAAAAACCCTGAATATCGTTCTGGCAATTTCCGTTCTGGCCCTGGTAGGATCTGTTGCTTACGTAACAATAATTCCCCATCAACATGAGCCGTTTACGGAATTTTACATTCTCGGGTCAGAAGGGCAAGCTGATAATTATACAACAGAGTATATACAGGGAGAAAGCGGGACAGTAGTTATTGGGATTACAAATCATGAACTAAGAACGGTAGACTATACGCTGGACGTCAGACTCAAAAATAAATCATTGGCGCTGCCTGAGAACCTGAGGCATATACGGCTCGAAGACAATATGACTCTGGAAGAACCGCTTGAGATAACTCCTCCTATTGAAGGAAAAAATATGGAGCTTCAGTTCCTGCTTTTCAATGACACCGAAAAGGAAGTGCCTTACGAGGATCTGCGCCTCTGGATAAACGTTACCGGGGAGGCCTGAAAATGGAAATAAGTGAGAATAAGGAAATAAGAACGCCTGAATACCGGGAAATGTATGTGCCTGAAAACAGGTCAATATCAGAGCCTGAACTAAGAAGCAAAGGGTTTTACCTTATGTTTCCGGTTCTGGTAATAGCTATTGCGGAATTTATGATATACTCCGGAAGAGTTATAGAAGCCATGGAGGTACATGCGGTTCTCCTTTTTGGACTTTCTCTTTCCATGCTGTATATAAAAAATGAGGAGATCCAGAAGACTTACCAGGCATTTATCCTGCTGCCGGTTCTCAGGCTGGTAAATCTCTCAATGCCGGCGTTTTATGAGATAACCATTTACTCTTTTGTTTTTATCTACGGGCTCCTCACGATTCCGGTAACCATTGCACTCACGAACCAGGGATTTACCCGTGAGCAGCTTGGAATAACCTTCAAAAGAATGTGGGTCTACATTCCACTCTCAATAATTATGGGTCTCCTTCTTGGACTAGGGGAATATCTTATAATTGAGACAAACTATCTGATTCCAGATCTTTCGATAATTCCCCTTCTGATCCTTATACTTGTAATGGTTTTCTTAGTAGGCCTTGTTGAAGAGATCATTTTCAGGTCCATTCTGCAGAACAGGCTCGAAATGTTTCTCGGAAGCCGCGGAGGAGTAATTGTTACAAGCGTCGTGTTCGGATTAATGCATTCAGGGTATGGGAATGTGATTGAAATATTCTACGCATTCCTGATGGGTTTTATTATAGGATATATGTTCTATAAAACTCGAAGCCTTCCCCTGGTCACAATGATTCACGGCTTCACAAATGTATTCCTCTTTGGGGTTATCCCCCATCTCTTCTGAATTTATTTTTAGAAATCTATTTTTTTCAGGTTTTTCCCAGGAAGCTTCTCATTCTGCCGAAAGATTGTATTTACGGTAAAGGTAAAATGAAAGCTTAAAAGAAAAAGAAGGTACACAAATAACTTGACAAATAACTTGACAAATAATTTGACAAATAACCTGACAAATAACCTGACAGATAACGTGATAGAAAAAAAGGAACAAAATCTTATTTTTGACGAGAATAAAGATCAGTTTATAAATATAGAATATAAAGGATATGACTCCTTTTTTTGAATAGATATTAAGTCTAAGAATATATAACCCTTTAATACTGTTAAAAATACTGTACTATTCCTCCAGAAAGCAGAAAATATGCATTAATTAAATGCATATCATAAATTTCCCATTTCAGGCTGAACATAATCTTACCAGGGGAAGGGCTTAAGATGATTTTTGAGCGAGAGAAGATAGTTTATATCGGAGAACTATCATATAAAATTACTACTGTAGAGGTTTGGCATAGAAAAGTATTGTATATGGGTCAAAACATAAACGTAAATATCTATAAATAAAAATATTAAGAGAGATAAATGGATAAGTGCTCAAGATATTTAAATTACGACCCATGCTACAAATTGCATCGATCTTTTAAAAATAAAGAAAGTAGTAAATAGAAAATAAACCAAATTAGTTAAATAATTATAAAGTGTATTCAGACTAAAAATTCGTATAGTTAGAGAGTAAAAGGGAGTGAGTTACAGGGAAAATATTGTCCTGGATAGGCTGGAGCATAAATAACAGATATTCCGGAACAGAAAAACAAATACATAACTTTAGTTTAAAAAACACAAAATGTTTTTGATCCCGTTCGAAATATATCAGTGAAATAATGTATATGAAAAGGGGAACGATATGAATTCAAAACAATTCAAAATCCATGATTCTTCTAAGATTTATGGTAATTCTGTAATTGGAAAAGATACGGTGGTTTTGGAGAGAGTGATACTGGGGTATCCGGAACACAAAGTTCTCATGGAGATTCTAAAAAAGAATATAGAAATAGAGGACTTCGACTTTCCAGGCTGCACTATAGGCCCAAATTCTATGATTAGAGCAGGCTCTACTATTTTCTCCGGTGTCCAAACCGGAAGAAACTTCAAAACCGGACATAATGTGATGATAAGAGAAAATACACAGATAGGGGACAATGTACTTATCGGAACAAATGTTATCGTAGACGGAAACGTGAAGATAGGAAATAATGTCAGCATTCAGGGGAATGTGTACATTCCAACGAATGTGGTTATTGAAGACAATGTATTTATCGGGCCATGTGCTGTTCTTGCCAACGATAAATACCCAATCCGTAAAAAGTACGAACTTAAGGGCCCTGTTTTGAGAAAAGGAGCATCCGTCGGTGCGAACGCGACTCTGCTTCCCGGAGTAGAAATTGGAGAGGGAGCAATGGTTGCTGGGGGAGCTCTTGTAACAAAAGATGTCCCTCCATGGAAACTGGCAATCGGAGTTCCTGCCAGAATAAACGAACTCCCGGAAGATCTTAAAAAGTTGAACAGGATATAAACCCATTAAAAACCAAACCGAAATAAACAGAATAATCATTGTGATTAATAAGAGGTCCAAAAATGATCCCAATCGCCAAGCCCCTGCTGGGCAAGGAAGAGATTGATGCAGTAACGAAGGTCCTGAGTTCAGGCATGATTGCACAGGGACCTAAAGTAGAAGAATTTGAACTTGCGTTTTCTGAGCACACAGGCTGCGAATATGCAGCTGCTGTAAACTCCGGCACTGCAGCCCTGCACATTGCACTTCTTGCCCATAACATTGGAAAAGAAGCTGAAGTAATTACAAGTTCTTTCTCATTTATTGCCACTGCAAACACCATCCTTTATACCGGGGCAAAACCTGTTTTTGCAGATATTAACCCGGATACGTATAATATAGATCCGGAGAGGATTCAGGAAAAAATCACTTCAAAAACAAAAGCCATTATTCCTGTTCACCTTTACGGACAGTCTGCAGATATGAAAGCCATAATGGAAATCGCTGAAGACCATAAACTTGTCGTGATCGAAGATGCCTGCCAGGCGCATGGTGCGGAATGCCACGGAAAAAAGGTAGGCAGTTTCGGGACAGGGGCATTCAGTTTCTATCCTACTAAAAATATGACAACAAGCGAAGGCGGAATAATTACAACCGATGACAGGGAAATTGCAGAAAAATCAAAGATGATAAGGGCTCATGGCTCTAAAGTTCGCTATTTGCATGAAATGCTTGGTTTTAACCTGCGCATGACTGATATTGCAGCCGCAATCGGGCTTGTTCAGCTCGAAAAACTGGATGGATTCAATGCTGCCAGGCAGAAAAATGCATCTATGCTCTCAGCCGGATTAAAAGGCGTTTCAGGGATTGTGCTTCCGGCAACAAAACCCGGCAGCACTCATGTATTCCATCAGTATACAATAAGGGCTAAAAAGAGAGACAAACTGGCAGATTTCCTGAAGGAAAAGGGTATAGGTACGGGAGTTCATTACCCTATACCTATCCACAAACAACCCTACTATATCGAACTTGGGTACAGAGACTCCCTGCCTATCTCGGAAAAAGCAGCGGAAGAGGTCCTCTCCATTCCAGTACATCCTGCTATATCCGGAGACGATGTGCAGAAAATAATTAATGAGGTTAAAGAGTTTTATGCAACCGCCTGATTAATTTTAAGGCTGGAGCCGGATTCTTAAAAGGGAAGTGAAATTTTGATAAGAGTTGGAGTAATAGGCACTGGTGCTATGGGTCAGAATCACGTCCGTATTTACAGTGAGATGGAGGGCGTGAAGCTTGCCGGAATATCGGATGTAGACCAGAACAGAGTCGAAGCCATGGCTGCCCAGTTTAAAACGAAAGCCTTTACGGATTATAAAAAAATGTTTGCAGAAGGTCTTGATGCAGTAAGCGTCGTTGTACCTACAAAACTGCATAAACAGGTAGTTCTTGATGCCCTTGAGGCAGGGCTTCATGTTCTTGTTGAAAAACCAATCGCCGACACGATTGAAAACGCAGAGCTGATGATCGAAGCTGCAAAGAAATCTAAAAAAGTGCTCATGGTAGGGCATATAGAACGATTCAATCCTGCAGTCATAAGGCTCAAAGAGATTATAAATTCAGGCATTCTGGGAAAGATAGTATCTATCTCTACAAGGAGAGTAGGTCCCTATAACCCAAGGATAAGAGATGTCGGTGTAATTCTGGATATCGGTGTCCATGATATAGATATCATCTCGTATCTTTACGGAAAGAAGATAAGAGGAGTTTACGCCATTGCAGGTGCGGATATCCATTCTTTTGAGGACCATGCCTCAATCATCCTGCGTATGGACCATAACTTTGCAGGAGTTGTGGAGACAAACTGGCTGACCCCTCATAAGGTAAGACAGCTGACAGCAATCGGGGTCAAGGGTGTAGCTTATCTCGATTATCTCGACCAGACAGTCGAGCTGCATGACAATGGCTGGATAAGAAAAGCCAAAGTCGAACCAAGCGAGCCTCTGAAAAATGAACTCGCTTATTTCATAGATTGCGTTCAGACAGGCAGGGAACCCAATCCCTGTGGTGAAGATGGAAAACATGCTCTTGAGGTAGCAATGGCAGCTATCAGGTCTTACGAAGAAGAAAGACTGATTGAAGTAGGTAAGTAAACCGCATAAAAGATAAATGGTTAAGGAAAACAGGAACTCGAAAGCCTCAGGAAGTATGAAAGAATAATTAAAAAACAAACCGGAAAGTGATAATTATGAGTAAATTAGAACAACTTCTAAAGGAACGCGGACCTATAAAAAAGATAGGTGTACTTGGCATGGGGTATGTAGGAATCCCAGCTGCTGTCCTTTTTGCAGATGCTCCCTGTTTTGATAAAGTGCTCGGCTTCCAGCGCAACTCAAAAAGCTCAGGCTACAAGATTGATATGCTTAATCGGGGGGAGAGCCCGCTCAAAGGAGAAGAGCCGGGCCTTGAAGAACTTATCGGAAAGGTTGTAAAAGCTGGCAAATTCGAATGTACACCTGATTTCTCAAGAATTTCCGAGCTTGATGCAGTCACACTTGCAATTCAGACTCCTTTTGCAGACCCCAAAGATCTGGAACCTGATTTCAGTGCCCTTATAGACGGGATCAGAAACGCAGGAAAATACCTCAGACCTGGTATGCTTGTAGTTCTTGAGTCCACGATTACTCCCGGAACAACCGAAGGAATGGCAAAACAAATCCTTGAGGAAGAGTCCGGATTAAAAGCAGGTGAAGATTTTGCACTTGCTCATGCCCCTGAAAGGGTAATGGTGGGCAGGCTTCTGAAGAACATACGAGAACACGACAGGATAGTGGGCGGAATCGATGAGGCAAGTACAAAGAGGGCTGTAGAGCTATACTCGCCTGTACTCACTGTTGGAAAAGCTATTCCAATGAGTGCAACTGCAGCCGAAGTTACAAAGACTGCAGAAAATACTTTCCGCGACCTTCAGATTGCAGCAATCAACCAGCTCGCCCTTTACTGTGAAGCTATGGGCATAAATGTTTATGATGTCAGGACAGGCGTGGACAGCTTAAAAGGTGAAGGTATTACAAGAGCTATCCTGTGGCCAGGAGCAGGCGTTGGAGGCCACTGCCTTACTAAAGACACATATCACCTGGAAAGGGGAGTTAAGATTGGAAAGGGAGAACTGGATTATCCCGAAGGCGCAGACTCAATTTACGTGCTTGCAAGAAAGGTCAATGACTTCATGCCCGCACATATGTATAACCTGACTGTTGCTGCTTTTGAGAGGCTTGGGAAGAAGATGAAAGGCTCAAAGGTCGCAATGCTCGGATGGGCATTTATCAAAGATTCTGACGATGCCAGAAACACACCCTCAGAACCATACAGGGACCTCTGCCTGAAGGCCGGTGCAAGCGTTATGGTGCATGACCCGTATGTTGTCAATTATCCGGGCGTCGGGATTTCGGATAATCTGGAAGAGGTTGTGAAAGGCGCAGATGCTGTAGTAATACTTGCAGGGCACAGCGAATACTCTGGCTTGAAGGCTGACTGGGTAAAGAATGCAACTGCAAAAGCAAATCCTGTTATTGTTGATGGAAGAAATGTCATCGAGCCGGATGAATTTATTGGGAAAGGGTTTGTTTATAAGGGGATTGGGAGGGGAGACAAAAACTTACATAAAATAAAATGAAGGGGAATTTTCCCCTTTTTACTGCAATATTTTGTCTTTTATATATGGGAGTAGGGCGAGAATTATGTATGACAAATTGAAGGAAAACGAAGAACTCTGGGAACTTTTTACAAGGAAAGAAGAGTACAGCGCAACTCTTCGTGATGCGTACGAGAGATTTCCTTACTATCTGAGCGGTCACAGGAATATTTTTGAGCCAAGGGTTTCTAAGTTTCTATTAGAAAACGGGTTGAAGCCGCAATATCCTGAAGAAAAAAAATTTGCTGTCTGCCTGACACATGATATCGATGCGATTTACCCGCCACATCCGATTGTCGAATCTTTCAGGGCTCTTTCCAGAGGAAAACTGGCTGAAGCAATGAAAACTCCTTTCTCAAGAGTTAACAGGAAGTGGAATCCATGCTGGAATTTAAGGGAAATACTTGCTCTGGAAGAGAAGTATAATGCAAAATCCAGTTTCTATTTTCTTGCCCTGACCTCCGGGGAAGCAGACTTTAACTACAACATTAAAGACCTTGAGTCCGAACTTGGTATTATCTCCGACAGCGGATGGGAAGTTGGTCTTCATGGAGGGCATGAGTCTTACAACAGTTTTGAAGATCTCCAGGAAAAAAAAAGGCGGCTTGAAGAGGTTTTAGGGAGAACGGTTATCGGGTACAGAAACCATTATTTAAGATTCAAAGTACCGGATACATGGGAATTATTGAGTAAAGCAGGTTTTAAATACGATACTACACTCGGATATTCGGATTGTGCCGGGTTCAGGAATGGGATGTGCCATCCGTTCAGGCCCTTTAACTTAAATGAAGGGCACCAGATAGATATTATGGAAATTCCACTGGTGATCATGGACCGTTCGCTTTTCAGAGATTATATGCGCCTTGATGTTAAGAAAGCATGGGAATGTGCCAAACATTTGATCAATACAGTTGAGAAATATAACGGCGTGATTACTATTCTATGGCATAATAACACCTGCATTGAAGGAGAGAACCTTAAATACTACGAAAAAGTGCTTGAGTACTGCGCAGCTAAAGATGCATGGATTACAAGTGGGGAAGAGATCTACAGTTGGTGGACGAACAAAATTGAGCCTGGAATTTGAAGGATAATAACACATTATTTCTTGAAAAATCATATTTATTGACAAAAGAGAAAACAACATCAATCTTCAATATCCTAAAAAAACTCTTTTTTACCGTAAATTCGACTGGCTTAAGTAAATTTTTTGGTATTATTGACAGAAAAGTTTTATCTGTTAAAAAGTTAACAGCGACTATCTTTTAAAGTATGATGGTAATGTTGTCAGCAAGGGATAATATCTGTAAGGGATAATATCTGTAATTCAAGATAAAAGAAACTATTAGTTACATCGGTATGGTGACGTTTATAATGCATTTGTACTGCAGTCATTCAGGTAATCTGCGATAAAGAATTCAGAGCTTTTTAAGATAAGCAACGCTTGAAGAATTGTTTACTTTACTGGTTTTCTGGACTCGGGCCCACATTAATTGGAAGAGGGCGTTATTGACCCGGATGAGTTTATAAAGGATGATCCGTGTATGGGATTGTAAGGGAGAGAAAAAAACACAGGAAAATGGGAATAATCAGGGAAAATTAGGGTACTGAAGTTATAAAGGGGTAAATACTGGGAAAATATACCTGCAGGAATTTAAAGGTTTCACATCAGGGATTTAAAAGCTTTCAGTTACCTGGCCTGAAAAACAATTTCTATTTAATAGGGTACTGGCTATGGATGAAAAGACAGAAGAATCAGAGAAAAAGCCATCAAATAGTGAAAAAAAATCAAGTTTTGTATCGGATGTGCTCACACTCGCAGGCGGAACAACCTTTGCTCAGATTCTCACAATTCTGGCAGCCCCTGTTTTAACCCGTCTTTACGGGCCTGAGGACTTTGGAGTCTGGGCTCTATATGTATCCATCACCAGTATTATAAGCGTTATTGCATGCCTCAGGTATGAATATTCCATAATGCTGCCGGAATCAGACGAGGAAGCAGTAAATCTCCTGGGTCTGAGCATTCTTGCAGTCCTGGCTATAACCGGATTAACCGTACCATTTGTATGGTATTTCAAGCCTCAGTTAGTTGACTTTTTAAACGCCCCGCAGATAGACAACTATCTCTGGCTAGTACCGCCATTTGTATTTGTAAATGGGGTCTTTCTCGCGCTCAACCACTGGAATTCAAGAACGAAGCTTTTCAAAAGACTCTCTTTCTCGAGGATTTCCAGTTCTATTTCAACTACTGCGACTCAGATTGCCCTTGGGCTTGTAGAACGCCCTCCAACTTCAGCTGGTTTAATAGGGGGCAGCCTTGCAGGCCAGTCTGTAGCGACATTCGTGCTTGGTGGTCAGATCTGGAGAGATGACAGAAACCTGATAAAAGCGAGCCTGAGCTGGAAAAAGATATATGAGGGCGCTATACGGCACCGTAACCTTCCGCTTATAGACAGCTGGTCTGCCCTTATGAATTCAGTTTCATGGCAACTCCCTGCTTTTCTACTTTCAGCTTTTTTTGCCCCTGCAGTAGTTGGCTTCTATTCATTAGGGTTCCGCCTGCTCCAGCTGCCCATGAGTTTTATTGGAGCTTCAATATCACAGGTATTTTTCCAGAGGGCATCAAGAGCGGTGTCTGATGGTACTCTCAGCATCCTTGTCGAAAACGTATTCAGAATGCTTGTAATTATAGGCATGTTCCCCATACTGGTTCTCACAATTGTCGGAGGCGATGTATTTACTGTGGTTTTCGGGAGAGCCTGGACAGAAGCAGGGATCTACGCCCAGATCTTAAGTCTCTGGGCTTTTGTATGGTTCATTTCATCCCCTTTAAGCACAATATACCTGGTTGTAGAAGAGCATCATTTTGGATTCAGTTATAACTTTTTCAACCTTACAACCCGATTCTTTTCCCTTGCAGTTGGCGGTATTCTCGGAAACGCACGTATAGCACTCATTCTTTTCTCCGCATCAGGTATTATTGTGTATGGATATATGTGCTTGAAAATGATGCATTACTCAGGGGTAAAAACTTCAAGAGCCCTGGAAATAGTGTTTTCAAACCTGATTCTCTTTATTCCGGCAGGAGCATTCCTGGTCGCTCTTAAGTCTGCAGAAATAAATCAAATCATTCTTGTTATAGTGTCAGGCTTGATAATCTGCATCTATTATTTATACATACTGAAATCGGATAAACGGGTGAAAGAGATACTGGAAGGGTTCAAATATCCGGGGAAATCATAAGCCTGAGAAAAGCGACTGCCTGATGGAAAATAAGCAAATAAACCAAAATATATTTTTTATACGAACTCAATTAATTTCTAATTCCTGCATAATAGCGTTATCAATTTACATGATCTCATTATCAGTTTGCATGATCTCGTTATCGGTTTGCATAATCTCGTTACCAATTTTTACCGGGTCAGAAGAAATTATAAAAATTATAAAAAATAAAAACTGAGTCGTAATTATAAATTTCTGTTTCTATAGGATCCAATATTTCCCGGCCTTTCTTGAGAGTCTGAGTGGTCAAAGTCAAGATATAAGTTAGTATCTAAATTGGAGTATATTTTATTCTTTGTAAACATGATATTGCTCAGAGAATTATTCTGATAATCAGATGGACGTGAAGTGTAAAGTTGTTCTGTGTTTGGAACGCCAAAATACAGTCCATCATTCTCAAAAGCCCCGTCTCTAATGTAAAAATAATTAGAAGTGTAATTTATAGAGCGAGGAATGTCAGATGAGTTCAGGTGGCTAAAACAATAATATCCCTTGGAAGTAAGTGCTAGAAGATACCTCTGTGAAAAGTAATCTGAGAAAACACAGGACTCAGAAGAAGCATATGTGTCCAGGTAATTAAATCCATCAATTTCTTGTTGAATAAAGTAATTTCTTGGGCCATCATCATATATAAAGTTAGAATTTGTGTTGCTATTAGTAATTGAAGCAAAACCAAAGAATAAAGGAGTTAAGAGAATCACTACGCAACATAATGTTTTAAATTTATTATTGAAGAGAGACTTAATTACTATGTAAATTCCGACTCCTATAGGTAAAGAAATGAATGGGAATACAAATAAACTGAATCTGTCAAACTGCAACAGTTCCATAGTTTTCCACAGTAACTTTAAAGGTGAAGGGAAATAGAACATAAAACATGCCAGAGAGAAAAGGCCAAAAGCAGCTCTGGACTTACTTTTTGACTGGTATGATATAAGGTATTTGACTCCTATTAATGCAAAAAATAAAGAAACATAAACATTTAGATTTGAAAATAAAAGATGTGTAAAGCTTTCATTCAAAATGGAATTTACATTATATTGAATAATAAGGTTATCCGTATAGACAAAACTTGTTATACGTTTACCCAATACTTCTAATGTAAAGTCATAAGCTAGATAAATCCAGTAACTGATAAAGAAAATATTGAAAAATGTAACAGATGTAGTTGTTACATATCCATGGTCACGACCCAGATACTCGCACAGAAGGAAAAGAATAAGGAGAATAGAAATTTGTGCAACTGATACTTGGTGAGCTAATACGATTGAAAGTATAAATAGCACTATAAATATCTTGTAGTACTTATTATTGGTAGCATTACTGATATTATTATCGATATTAGTCTTATAATACAGGTAAAACAGGATAATAAAGTATACAAATGCTAATACTCTGGTAACCATATAAGTACCATGAAACAGGATTTCAGAACTCCAGGAGTAAACTAAACAGCTTAAAAGACTTATCTGTTTATTATTCGAAACAAGATAAAATAACATATATACGAACGGCAGTACAACAACAAAAACAGGGGCAGTAACCAAAAAAAGGGAACTGGCAACATCCAGATTAAAAATATGAGAACTTGCAGCAACCAGAATATGGTACAAAGGGAATTTACTATAGAAGATCATGGATTCAGGAAGTGTTCTTCCCGATTCGGCAATAATTGTGGCATAATTGATATGGGGCAATGTGTCAGTATAACCAAAATAGAGAGGGTATACAAAAGTAACTCCATATATAAAAAGTAGCATTGATGCAGCGATTTCTGCGAGTATAGTTGGATAAGATGCTTTTGAAGAGAATATTTGAACGAATATAATTAAGTATAGCAATAAAAGTGATAGAATGTAAAGTTCAGATCTATTGTTAGTTAAGACTAAATATATAACCGACCAGATGAACGTAATAGCATATAGTCTTGTTAAAAGACCATTATTTAGTGAAAATATGTGGATGTCATTAAATTCAAAAGATACATTTCTCGCAAACAAAATAAATAGAGTAGAGATCGTTATAACAATTGATAAAAGAATTATATAATAATACATACTTTGTAACTTCATAAGGAATAAAAGAGACATTGAACTAACTACGGTTAAAATAAGAAAGAGAGGATAAGCCTTAATAAAACTTTCAATGTAAGAATTACTACTCATTTCATCAAATCCTATTCATCAGTCAACGGTTACGGAATTTTTGTGTATATATATCGATTTCAGAGAGATTAGTCTCAATTCGAATACCGAGATAAAATCGATACATTTTCCAATTTCATATAAATATGTTTTTTAAATATCTTTTTTAGGGGCATTGCATAAATAGGGCAATTTGTATGGATCTTTCTTAACAGATCCGCATTAACCCTGTTTGATAATTAATTAAGAGTTATTAGCTTTATCAACATTGCCAACAAATTTACGAGAAATATGTTCGACTTCTGCTGCAGCGACCTTCCAGCTGTGATAATCTCTAATGAATTTGTAGCCATTAGTTCCCATTCTTTCGCATAGCGTATCGTCCTGTAATAATCTTACAATAGCTTTGCCTAAATCACATGCATCCTCAGGAGCTACAGAAATACCTCCGTTTGAAGCAGAAAGTAACTCTTCTATACCTGTTATTTTACTTGCAACAACAGGTTTACCGCAAGCGAGGTACTCATATAATTTTAATGCAGATAAACCTATCCTTTCATTTCTTTCAATGACGAAAGGTGCAGCACAGATATTACTGGCATTAATATATAATGGAACTTTTTCATAATCGACATACCCTGTAAACAGATAGTTTTGAGAAATATTCAAATGATTGGCAAGTTTCACCAGTTCATCGAATTTTGGACCCTTGCCTACGATTATAAACTTCGTATCAGGACATTCATTCAAAACATACGGACTCGCTTTTATTAAATACTCTACACCCTGCCAGGGAGCCAGATTTCCAACAAAGCAGACATATTTATAATTTTCATCCAAATTCAATGTTTCTAATACATCTTTTCTATCCATTGGCTTGAAAAGGTCAGTATTAGCACCATTTTCAACTACTGAAATTTTATCAGATGGAAATTTATAGGTTGATTGAAGATACTCCTTCAATTTAGGTGTAACTGCTATGATATGTGTTGCACAGGAATATCTGTTAGATAAAATCAGGTTCATGATTTTAGCAACTGACTTGGGTAAAACACCTGTTTCATTGGATATCCCATTTACTTCCATAATTACTGGAATTTTAAATAGCAAAGATAAGTTACAACCGGTCCCAAAAGAATGATCTCTTTCATAAATAAGGTCACATTTATTTCTAAGTAAATAAAAAAAACAAATGAAGAAAGCATTTATGGAAAACGTAAACGCTCTCAATAATCCGATATTAAGATATCCAGCTCTTTTGAATATAACATTGCTCCCAAAATTAGGAGGATATTTAGTTGGGGAGACAACGGTTATGGAATTATTTGTGGATAGATTTCTCAATATTTCCCTCACATGAGTAGAAGAACCCTCGGAACCATTTAAATCAGGGAAAGAAATATACAACAAATTCATAAAAACACCTTAATAGGATACGATTTATTAGGATTTGCTGAGCAGGTTAATGTAAACCTGTTCGGTATCCTGAGCTACCTTTTCCCAGGAAAAATTTCTAACTTTATCCTTAGAATTTATTCCCATTTTTAGCCTCAAATCTTTATTATTTATTAGATAAATTAATTTGCTGGCAAGGTCATCTTGATCTCCGGTTTTAGTCAGAAATCCGTTATAATCTACATCAATAATCTCTTTGAGGCATTCTAATCCACTTCCGACTAAAGGTAACCCTGAAGCTGCAGCTTCCATTAAAGTAAGAGGAAAAGCCTCTGACAAAGAAGGTAAAGCAAAAATGTCTGCTGCTTTATAGTATAAAATCTTCATATCATCTTCAATAAAACCTGTAAATAGTACGTCATTGATGCCAAGTGTATTTGCCATTTCTTTCAGGTCATTTTTCCAGGAACCGTCTCCAACAAGAACCAGATAAGAATCCGAGCATTCCTGGACTATTTTTTTCATTGCGTTTAGTAAAATATCAGGTGCTTTTCTTGGGGTAAGGCTCCCAACGAAAAGAATAATAGACTTATCTTCTGGCAAATTTAATAAATTTCTGCATTCTTCTTTTGAAAGAGAAATCTCAAAATCATTCAGGTTTATACCGTTAGGGATAACCTCTATTTTTTTAAGATACTTATTTAAAAAGCGCGAGTCCTGAACGTGGCTTTTAGAGAGGCCTATAACCGAATTTGCGCGAGACAATATTAAATCACATAAGCAATTATTGAACAAAAAGACCCCAATTCTGCGTTTTATACCTCCATATCCACCAATCCAATCGCCATGTTGAGTAACAATGAAAGGCTTATTTTTTATCACAGAAAAGAAAAGAGCAGTTAACGGAGCTGGTAAATTTCCCATATGCGTATGTACAACATCCAGGCGTAAATCCGAAACAAGGGGCTTGTATAACAGGTCAAGGGAAATTGGAGCCTGACCTACAAAAAAATTCCTTTTATACCTGTATATTTTTATCTTTCCGTAATCTTCTATGGAATTAGTTGAATCTCTTGAAGACGTAAAAATGGATATCTCATGTCCCCTTTTTGCCATTTCTATTGCTAAGCTGTAAGCAACGTTTTCTACCCCCCCATCATGAGAGTGAAAAATTACTTCCCCTGTTAATGGATTTTTATGTGGGAATTGTGTTGTAAAATAACCAATTTTCATAATTTCACGTATCCAATTTTCACAGTTTCACCGGACTGCTTGTATAAATTTTTTAAGCCTTTCTTCAGATTTGATATTGATACCATACTTAATTAACCTATTATAATTTAATGTCCGTGATTTATTTCAGAATCTACTGCAATAGAACCAAAGCATATTTATTCAGACTCATTTTATGTAACTATTATAGACCTTACGGCGATCATTGAGTCGACCCTGTAATATATGGCCTGACAAATCCAGGCTGCCAGTAATATCTAAAATAGATATTTTAAACCAGTTCTTCATAAAGCCTTACTGTTTTTTTCACGGTGTCTTTCCAGGAATAATTCTCAATAACGTTTCTTCTTCCGTTTTCCCTGAATTCTTCTGCAAGGGAAGAACTTGATAAAACCTCTGATATTCTGTCTGCAAGGGTCTCGGAGTCTTTAACCGGGACCAGCATTCCACCACCATCAACAATATCGACAAGCTGTGGCAAACTGGAACAGACCACAGGGATTCCGCATGACATTGCTTCCAGGATGGTTCTCGGGACACCTTCTTCAAGGCTGGGGAGTACAAAAACACTTGAATTTTGATAAAGGCCTGCAAGTTCGGAGTTTGGGACAAAGTCCTTCATTATAATGCTGTTATCCAGTTTCAGATCATTTATTTTTTGAACGATACGGTCTTTTTCCGGACCTTCGCCGATCATTGTGAGAGTAGCTTCAGAGTGTCTGGATTTTACGATATTGAAAGCATCAATAAGGTAATCGAGCCCCTTTCCTCTTGCATACCTTCCGACCCAGAGCAGGTTCTTTTTGTCAAAAGAAGTATCCTTCGAAGGGACAAATAGATCAGTATCGATGCCGTTATGTATTACTCTGATTTTTCGGGATTTAATTCCAAGATTAATGATCTCTTTTTTCTCAGCTTCAGTATAACAGATTATTTTATCTGCTGCTGCAAATGTAAATCTGGCGCCTGTGGCAGTATAAACGTCCTGGAACCATTTGGGAGCGGTCTGTGAATTAAGGCCGTGGTTTGTTATGACAAGAGGAGTTGAGCCCAACTGTCTTGCAACCGCACTGAGGTTAGTCGCAAAAAACAGGTGAGAATGAGCATGAACTATATCATATTTTGACTGGACCTTAACCAGATCAACAAACATATTCGGTATGATGGAATTGCCAAGTATTTTTGCAAATGGCTTGAAATTCCTGACGTGATAACCACTAGGAGCTTCATATGCACATTCGATACCCTCAGAGGCAGTATAAACGGTTACATCATGCCCCATTCTTGCCTGCTCCTTAGACATTTCATGTGCATGGATGCAGATTCCTCCAACCACATGAGGATAAATGTCAGGCGCAATGCGTAATATTCTCAAGAAAAAGACCTCTTTTTTAATTGATTTTAATTCATTTTTTAATTTACCGTATAAACCTCAACGTCAAGTATAAAATAATTCCCGTATGGAACTATAAATATTCCTGTAAGAATCTTTATAAAACCGTAACACCTTTAATTTTTGGTGCTCTATGCAATTATCGTCAAAACTCTATAGTTCTAATATAGTACAAGCTGTAGTGTGACTATAAAACAGTGATTTACCGCACGCTTGTAAATACAGTGAATTGTGATTTTCATAGCTGAAACAATAAATAATGGGAGTCAGAGCATGTAATGCTTTAACCAATAATCCGAGTCTGGATAATTGGGTTGGGGAAAAAACAGAAAACTTCAGGCTTATGAATAAAAAAGAGCCGAGCAAAATATTGAGTAAATATTAAGAGCAATGTGAATATAGAGCACTCAAAACCCTCTAAAAAAATAGGATATAAAAAGTTATTTATAATATCCTTATTCCGTGACTTTTACAGGTTATAAGTTTTTTATAACTCTGATCCTCTTCTTTTAATCATATTTTCTTTTTTCAAATCCAAGCTGTTTAAATTATTTAACAGCAAACTTCATAAATAAGTTTAGAAATAATCATGTGTTTTTTTATAGTTTGACGTTCTATTCTAGAAGGGGGACAATTAGAAGTAAATTAGATTGTATGCTGTAATTTATTTCGATTGCTAGCAAAGGGAATTTACTGCACAGGAGATACTGTCTGAAAAAGAAAAATATCTTACTCCAGCTTTTCTCCTCGATTAACTAAACCAATAGTTAATTGAACTGTATATTTTCCCGTAGCTCGTTATAAACAACTAATGTTCGGGAGTGGAAGCTATTTGAAAAATTTAGCTATTCAGATTGTACACTATGTATCACATTTGAAAAAGTGTGTGACCAACATTAAAAATTTTTTTGTAGAATTATTTCTAAGGAATCTGGTTCTGTCGCCCGCGGATGACCCTAAAAATAAATATGGTGTTCAACCGCTTGCGAGAGTAATATTAAAACGAAGATTTGGGATATTTTGTCTATTCGGATGTCTTCTCCTCACAAGTATTCCTACCGCCCTGTGCATAAGTCCGGCACCCATAGTTTATGTTTCAGGAGACGGAAGCGGGGACTTCAATTGTGACGGGAAGGATGACCATGTGCAGATAAATCAAGCTCTCAAATATGTCAAAGATAATTCTGCATATACTACTGTCTACCTTAAAGGACCATTTACATACGTTATAGACAGCTCTCTTGTTGTGTATAGCAATACCATCCTGGAAGGGGACTCAAATGCTGTGATTAAGCTGACCGATAACGCAGGCTGGAGCAAAGACATTCCATTAATAACACAGGGATCTCCCAGCAAAACCAATCCCGGTAAAATCGTTATTCGAGGCTTTGAGATTGACGGTAATTATAAAGGAAACACTGACAAACCGCGCGGAAGCAGTTATTACACTTTAGTATGGTTCTTTTATGACGATGTTGAAATTTATAATATGTATTTGCATGATAGTCATAACGACGGGCTAAAAGTACAATATAGTAACTCAGTCAAGTTCCACGATAACAGAATTTACAAGCTTGGTCATGAAGGCCTTTATGCTATCAAGTGCGAGAATATTGAGTATTATAATAATACGTGCAGGACTAAAACTAACTCTGCCTGCCGGCTTTATAATGCCAATCACGCAAAAATACATGACAATATAATTTACACTGAGTTCGAGGATGATGCCGGAGGACCGGGAATCCAGATACAGTATCTTCGAGAAAGTGTAGCTCAGCCAATGAACGATATTGAAGTTTATAATAATACAATCTACGATACGTATGGTCCTGGGATCTGGCTGATAGCAGACGGTGATTCATACGCAAAATCTGAGGCATCGAATGTCTACATACACCACAACACCTTCTATGGCTGTGGTACACATCGGAACTACAACTGGGTCTGTGGTATAGTAACAAGCGGTTTTAATAATACCACCATAGAAAACAATGTTTTTGATGGTAATTACCATGCTGCAGTAGCCCTTCAGGCTCCTTTCAACCTTAACCCTCCGGGAACTGGATATACGACAATTTTGCGTAATAACATCATCTCAAATACTAAACAAAGATTCTATCAGCCTTCAGGAACTGGTAATGGAGTGGTTAATTACCTGAGTGGAACCCATTCATTTATACTGGAGAATAATTGTTTCTACAACAACATAGGTGGAGATTACAAGAATACCAGTCCATCTTCTACGGATATCCATGAAGATCCGCTCTTTGCAGATCAGGCTAAACATGATTACCACCTCAAATCGGAAGCCGGGCGATGGACCGGGGCAGCATGGGTAAATGACATGGAAAGTTCACCCTGCGTTGATAAGGGATGTGCTTACTCTGATTATTCGAACGAGCCTGAAGACAATGGAGACAGGATTAATATTGGAAGGTACGGAAACACTATATATGCATCAAAATCCGGAGAACCGGATAATTATGTTCCTGTAATGGATTCTATCCCGGACCTCACTGTTGAAACTGGAAAAAGCATTACCTTTACGGTAAACGCTTCGGATGTGGATGGGGACAGCCTCACATACTCCGCTTCAGACCTTCCTTCAGGTGCAGCTTTTAACAGCAATTCCAGAGTCTTTAGCTGGACTCCGGTTGCCGGACAGGAGGGAACATACAGCGTAACCTTTGAGGTGAGTGATGGAAAAGCGAAGAATTCGGCTGTGGCAGTTATAAGCGTTGTCAATTCAATAGCAGGAGTAGTATCTGACAACCGCCTTCGCGAAGCTTCTCCTGATATAGTGTATCAGGACGCGACCTTTGTTGATGTAGGTGGAATGAACAATGCCAGATACAGAGATGTTATGTGGTTTAACCTCAATGAATACACAAACTCTTCCGAGATTGGAAATGCAACCCTTTCCCTTTACTGGTATTATCCTGCAGGAAGCTCAAGGCCAAGTGATACTGTAATCGAGGTTTACAGGCCTGCCTCTGCCTGGAACTCAAACTATGTGAGCTGGAATAACAGGGACAAAGGCATTGCATGGAAGAATGCTGGAGGAGACTGGTACGATAAGAATGGAGTTTTGCAGGGAAGCACTCCTTATGCAACAATTACCATTAAGGGAAGCGCTCTTCCTGACAATAAATACTATGAACTGGACGTGACAGATCTCGTAAAAGAGTACATCGGTGGAAAGTATGTAAATACCGGTTTCTTCATAAAAGCAAGGAATGAAAACAACAATTATATCGCATTCTACAGCAACGAATGCGGAAGCGACAGCAAGGTACCAAAGTTAAACATAACAAAGAAAACGTTTTCACGTACTCCTGAAACCGCTAATGTAACTATTGTCAACGCAGCGGATAACCGCCTCAGGGAAGCATCTCCTTCCATAGTATATAATATTTCAGATTTTATTGATGTAGGAGGAATGAATAACGTCAGATACAGGGATGTAATGTGGTTTGACCTCAATGAATATACAGGTTCTACTGACGTCAGCAATGCGACCCTTTCCCTTTACTGGTATTATCCTGCAGGAAGCACAAGGCCAAGTGATACTGTAATTGAGGTTTACAGGCCTGCTTCTGCCTGGAACTCAAGCTATGTGAGCTGGAATAACAGGGAAAAGGGCATTGCATGGAAGAATGCTGGAGGGGACTGGTACGATAAGAATGGGGTTTTGCAGGGAAGCACTCCTTATGCAACAATTACCATTAAGGGAAGCGCTCTTCCTGACAATAAATACTATGGACTGGACGTGACAGATCTCGTAAAAGAGTATACCGGTGGAAAGTATGCAAACACTGGTTTCTTCATAAAAGCAAGGAATGAAAACAACAATTATATCGCATTCTACAGCAACGAATGTGGAAGCGACAGCAAGGTACCAAAACTTCAACTAGTATATACCAAGTGAAGTATTTGACCTCTTTTAAAGAGTTTTTCCGAAACCGGAAACGGAAAATATGAAGCCTCCAGCGCTTTCATGTGAAGTTTCCAGCACTTTCTTCGGGAAAACCTCATTTTTTCTATTTTTATTTTTAAGACCTTATTTATTTTTAAGACCTTAAGTATCGTATTAATTTTCGGTCCTTTTTTGAATATATGCAGTTTTTTCCTTCAATTTATTCCATTTACTTTATTCTAGTGGTTTTTTCAAAGGTCTTCGTCTAGATTAACTATTATAAAAATTTCCATGAACACAAAGGCTTTTATCCTTTGTAGAAATCTCTTATTGGGGCGAGACTGAGGCTGGTTTCTGCAAAGAGAATGCCGTTTAAATAATTTTAGAGTTAACGGCGAGAACAGATCCGGGCCTTCCGCTCTCTAATTTAACTCTAAGGCGGGAAGTCCCCTTCCTCGACAGCCATCAGGCTGGCAGGTGGGGGATGAAAGCCGTCAACTTCCCGACAATTTACTTTTTTAAATTCTGATAGCCTATTTATACACAGACCTCTTGTTTATATACTGCTATGCATCTAACGACAAAAGTTAAGATTTATCCAACAGAAGAACAATTGAAAGTCCTTTGGGAACTTTCAGATAAATGTTGTTCATTGTATAATCTAGCTTTAGCCGAAAGAAAAGATGCATGGAAACTTGAAAGAAAGAGCATCAAGTACGTGGATCAACAAAACAAATTGCCGGATCTCAAGAAAAGAAACCCTGAATACAAAGCTGTTTATTCAAAGACTTTGCAGGGCGTTCTAAAAAAACTTGATGCAAATTATAGATCTTTTTTTGCACTCAGAAAAAATGGAGATCTAAAAGCCAGACCTCCAAATTTCAAAAGCAGGAAATATTTTCAGACAATTCCGTATAATCAAAGTGGATTTTATCAGATTGGTTGTGTCATTTCTTTCTCTCATAAAATAAATGACACCAAACTTGTTTTTGATCTCGGAAAGAAATTTGAAAATATAAAACAAATCGAGATCTATAATGATGATCCTTTCCATGCTAAAGGAGATTTCTATATTTCTGTTACTTATGAAGTCTCTGCACATGAGTACATTGATAATGGTTTATATCAGGCTAATGATGCCGGGATCACAAAAATAGTAACAGCAGTAAATACTCAAGGTAAATTCTTTGAAGTTAAAACTCCAAGAATTGATAAGTACTGGCAACCAAAACTGGATGCTCTAAAATCCAGGAGAGATCACTGTAAAAGAAAGAGCAAAAAATGGGTAAGGCTACACAATATTTATCGTAAAATGGAGAAAAAGAAATCTAATCAGCTTAGAGATTTCCAGCATAAACTATCAAAGAAAATGGTCAACAATACTAAGGCCAATACTATTATTGTGGGAGATCTGAAAACAAAAAACATGGCTCAATCCAAGAGACTTAAAGGAAAAAGAAAAAGAGCTATGAATAGATCTACCCAAAATCAAGGATATTTATCTCGCTTCATCGAATTTTTAGCCTATAAAGCTGAACTTATAGGTAAAAAAGTAATAAAAATTGATGAAAGCTATACTTCCAAAACGTGTTATGTTTGTGGAAAAATCCATGACATGCCACTCTGGAAACGAAATATGGAATGCGATTGTGGCAATTTTATTGATAGAGATTGCAATAGTGCAATCAATATCATGGTAAATTTCCTATTGCAGAATGCCTTGTGGACAGGCTATCAGAAATTCTCTGATAATCTTCGACAAACAGGATTACCGATGTCGGAAAGATTCTTAGAATCTTACCATCAAATGACGTAATCACTCGAAGGAAGCTCCGTCCTCGCCATCAGGCAGGGCGGGGTAGTTCACGTCCACTCCATCATAAAAGGTGTTTCTATGAATCTTATTTATCATGCCTTCGTCACACAAATTAAGTTAACACTGAGAATAAAATCAGAATTTCAGTTTTCTCCCTTAAATTAAAGGTGTTTTAATGATTATGAAACGATTTGCTCAGGTTATGGAAGAAGAATCAATACACAGGTTAAGGCCTGAACCGGATAATCAATGATATTCAAATAGATTTATATATTAAGTATTTATCCATAAATTGGACCGTGCTAAGGAAGAGATTTTTCGAGCGATTATTTCATGAATCACATTCTACAGAAAATGGCAGTTCTTTTTAAGGTGATATGATGTCATATCAAAAGTTTGCAAGGGATGTTGGCTTTATAGGTACGGTTCAGATACTCACAAGCCTTAGCGGCTTTTTTTTACTTCCCATTATTACAAAAACCCTTGGAGCTTATGATTACGGACTCTGGGCACAGATCAATATTACAGTATCTTTAATCTCTTCCCTTGCACTTATGGGACTTTCAATGAGTTTCGTCAGGTTCCTGTCTTCCGAAACAGAAAAGAATAAAATAAGGGAGGCGGTTTACTCAATCTTTTTTTTTGTTACGGTCTCAGGGATTCTGGCTTCATTTATGTTATTCATGTTTTCAGAACCGCTTGCAACCTTCGGCTTTAACGATCCCGAAGCAACTTATTTTGTCCAGGCAGGGTCCCTTTTAATTCTTGTAAATGCACTGGAATCCATATCCCTTTTTTATTTCAGGATTTTCAGGCAAATCGATAAGTTCTCTTATTTTACATTTTTTGAAACCTTTGGAAAACTGATACTTATACTGGTTTTCCTTAAACTGGGATATGGACTTCTTGGAGTAATAGCTGCCACTTTAATGGCTCAGGGTCTGATCTTTTTAACCACTTTTTTCATTATAGTTTCACAGATAGGATTTGTTATACCCCGGTTTACCTATATTAGAGAATATCTTCAATTTTCTCTTCCGCTGACTCCAAACGTACTTATTAGATGGGTTACGGAATCAAGTGATAGATACATGGTCACTTATTTCCTTGGACTGGGCAGTGTAGGTGTATACTCTGCGGCGTATTCTATCGGTAACCTTATTCAACTTTTTGTAAATCCGCTTCAGACTATCCTTTTTCCCGAGCTTTCAAAGCTGTTTGATAATAATAAGATGGATGAAGTAAGTATTTACATGTCTCATTCTCTGAGATACTTCCTTATTATCGCCATTCCGGCAGTTTTTGGGCTTTCAGCCCTTGCGAAACCTTTGATCGCGGTCCTTACCACTCCAGATTTTATTTCCGGATGGTTTGTCATACCTATTATTGCATTTGCCGGACTTATGGCAGGAATATTCCAGATATTTGTCAATACAATGTTCCTTATAAAAGAAACGAAACCTGCTACCTATATCAATATAATTGCCGCAGTTACAAATGTACTCCTGAACCTCATACTTATACCCATACCTTCAATAGGAATTCTGGGGGCTGCTTTTTCCACTCTTGTCTCTTTTTCTTTAATGGCTGCATTTTGTGTGCACGTATCCCTGAAGCACTTTAAACTTGATTTCTATTATCTGGATATTGCAAAGAGTATTTTGTCATCTACTGCGATGTATTTTTTTGTTACCAGTTTCACTATTTCAGGCATACTTGAGCTTTTTGAAGCGATAGGT
Source organism: Methanosarcina hadiensis (assembly GCF_046529725.1). GTDB lineage: Archaea > Halobacteriota > Methanosarcinia > Methanosarcinales > Methanosarcinaceae > Methanosarcina > Methanosarcina hadiensis. Next base: position 3,520,754 of record NZ_CP136241.1, on the reverse strand, counting down.
GCAGGCTTGATTGTTTACTTAATATCAATGCTTCTCGTGGGAGGCTTCACTAATCATGAAATCTCTTTAATAAAGAAACATCTATTCAGATCGAAGGCAAATCCTAATACTAAATAAATAGTCTGATATTCAAAAATTAAGCTTGATTTGCATTGTTATCAATTTGGACAACTTCAATTTATCGAAATATTAAATCGTTTTTAGGATTCAATGGTAAAAAATGAAAGAATTATGAAAAATAGAAGAGACGGGTCTCTGATAGTTTTACTCAAAGAAAACTACTTCTTCTGATTTCCTCAGTTTCCATCAAGTACTGCCCTCGCGGTCTCTCTTACGCTTCTCTCAGAAGTATACTCAGGCTTCCATCCTGTAGCTTTTAACTTTTCAATGCCGAGCCTCATCCTTGGAACATCGCCTTTCCAGCCCCTGCTCCCACCGGTATATGTGAACTCTACGTCCGAAAGCCCCATCTCTTCTACAACAATCTTTCCTATCTCCGTAGCACTGGTAGTGTCTTCAGAGCCAATATTGAAGATATTTACCTCTCCTTTGCTTTTTTCTATTGCGAAAAGGATTGAGTTAACACATTCTGATACATGAAGATAGGATTTTTCCTGTTTTCCGTCCCCGAGAATCTCAAGCCTGTGGGGATTTTGCTTCAACTTGTTTATGAAATCAACAGTGATGCCATGTGTACTGCGTGGACCAACAATATTTGCAAAACGGAAAATCCATGCCTGCATGTCAAAAGTATGGGAGTATGAAGTAATCAGAGCTTCACAGGCAAGTTTTGAAGCTCCATACAGCGATATAGGAATAAGGGGGCCGTAATCTTCGGGAGTAGGCATAATGCTTGCTTCCCCATAAACCGTGGATGTAGAGGTAAATGCAATTTTTTTTGCGTTACCTTTTCTCATGGCTTCCAGGAGATTGTATGTCGCCAGTATGTTCTGGTCAAGATGAACTTTAGTATCCGAAGCCCCAAGTTTGACGTCGGGATTCGCTGCCACGTGGTATACCATATCAATATCCTTGCAGGCTGTTTCTATCGCCTCTGCGTCAAGGAGGTCTCCTTTTATGAAGGAAAAGTCTGGATTTTCAAGATGATGTTCTATAAATTCCATTTTACCGGAACTGAGATTGTCAAAAACAAGAACTCTGTTTCCCTTTTTCATCAGGCAGTCGACAAGATGGCTTCCTATAAAGCCAGTTCCGCCCGTTACCAGTATTTTTTTTTCTAGGAGCATAAGAAATCTTCTTATAATCTTCTTTTAACTTATAAATATCTTCATTCATACTCTCTAAGCAAATATTTTTTTCTTTTCTGTAATTTATTCCAATGCCCTGCAGGATCCTGAATCCGACTGGGGTTCAGGTTCCTCTATGTTTTTTGAGTCTGCTATGTAAGAATTCCCAATCAACCTCAAAACCTGCACGCAGGCCGAGTTTAAATGCCGTCTGTCTGAATACAAATCGAAAAGTTTAATATTATTGCAAGATTCTTCCCTATCCATAAAATAAATATGTTTAAATGTTGATACATTAAAAGTGGATATGTTTATCGTGAAACTGCCCGAGCAGAGTTAAGAGTCTCAGTTACGGGTCCAGAGTGAGACCAGGTCTTTCGATTTCTATACTGCGAGAATACATTTGCAGGTGAACCTGTTGATGCTGGTTCTGAAAAAGAAGTATTATTAGAAAACTAATTTTTTCATTATCTAGTGAATGAATTAGTATGTGTGGGATCAGGAGTATGTTATGTGTGGGATTATCGGTTTTGGGTGGCCTTCTGAAGAATATTTAACAAAAAGTTTGAGTGTTATCTCTCACAGGGGACCGGATGATGAGGGAATTTTCATAGATGATTTTGTGTCATTGGGCCACAAAAGGTTATCCATATTGGACCTGTCTGAAAGGGGCAGGCAACCAATGAGTAAATTAAAGTACACTATTACTTTTAATGGCGAGATATATAATTTTAATGAAATTAAAAAGGAACTCAGCGAATACAACTTTGAAACAACTTCGGATACAGAAGTAATTATTTATGCTTATGACAAGTGGAAATATGAATGCTTAGAAAAATTTAATGGAATGTTCTCTTTTTGTATCTATGACCATGAAAGTAAAGAATTATTCCTTGCAAGAGACCGATTTGGTATCAAGCCTTTATATTATATAAATGAAAATAATATCGTTTTCTGTTCTGAAATTAAAGGTTTATTGCACTTCTTGGACAAAAAAGAAATTGATCATGACGGGCTTCTACAATTTTTCAATTTCAGGTTTACGCTGGGTGAAACAACCCTCTTGAAGAATATAAAGAAATTCCTTCCAGGCCATTATATGGTGTACAGCCTTACCGAAAATAAGGTAAAAAAATATTGCAGATATTATTTTTTAAAAACGCATGAGAAAGAGAAGAAGCCGTTCAGCTTCTATTCGAATAAACTAGAAGAGCTTATTGAGGAGGCAGTTAAGAGAAGGATGGTTGCTGATGTTCCGGTAGCCTGTTTTTTGTCAGGAGGTGTTGATAGTTCCGTAATTGCAGCAATTGCAAAAAAGTATAATGAGAATTTAAACACATTTTCTATCGGTTTTGATACAACCAATGAATTGTCATATGCCAAAACAGTATCCGATCATATTCATTCCAGACATTTTGAATTTAAAATTGATAAAAGTAATGTATTAGATTATCTTCAGGACATGGTCTGGCACATGGACGAACCTATAGGAGACCCTGGTTTTTTACCAATATTTGTGCTATCAAAAGAAGCAAGCAAGTATAACAAAGTTGTATTAAGCGGTGATGGGGCAGATGAAGTTTTATGCGGGTATGACAGGTATAAGTTCCTGTTTTATGGGGGATATCTCAATCATCTGATTTTTTTTGACTCAAAAAACGATATTATAAAAAGATTGAAAAGAATGAGGAATAAGGATGATTATGAAAGCTTTTTTGAGATAATCCGCCTTTTTGATGATAGCGAACTTGAAAGATTAAGTCTTTCCAACTACAATGCAAAACAATTTTGGAAAAATAGTTTTGACAATAGTGTAAGCAATGCCCAGTTATTTGATATTGAAACTTTGCTTCCAAATGATTTTTTCATGAAAGCAGATAAGATGTCAAGCGCATTTGGTTTGGAACAAAGGGTTCCTTTTCTGGATTATGAGGTAGTAGAGTTTGCTTTTTCTATTCCGTTCAATTATAAACTAAGATTCTGGAATGAAAAATACATCTTAAAAAAGTCATTTGAGAAAATCTTGCCGCCTATAACTGTGAAAAGAAGAAAACATGGTTTCAATGTTCCTTTTGATTACTGGTTTAAAGGCGTTCTTGGTGATCTTTTAAATGAATATTTAGTGAAAGAAAACCACGGTTTGTATAATCGAGAATATGTTTTTGAATTATTGAATCTAATCAAAAATGCGGGCAATAATTATAAACTAAACTTTATACTCGCTCAAAAGTTGTGGAGCATCCTTATTTTCGAAATGTGGTATGAAAAATATCTTAATTAATATTTGTTTCCTGTTATATCAGGGACAAGTTATAATTTTATTCTTAGGTTGTATCTTGAAATTGATTATTTGATTTTGGATATTTCTACAAATAGATTCTCGAGAAATCTGCAAAATGGGTGTAGAATTTACAAGGCGGGGAGAAGGTTAGGCGACTTAGTAATCCTAAAATGGATTGTGATGGTGTAGTATTCAAGTTTCTCACATTCAGTAAGGTAGGAATATTACGGTTCTAATTTTATCAGCAACTCATAAAGTTTTTCAGGATTGGAAAAATTAATGATAATTGCAGTGCAAGATAAACAATAATCAAGAATATTTGAATGAAACCTCAAACTTGCATTAATAAATTTTTTATTTTTTCTGGAGCGCTAATCTTGAAAGTAAAGAAAGCAGTTATCCCTGCGGCGGGTCTGGGAACTCGCTTCCTGCCAGCGACCAAGTCAATGCCAAAAGAGATGCTTCCTGTTATTGACACCCCTGTAATTCAGTATGTAGTAGAAGAGGCTATTGCTTCGGGGATCGAGGACATAATAATCATCACAGGAAGAGGTAAGAGAGCTATTGAAGATTATTTCGACGACTCTCCTGAACTGGAAATGCACCTTATGAAAAAACATCAGACTGATATGCTGAAACTGGTCCGGGATATATCCTCCCTTGTTGACATTCATTATATCCGCCAGAAAGAGCCCAATGGTCTGGGAGATGCAGTTCTCAGGGCAGAGAACCAATATAGGAAACGAGCCTTTTGCGGTGCTTCTTGGAGATGACATTATAGTTAATGATAAGCCCTGCACTGCCCAGCTTATTGAATACTTTGAGAAATACGGGAGGTCAACAATAGCAGTTGAAGAGGTGCCTTACGAAAAACTGAGTAGCTACGGAATCATAAAGGGAAGACACCTTGACGATTCCCTTTATGTGCTTGAAGATATCGTAGAAAAACCAGCACCTGAAGACGCGCCTTCCAATATAGGAGCAATCGGACGCTATGTTTTCACGCCTGAAATTTTCGACTGTATAAGGCGAGCTGGAACAGGTATTGGAAGCGAGATACAGCTTACAGATGGGATAAGACTCCTGAACAGATCCCAGATGATTTATGCCTGCAAATTTAAAGGAAAAAGATTCGATACGGGAGACCGACTTGGGTATGTGAAGTCCATAGTAGATTTCGCTCTTCAAAGCGAAAACCTTCGAAATGATGTACTCAGATATCTGCGAGAAATTCTTGCAGTGAATGAAATTCCTGAAGAAAAGAATGGGTAGTTGTAATAAAAATCCTGCAATAATAAAGTCCTATAGTAATTAAAACCCTATATCGTAAAAAATATTAAATAAGATGTAATTAGAGCAGAATTGTAAAAAAATAGCCAGTACTTATGTTGGGATTATATTGAGATCAGATAAAGGCTATTTCTGCTGGTTCTCACCAGCAGAGCCCTTCATAATCAATATTCTTAGCTTTAATTATCCTTCTTCCATCAATAACTGTTTTTCCTTTCATTTTCTGGAATTCTGAGTCAAGGTTACTGAATTCGTCCCATTCTGTCATCACAAGGCAGGCGTCAGCATCTTTAAGTGCATCGGAAGCCGTATCACAGTATTCGATTGAAGGAAAGATGCGCTTCATATTCTCTATTGCCATAGGGTCGTAAGCTGAAACTTTTGCCCCGAGCCTGAGGAGTTCAGCAATTACTGGGATAGATCTGGATTCTCTTATATCGTCAGTTTCATTTTTGAAGGCGAGGCCGAGGACTGCAATCTTTTTGCCTGCAGGATTTCCTATTTTCTTTTGCAGAATTTCAGTCATAAGAAGGGGCTGCTTCTCATTTACAGATATTACGGATTCAAGAAGTACTGGAGAGTATCCGATTGCTTTTGCTTTTCCTATAAGAGCTTTTACATCTTTAGGGAAGCAAGAACCTCCAAAGCCTGCTCCCGAATTCAGGAATTTCGGGGAAATCCTGAAGTCTTTACCCACAGCTTCCATGACCTCATAGGTATCGATTCCCAATTTTTTGCAAATATTTCCTATTTCATTGGCAAAAGATATCTTGGTTGCAAGCAGGGAATTGTTTGCATATTTTATCATTTCAGCAGTTGAAGGGCTTGTACGCGTGACCTCACACTCAAAGGTCCGGTAGAGCTCAGAAACCATATCTCCTGACCTTCTGTCAATTGCCCCAACTACAATCTTATCCGGGTTCATGAAGTCATGAACTGCCTTTCCTTCTCTCAGGAATTCCGGATTCATCGCAACGCCGAAATCTTTTCCGGCTCTTTTTCCTGATGCTTCCTCAAGAATCGGGAGAACGAATTTTTCTGTGGTTTCAGGAACTACTGTGCTTTTTACTACCACGACATGATAACCTTCTTTTTTTGCCAGGGCTTTACCTATGCTTATTGCCGCTGCCCTGACAATGGAAAGATCTATACTCCCATCTTCTGCCGAAGGCGTTCCTACACAGATAAAGGAAATATCTGTTTCATTAACAGCAAATTCATAATCCGTAATTGCTATGAGCTTTTTTCCTGCATATTTTTGCAAAAGTTCTTCAAGTCCTTCTTCATAAATTGGGGGAATGCCTGCGTTTATCTGCTCGGTTTTTTTCCTGTCAATATCCACGCAGATTACTTCATGCCCTACTTTTGCAAAACAGGCTGCGGTGACCGAACCCACATACCCTGAACCTATAACAGAAACTTTCATTATCTTGACCTCTTATCGGGAATTGAACAGGTAATCGATCCCAATTCTTATCTATTTTTTGATAGCCTGTCTTTCTTATATTTCCTAGTTATCGAGATTCACGATTTCAGGCTTTCATGTATTTATCCTTTTCGTGTTTGTTTAAATATTTATATAGTTTGACAGTTTATAAGTCTTTACAGTTAGAGTTTAGTATATGCTTTGACAATACTTCTACCTATAACGGGGGATTTTGTAGTGCTTTCAATGCTGACCTTGGGCACAGAAGAGCTTGTTCTGGGAAATGGTTTCCCCGGCTCTGGTGTATGTTTCATTTACACGGACTTCGGAATTCCAGCATATTACAAAATAGTAGTTCTGGGTCTGATAGCTCTTGTGGGAATAAAGGAAATGCTTCTGGTTTCAAGAAAAGAAGACCATTTTTCGATAGATTCTATTGACATTGGAATATTTCCTTTGTTAATATGTTTTGTTGCGAATTTCCTTTTTGCAGGGCTGGAAATTATTTTTATAGGGCTAGCTCCCTAAATATCCAGCTTCTTTTATTTCTTTTCTTTCGTTTTTCCGGACCATTCATATATTAAAATATTATAAAGTCTAATAAACAATTCTTTTTCTATTTTGAACCTAAATTATTGGAAGTTAATGTTTTTAGCCTTTTAACTATTTTAGTTCAGGATTATACTCCCAAAAACTATTTATTCATTGACTATTTATCTTCTAAGTATAATAGTATTTGTTAGTGATTCTATCAGAATCAAAAGCTTAAATTCAAGGAGGCGCTGTAATAGGGTGGGGCTATAGCCGGGGGGCTGTTGCTGCCATCTTGTTGTCAGTAGCAGGGGAATTCAAAGGACATTAAGTCTGAAAGTAAGGTTCGGAAAAAAGGGACACAAGAAGAACCAGGGTCCAGGAACTACTTCTTTATGATAAAAGCATAAAGAAGCCCTGATTTCTTATAATATCTCGCCTTGTCTGCTAGCAGATCTGGCGTCTAATAACTTCTTACCTTCCTTTCCACCGCTGCCTTCCTCAAAGAAATAAGGTTCTTATCCCTGAGTCATATATTCATAAGCGGGTATCAATTAGGGAGTGAAAACCTTGAGGGTCATTGTTGATATCGGGCATCCGGCCCATGTTCATTTTTTCAAAAATACTATCTGGAACCTTGAAAAAAAGGGACACCAGGTAATGGTTGTCTCAAGAGACAAGGATGTTGTAATAGAGCTATTAAATGCTTATAATATCCCGCATACAGTTTTAAGTAAGGTCAAAAAGGGCAAAATCCACCTGTTTGAAGAATTGTTTATAAGGGAATCTAAACTTTACAAAATCGCTCGCAGGTTTAATCCGGATCTCATTATAGGTATTCTTTCTCCCGAAGCTGCTCATGTAGCATGGGCGCTGGGAAAGAAATCCATAATCTTTAATGACACTGAACATGCAGAGTTAGCCCAGAAAATGACCTATCCTTTCTGTGATATCATCTGCACGCCAACTTCCTTCAAAAAAGATGCAGGAAAAAAGCAAATAAGATACAGAGGCTATCATGAGATGGCATATCTCCATCCGGCCTATTTCTCTCCGAATCCTGAGGTTTTAAGGGAACTCGGTGTAGAGGTAGGTGAACCATTTGTAATCCTGCGCTTTATTTCATGGGGAGCGCATCATGATGTAGGACAGCATGGGATCAACAATAAGCTGGCACTTGTTCAGGAACTCGAAAAATTTGGTAAGATCTTCATTTCTTCAGAAGGAAAGCTAGCAGATGAGTTTGATAAGTATAGAATCAGGATCCCCTCTGAAAAAATCCATAGTGTACTTCATTATGCTACATTGTGTGTGGGAGAAGGAGCAACTATGGCTGTCGAGAGTGCAATCCTGGGCACACCATCTATCTATATCTCTTCTCTTGCAGGAACCATGGGAAATTTCTCGGAACTTGAAGAGAAATATGGTCTGCTCTTCAATTATAGCGATTCGGAAGCTGCCCTGAAAAAGGCAGTGGAACTCATCAAGGATCCTGAACTTAAGAAAACCTGGAGCCTCAAGAGGGCTGCTCTCCTTAAAGATAAAATAGATGTGACCGAGTTTATGGTAAAACTCATAGAAGGAACCCCTGGAGAAAAGCGAGGGGAAAAGCAAGGGATTTCGGTATCTAAGGTCCCGGATGAGAGCCATGCATGATTTATTGAAGCAAAACTCGGAAATCTGGGACCTTTTTACCCGGAAAGAAGAATATCATCCCAATAAGCTTGATGAACACGGGCGTTTCTTTTTTGCCGAGGCCGATCTGAAAAATGCTTCCAGGCCTGAGGTCTCCAGATACCTGGTGGAAAACGGGATGAAAGTTGAATTCCCGGAAAACAAAACCTTTGCAGTGTGTTTAACTCACGATATGGATGATATTTATCCTCCTCTTTCTCATAGCCTGCTGTCTTCGGCTTGCTGCCTTAAGAGCCTGGATTTTCGGGGTTTAGCAGCTCCATTCCTGTGGAAATTTAAGAAACCTGAGCATTCCCCTTATTTTAACTTTTCCAAAATTATGGACATCGAGGAAAAATTCGGGGCAAAATCTTCTTTCTATTTTATAGCCAGCAGGGAAGACCCTGTCAGGTTCAGATATGACATAGAAGACATAGAAAGCCGTGCTGGAGAAATCTCCGATAGAGGATGGGAAGCCGGTCTGCATGGTGGGTATTATTCATATGACAATCTTGAATCACTAAAAAGCGAAAAAGAAAGACTTGAAAAAGTTCTGGGCAAAAAAGTCCTGGGCTTTCGTAATCATTATCTCAGGTTCAAAACCCCGGAAACCTGGGAATTGCTGGCAGATGCAGGTTTCGGCTATGACTCAACTTTTGGATACAGCGAGTCAGTAGGCTTCAGAAACGGTATGTGTCATCCTTTCAAGCCATATAATCTGGATAAAGAACGGGAGATAAACATTCTGGAGATTCCACTTGCTGTAATGGATGTTGCTCTATTCAAAAGCTCCGGATCTTTTGAGGAAGCCTGGAAGTTTACAAAAGACTTGATAGATACAACGGCAAGGTTCAATGGGGTCATTACTCTGCTGTGGCATAATTTCGTCTTTGGGTGCAGTTTCAGAAAAGACTGGATCAAATTATACGAGAAAGTGCTTCAGTACTGTTCTGACAAAGGAGCCTGGATTACAAGCGGAGAAGAGATTTACAGGTGGTGGGAAAATGGATTCAGGTTCTAAAGGAAAGTACCTGCTGATTACACCTGCAAGGAATGAAGAAAAAAACCTGCCTAAGGTTTCAAGGTCCGTAACAGGACAGAAGGTAGTACCTGCGCTCTGGATCATTGTGGATGATGGAAGTACGGATGCAACTCCTCACATTCTCGAGGATTTAAAGACAAAACATTCCTGGATTAAGAGCATAAGGCTTCCTCCAAGGCCCAGGGATATAACCTTTCACTACAGCTACGTCTGCAAACAGGGGTTTGACTACGCACTGGAATACTGCAGGGAAAATGACATCGAATATGACTATATAGGTCTTCTTGATGCCGATACGATACTGGAAGATAATTATTTTGGAAAATTAATAGATGAATTTGAAAGTGATTCCTCGCTTGGAATTGCAAGCGGAGGGGTTTACTATGATACAGGCGGCAAGTTTTTACGAGAAGTCTCTGATAAAAATCTGCCCCGTGGAACTGGAAGGCTATGGAGAAAAGCCTGTTTCCTCGATACTGGAGGATATCAGGTAGAACCCTCTCCTGACTCAATATCCAATACTAAAGCAATTCTAAGGGGATGGAAGTTGAGACAGTACGCAGACGTTATCGAGATCCAGACCAGAAAGACTAGTGCAGGAGAAGGACTCTGGAAAGGATACGTTAAAAATGGCTGGATGGCTTATTACGTGGATAAAAGTCTGCCTATGGTTCTGTTTAATACACTTTATTTTTGCCTGAAATCTCCTTATTACACAGGCATTGCGTACTTTTACGGATACCTTAATTCGGCTGTTAAAAGAGAGAAAAAAATCCAGGACACGGAGATAAGGACTTATTATAAAAATCAGGGCCTTGGGTTTTTGCTTTCCAGAATATCGGGTGCTCTAAGCCGCAATTCCATAAAATCCAAGCAGGGAGAGCAATGACCTATTTAAAATATTTTAAGATAGTACAGGAATAAGGTGATAGCATGAAGATGCTCTTTCTGGACATCGTGTGGCCTCTCTACTTGGCTGATGGCTCGCTTATTCACAGGCACGAACTCGTAAGCAACCTGGCAAAGCTGGAGAATGAAATCCATATTTTCACCACTGACAGCTCTACTCTTTCTCATTTTGACAACATCCGCTGTCATTATGTACATCCTGGAAGCCTGCTTACTATCACAAGCAATTATTTTCGGAGTTCTGCACGTCTGATCGGCTCCGAAACTTTTGATGTGCTTTACACGAGAAACCCTAACTTCGGCTTTCTTGCCGGTCTCTTTTGCCGAAGCCGATGCAAAGCCCTGGTTTATGAATTAAATGGAATTCCGGAGGATGAATCCAATCTTATCAAATCAAAGAGTGGTGAAGAAAAAACTTTACAGAAGAGAAGAACAGGAGGTATTTCCGGGTATTTTTCTTCTGCAAAGTCCAGGTTAAAAATTTTAGTTCTAAAGAAAGCTCTCGGGTTTTCAGATAAGATTATTGCAGTGACTCCCGGAATAAAAGCTAATCTTGAGAGCGCTTATCAGATTCCCGGAGACAAAATAACCGTAGTACCCAATGGAGCAAATACTTCCCTGTTCAGACCCCTTGATCAGGAAGAATGTAGAAAAAACCTTGGGCTTGACCTGAAAAGTCCTTATATCTGCTTCGTAGGAAATCTTGCTCCCTGGCAGGGAGTTGAGTACCTGGTAAAGGCAGCTCCTTCAATACTGTCCAGGTATCCTGACTGCCGTTTTCTTATTGTCGGTGATGGGGTTATGAAAAATGAACTTATAAGCCTCTCACGAGAATTCGGAATTGAAAATCGATTTGTTTTTACAGGTGTGGTTCCTTATGACCGTGTACCGGTTTACATCAATGCGAGCAATGTCTGTACAGCCCCTTTTATCCTGGCAAGGAATGCAAAAATAGGGCTCTCTCCTTTGAAGCTGTATGAGTATATGGCATGTGGAAAACCGGTTGTTGCAAGCGCTATAAACGGAGTTGGTGATGCACTTGAAGCTTCAAAAGGAGGGCTCTCCGTTCCTCCTGAAAATCCGGGAGCTCTTGCAGAGGCTATCTCAGAGCTGCTTGAAAACCAGGATTTGAGAGCGAGCATGGGCTCAAAAAGTTTAAGTTATGTTACTGAAAATTACAGCTGGTACAGTGTAGCTAAACAGGTAGATAAGATCTGCAAATCAGGAATTAAGAACTGAAGATACGAAATTTATCTCTTAATAATTTTTTCGGTAAAATTATGAGTTGTTATTTATTTAACGGGGCTTAAAATGGACGAAATTGAAGTAAGAGAATTGGTGCCTTCTGAATACAAAGAATGGGATTTGCTCGTAGAAAAGGCTCAATCCGGTACACTTTTTCACACTAGTGACTGGCTGGAAATCTACAGGGATGTTCTTTCTAAAGACCTGAAGATTTACGGCTGCTTCAGAAATGGTGAACTTGTAGGTGGGTGCCCCATTTTCATCAGAAATATTAAAGGCATGGTAAAAATAGCAAATTCGACCTCTATAATGACTGACTACTGTGGTCCCCTTATAAAAGAAGGAGCCAGCTCCAAGGCTAGCAAACGTATGCAGGATACACATGAGATCTTTGGAGCTCTCAGAGAATTTCTCTGCAATCAGGGGTTCGACAGCATTACCCTTACACTTTCCCCCGGCCTTGGAGATGTAAGGCCTTTTACATGGAAAGGATGGGAGTCGAGTGTTCGCTATACTCATCACCTGGACTTGAAAGAAAATATAGACAGCAATCTTTCCAGAAAAATCAAGAGGGAACTTAAGAGCGCAGAGGAAGCAGGGCTTAATACGAGAGTCTCAAACGACCTTGATACTTATTATCGTCTCTTTTCCCTTGTCTATGATAAACAAAACCTGAAACCTCCTGTTCCTAAGGAATTCTTTGGAAGAGTGTTTAAATTAATCGAGGAGAAAGATGTTGGCTATATGTTTGTTTCGGAAACTCCCGAAGGAGAGGCAGTTGCATCTCACCTGAACCTGTATGGTAAGAAGTGCACTGTTACCTGGTCTTCAGCCCTTAACCCTGAGTTTGGTAGAATGGGTCCGAATGCGCTTCTATATTATAATGAGTTTCTCAATCTCAGATCCAGGGATTTCGAATACATGAATGTAATGGCAGCAAACGTCCCAAGATTTACGGACTTTATTATGGGATTTTCCCCAAAAATTGTCCCTTACTACACTGTAACCCTGCGCAATACAAAGTATTCTCTCATAAGGATATTATACCAGGCTACGCACGAAGAAAATGAGTGACAGGAAAATAAGTGACAGAAAAATAAGTGACAGAAAAATAAGTGACAGAAAAATAAGTGACAGAAAAATAAGCGACAGAAAAATAAGTGACAGGAGAATAGAACAACTCTTTTCCCGAAAACCAATATTAAAAACCGGTATTAGAAAATCGATATTAAAAACCGGTATTAGAAAATCGATATTAAAAACCGGTATTAGAAAATCGATATTAAAAACCGTTATTAAAAAACCGATATTAAAAACCGTTATTAAAAAACCGATATTGGGATTTTTCCCAAAATCGGATTTGATTACTTTTTTACTGATTTTATGAGAAATTTGTTGATTAGAATCTGATCTTGTTTAAGAGCCTCATTCTTTTTCTTCTATTTGTCGAGTTCTCCTTTTTAAAGTCTCATAAAGTCTTTGAGATAGATCTCCTACCGGGCTTGTTCATTAGATAATCAATTCTCTTCTTCTCAGTTCCTATTTTTTACTTTCACAAGGAAAGATGAGAACATTTTTTTGAACATAGGATCTTCGTGGAGGGCTACTGCATAGTATATGATTGTCACGATTGCGGCTACAAACATTATTGTATAAAAGCTCGAAGAAATCAGTTTTATCAGAATTAACGGGGTTGAAACAACCAGGCTTATTATTGAATATTTTGCAAGAACATTTATGCTTTCTCTCTTGCTAATTCCTGCGAGCCCCAGGAGATATGCATTGTTCCAGAGCCAGAATACAGCGCCTGTAAAACTGTACAGGGCGAGAGCAAATTCCGGAGATCCCCTGGACCCGCCTATGACCAGTGCTATTACCCTTGAAACAAGGAGTGCTATACTGAAAGTGAGCCAGACTTTTTGTTTTTCGAATACGTTGTAAAGAGTTGTGATCGGTGAAGAAAGGAAAACAAGGAATATCCAGGGAACAAGGATTTTCACATATGTACCTGCGACACCCCATTCACTTCCAAAGACAAAAGTAAATATTTGCTCTCCAAGAATTATCAGGAGTATCATAGGGAAAAGGCCTATTGAAATTAGTTTATTATAAACCTCTCCAACTATAGTTTTCATGTCTCCTTCTCCATTCCCGTTCCTAACCTCGCTTACCTTCTGGAAAAAGACCTGCCCTATGGCACTGCCAACTATTCCCATTGGCAGGTTTACAACCTGATTTGCAAGTGAAAAGTGGCCCACAACCGAGGTAGTATAGAAGTATGCCAGCAAAAATGCAGGGACCTGTGGAGAGATGGTGTTCGCGATTGATGACCAGGAGCTGAATAAAGGAAAATGTTTATACTGGATAGCCATCTCTTTCATTCTTTTTATTGATACTTTTTTGAAAACCTGAAGATCTTTTTTCACGCCTTTAAGCATAAAAAGGTCCGCAAATGCGTATCCTGCAACATAACCTCCTATCAAGCCCAGTGGAGTAACACTTGACTTCGCAAACCCTATTTGAAGTATTTTTGTTGTCAGGGTATTCGAAACCCTGGATCCTGCAATAACCCCAAACCGGGTTTTTCTTGAAAGCCAGTAGTTTTGAACAAAAAACATCCCGTTAAGAAATATTATTAACGGAAGAAGAGGCAGATATATCGAAATTCCAGGAGTTTTGAAAATGTTATCAAGATTTACAGGAATAAGAAATACTATAATACCTGTAAGTATAGATGTTAAAATTACAAGTACTGTACATATGGAAGTAACATTTGCAGCGTCTTCTTCTGTTTTTGGTAACATTATAGCAAACTGGTAAGAAAAAGTAGAAACTATTACAAGTATGCCTGAAAGCGACATGAATAGCTGAAAAATTCCAAAATCATCTGGACTATAAATTCTTGAGATTATGGGTATAAGAAGTATGCTCAGAATCTGTGAAGCAACGCTTCCTGATACCAGTTTCAATACGTTAGTAATAAAGTTCGACATGGGGCTTCAACCTTTTTAATATATTAATTCAGTATGGGTTGCGGATAGATGTTTTCACTCAGGCGATTTATTTAATAGTTTCCAATGAAGTTTCACATTTTGATTTCTTTATTTTCTTTGAGATAAGCGAGTACTTCTGAGTTGTCATATACCCTTTCATATCCCGTATCTTCGAAGCTGTTGAAGAATTCTGCGGGCAGCGGTTTAATTATATTCACTCCGTATCTTTCCGGATCATTTATGGATATGGGTTCTGTAAGGGACGATCTTCTGAGCAATATCATATGTTCGCCGCTTATTTCTTTCGACTCAATCTGGTTTGAATCAAAGTATGTCGCATTATCTACATTGTATCTAGGATCCCTGTAGAAAAGACAGCTATCATAAGGGGAATCCATTAAAATGCTTCCTGAATATACGCCAGATAATGTTTCAACAGCCTGAATCTCAACGTTCTTGAACTGGTTTCTTACGGTTGTATTTTTTCCTACAAGGGGGTTGTCTTTATTAATTCCTGGTGTGGTTATCATTACAAACGAGAATAATAATATTATAATGAAAACGGCAGGAATTTTTGCTTTTTTGGAGTTGAAAAGACTTATCAGTTTTAATATATATGAAGCAGCTACCAGTACCAGAAATACTGCTATCAACGGGAACCATCTGCTTGTGAGGAAGTTTCTCATACCAAGTAAAGGAATCCCATAAGCTAAACCATACAGGACTGCAACGACCAGAGCGATTGAGAACTTATTTATTTTTATGGCATCTTTGCGGGAAGCCCAGGTTAAAACCCCTCCAATTGCAAAGAACGGCAGGGCAAGGTAGCTTATGTGAAGCAGCAGCACCTCCATAGGGTCCTGGTTGGCTGCTGCAGTTCCTACAATCAGCTCATCACTTGAGTAGCTGGACCCCATTTGAAATACTTCTACAAGGGGTTTGAAAATCATCTCAAAAAAGGATGTATCCCGGGTGACATACGTAAACATCCAGTACGTCTGCAGGCTAATTACAAAGAAAAGGATATAATTAAAACTGCCTGCTGCAGTAGGGGAACTTCCATAAAGGAGATTATGAAGGTATTTCCCCACTAAAATTGAAATTAAAGCTAGAAAAACCACAAAAGTAGTCAGCTGATGGGTCAATATCATTAAAATTGTGGTCAGCAGAAGAAGGCCTGTTTGCACCAGTGCATGGTTTTCGCTGAAGATAGCGTAGATAATAATTATAAAGTAGCAGAGAACCAGGGAACCTGGCGTTATGTTAGTAATTCCCGTAACAATATTGTGGTTATTCAGATTTATTAATAATGCGGCAAGTAAGCCCATTTGTGGGCCTTCAAGTTTTTTCCCTATAAGATAAATTCCTGCCGTGCTGAAGATGTTAGCAAAACCTATTGAATAAAAAAAGCCATCTTTTACATCCAGTCCGCCCATAAGCTGGGTAATCGAGACAAAAATATGAGCAAGGGGATAATAGAAATATTTACTGCTGATCTCTATCGGAGGAATGGCTCCGGTTTCTGTAATCAATTTTGCTATGCCGGCATGAGCATAGGCATCATAACCCATTATGCTTGGGAAATTATAATAAATTCCGGATCTTATTAGAATTGAAAGCAAGAAAATCTGGAATAGAATCGGAAATATCCTATCTCCTTCTTTTACATAGAGAATTTCCGAGGCTATAATCCCTGCAAGTATACATATTAATATAAAATAAGATAACGGCCTGTAGTACAGGTTCATGCTATAGATGAAAATACTTATCAGAAAGATGAGATAGAAAGCAAGGTTGAGTTCAGTCTTAAACCTATCTTTTCCCGGAGAAATCGGGGATTCATCTTTAAACTTTTTTCTGAAAACAAAGTAGATTAAACAGGCTGAAAGGACAGCAATTCCGATGTCCTGCTGGTTTAAGTTAATCAGGTAGTATAGAGAAACAATGAATAAGCCTAAACTGAACCCTGTAAAACTTAGAATCGTATCAAGATTCCCAGTAAATTTATCTCTACATTTTTTTATAATTTCCATATGACCCACGACATAATAAACTTTCTTTGAGATTATATAATTTCTCTATAAAGTATTTTTCTTTTGCAGATGAAATTACCCTGTTTCAGGATTGTAGTTTCTTTTTGTCTTTTCCTTTGAGATATAATATCAGTTTTTAATTTACTCTCTAACTAACTATGTTTCTTTTAATTGATAACTCTTTTACTTTTTTAGATTTAAAATTATCCGTGATCATTATATTCTTCTTCCCTCAAGTCCCAGAGAAGAACTCTTTAAGCTATCAATGCTCCTTTTCCTGAGCAGTACTGCAAAAGTTTTTTATAAAACTCTATTTTACCTGAATACTGGTATAAATATCAGAAAATTGCCTGCATCATTTGCAGTATCTTCTGAGGATCAATCTTTTACAGGAGCCCATGCTTGCCTGAAGTTCAGAATTATTTGACTGCAAAGAGGATGCATCACTGTGGTTATCAGGAGTCAAAGAGTATCTGTCTTTTTTCAAGTTTTAAATTATGCAGTTTGAAAAGATAGTATGCCGTTATTGATGAGTTAGCGATACCTGCCATAGTTTTTACACTTCATGAATGTAAAATCGATATATCGCATGTTTTTTCTTCCCGCCTGTAAATAGTGAGTTTAGCGAGCAGATTACCAAAATACTTTATCTGGGTCAGTTTCGTATCTCAACCATTTTTTCTTCTCTATATGATTGGATTGCAGCTAAAGCTACTTCCAGAGCATGCTTTCCCTCTTCCCCCGAAGGCCTGGGGCAGATGCCATCCCTGGAACAGCAGATAAAATGGGAAAGTTCTTTTTGCAGGGGTTCAGCTTTTTCGACTCTGGCTGTATGGACCCATCCATTATCATGAAGCTCAACACTTTGATCAAGATAATCCAGATATGCAACGCCTTTGAGGCCAACAGCTGAAAGTTTCCTGATTTTGTGGGGAGTAAGCCAGTTTGTTTCTACCAGTCCTGAGTACGAATGGTTCAGACGCAGTTGAATAGTTGCATGATCCTCAAAAGAATGAATATCTGAACCTGCTATGGCATAAACCTGGTTTATCCTCATTCCGTAGATAAAAGAGATTATATCTATATCATGGACTCCAATATCCAGAATTACTCCTACATCCCTTATCCTTGGGTTATAGGGGCCAACCCTCCTGGCTGAAACTGAGACAATTTTTCCTAAAACCCCGGAATCTACTATCTCTTTTAGCTTCAGAACCGCAGGGTTAAACCTTTCTATATGGCCTACCATCAGATGTCTGTCCGTTTCTTCGGCAGATTCGATCATTGCAGTTGCATTTTCCACGCTGTCTGCAATGGGCTTTTCAACAAGCACATCTACACCTGCCTGAAGCGCGTCAAGCACTATGGGACAGTGAAGGGTAGTCGGAGCTGCAATACTTATCGCATCAAGCTTTGTTTTCCCGAACATTTTTTTATGATCTGCAAAAGGTAATGTGTCGTATCTTGCCGCAAGCTCTTTTACCCTTGAAGGATTGGGATCGGATATCCCTGTTAGTTTAACATCTTCCATTCCACTATAGATCCTGACATGGTTCTCCCCCATATAGCCGGTTCCAACCACTCCTACACGTATCAATTCTTCTACCCCCCTACCTATTTAACTTAAACATGCAATCTATTTGCCTGATTTTTTGAAAAAGCAGATATTTAACACGGATAAAATGCTACGAATAAACTAAATCCCTTCTTTAAAGATGGATCTTTTATTCCAGTTCTATCAGATTAACTGCAATTCGATTTCTACTTTCCCTTTTATATACAAAAAACCTTTCGGAATATATGCAAAATTAAAATTTCAAGCCCTCTACCCCTATTGAAGAACTAAGGCTTCAGAGTTATGGCTTTTCCCTTAATAGAATAAATATCCTTAGAATATAAGTTTTAGCCTTTCACTAATATTTTTTGCCAGTATACTTTTACTGTCTACATATATCGGATTTTTCTTCCCAATTTTTTAAAGGCTATTAACACTTCCTATATTTTACCTGAATTTTTTCCTGAAAGATAGTTCTGGAAATTATTTTTATATCCTGAAAAGGAGTTAGCAGATACAATTTCTTTATTCCTTTTCCTTATATCAACAATCTCCTTATTTCATGGCCTGAAAAATAAATAAGCTCCCATAAGCATACTTTTTATCTATTATCCAACATGAAACCTCAAATATTCGCTATAAAAGATAACTCAACAGTATTTCAATTGGAAGCTGTAGAATTCCCCAGTGAATCAAATCACTCCCTTCATATTACTGCCTCCCCGTTTTACGGTACTAATTCATTGAGTTCTTCTATAAACTGTCTCATAAAAGCCGTTTTAAGATAGAAACTAAATCAGAGTGGGTGACTCAAATTAATTCATCTTCAGTAAAATTTTTATATATCTACTATTTAGATTTTAGTGCCGTCAAAAAAGTCCTACCCTAACTAACATTCCATTATTTCTATAAGACAGAGTTGTTTTTTTAATTTTTCTTTTATACATAATCTTACAGTGAGTTCACTGGCTTTTATCACGAATCTACCTATTAAACATGCTTTTTTTCAAAATATTTTGAAATCATGCCTCTATTCTCCAATATCTCGAATGTTTGAGAGCCGTAATATTGAAAGTATAATTTACATTTATATATCAGTAAATCTAATTTTAAGCAGGAGAGTATTCTCTAATCTATTAATATTTTTATAGATTATTTTCAGTCAGATGTTAACTTTATATATATATTCATCCAAATATCTTTCAAATGATAGCCTTTAATATTTTTGCATTTATACACATACAGGGGGTTATAGTATAATGCATACTCACAAGGGGGTGGAGAGGGTTTGTATTCAGCCCTTACACTTTGTCTTAATTCTCTGATTTCCGATCCTATTAGTATAGTTTCATCACCATCTCAGCTTTCCGATAGGCCTCCAAGGCATGAGTTTACGGTCTTGATCCCGGCTCAAAACGAAGAGGCTTCTATCGGTAGTAAGGTCCTGCTTGCGGCGAGTTATGCAGACCGTGTACTGGTACTTGATAGAGGGTCTACCGATCGAACTATGGAAGTGGCAGCTCTGGGAGGGGCACGAGTTATCCCTCTGGCAGGGGGAGAAGAGGCGCTCCTTAAAGTCCTTCACAGGGCATCCCTTGACTCAGAGCTTGTGGTTCTCATTTATCCTGAGTGTATGCAGGATATGGATCTGCTATCTCATGTTTTTGAGCCGCTAAGGCAGGGATATGACATCTCAGTAGGTTCCTGGCCATGCCGTGTTTCCTGTGAACAGGAGACTGTTATGCTTCTGAATGGGAAAAGCACTTACAAAGAAAAAATCGGTTTTCTTGCCGTGACCTCCAGATCACTTCAGAGCATAAGCTCAGGAAAGGAACACCTATCTTTGAAATCTTTGCTTTCTGCCGCAAAGACCGAAAAACTTAAAGTTAACTATCTGAGTTTTGATGTTGATCCAGCCTTCCGGAAGCTTGAAAACGCCCGTATAGGAGTTGTTGTGCCTGCATACAATGAGGAAGTACTTATCGGTGAAACTCTTAGCGGGATTCCTGAGTATGTGGATCGGATCTATGTGATCGATGATGCCAGTACTGACCGGACCGGGGAGATTGTAAAAAAGTTCGGAGATCCCAGAATCGTCTATTTACGCCATGAAGTAAACAGAGGTGTTGGGGGGGGGATAGTTAGCGGGTACAAGCTTGCTTTAAAAGATGAAATGGATATTGTAGCAGTTATGGCTGGGGATAACCAGATGGACCCCGTCCAGCTCCCACGATTAATCTTTCCAATTATTGAAGGTTTAGCCGACTATACAAAGGGTAACAGGCTTCTTTCCGAAAACTTTATGACCGGAATGAGCAGGTGGAGATCATTTGGAAACCTCCTTCTGAGCTTTTTGACTAAAATAGGAAGTGGGTACTGGCATGTTATGGACCCTCAAAACGGGTATACGGCAATATCGAGACAGGCCCTTGAGATTATCGACTTAGATGCGGTTTATCCTTATTATGGCTACTGTAATGACCTGCTAATCAAGCTTAACGCCTTTGGAATGAGAGTAATGGATGTAGTGATGCCAGCCCGCTACGGTAGAGAGAAGTCATCCATAAAATATGGCAGATTCATCCGTAAGGTCTCCCCCATGCTTTTCAGGGGCTTCCTCTGGAGGCTGAGAGTCAAATATACGGTTCTGGATTTCCATCCTCTGGTTTTATTCTACTTCCTTGGAATGCTTGCATTACCTCTGAGTGTCCTTTTAGGCTTCTGGGGACTTTTGCAGCTACTGCTTCAAAACCCGCTTCCTTCCTATTATCCACTGCTTGGTTTCCTTGTACTGGGTACTGGGCTTCAGATGCTTCTATTCGGAATGCTTTTCGATATGCAAGTTGAGAAAAAAAGGAATGAAAGAGTAGGACTTGCTCGTTAAGGCCTGGAAGCTTATCTTCCAGACTTTTCCTTCAGTATTTTTACTTATATTACTTTTAGAGCCCAAATTTTTATTCAGATTTCCTTCATGCCCCTTTTCTCCGGTTATTCTGGTACAACTCTTTTTTGATCAGGGTTTAATTAGAACTCTTCATCCTTCACCACTATAATTAAGCAAAAATAAAATTCTTTCCTTTATACAATTTCTAAAAAAACCTCGGAGAATCTGGTTCTAAACCCATAAATTATAATAAAATCTCCAAAGCCTTTGAGATTAATGAAATTCCAGGGTGCTTATCCAGGCAGAGGCTACAAGAAAGTTTGCAATCTTTCCCAGCCCTGATTTCAGGTAAACTTAGAAAAGATTCGGGAGCAAAGGGTACAAGTTCCCCTTAAGGGTATGAATTCTCCTTAGATTTTTGTATCTCAATACCCGTGTAATCAATACCCATTAGTATTATCTCCAGGTATCATGCATGATACGAAGAAAATCGAGGGTCATAACGACCTTTATCATGCCCAAATACTCCCAGATACTGCAATTTACTTTTAAGCTTTGCCGCTTCTGGATTATATTATTTGTCTATGTATTCTACAGTAAGTTTAGGTCTCTGGCTTATATTTTGCCATTCCGAACTGTAAAAAGCAATATAGTTATTTTGTTCCGTTCTGGCTTTTATAAGGAAGCCGGTATTTTCGTATTTCCCGCTGGTGTATTCCTGAATAAGCTGTGTCACATCCATGTCGTAATATCTGTAATCGGGGAGAGTACTGCCCTTGACAGTTATTGTAGCGTATGAGGTGCTGCCTTGAGAAACCTCGTCTTTATCGTACCAGTCTCCCCCTGAATTATTCCAGGGATTTCCTATTTCTTTTGCATCCCAGGAAACGTGTTCTTCACACCATTTTACAGGCCTGTACACTTCGAGGATTGTATCCTCCGGTCTGGCTTCGTCAGGATAATACCAGAACAAAGAAAGGGTTGCTTTTTTAATTTCATCAGTTTCATTCAACTGGTCAAGCTCAAATAGCATAACATTCCTGTATTTCTCGCCATGTAATCTCTCTCCCACATCTATGTATTCGGTTTCTCTGAATGTTATATTAGAAGAATCTTCTTTTAATCTATTGTCTGAGATTAACGAAGGTAAGGAAACTTTAAGTTCTTCACTATCAGACGCTTCTAAAGTAAAGCTTAACAGAATTCTTTTTATGAAGCTTACCATTTTTGAGATGGCTTTTTTGATTTCTGACCCAAAGCTTTCTTCCCGTCCTGTATGGATGCCATTGTCTATCTCATAAGGGAATTCCTGTGGGCCTGCTTTTAAAGCCTCTGCGCAAGGCAAATTTTGCATTACTGAAGCGTTTTTATTGTCAAGCTGTTTTATGAGCTCAGGAGTGGCTTCCGTATCCGATGTGGAACTGGCGTGCATATAGTTCCCACCGGCGTTGTTAGAAAGGCAGTTGCTTTGAAGTATAAACGAATGAGTATCTTCTAGCTTATTATAAAAAGCATAACCGTCTCCAGCCGCAGGACTTGACTGTGTATTAATTATTATGTTATTTCGCGCAGTGGTTATATAGCCTGACCCTGGAGATAAAAACTCACTATCTACCTGTTTATGGGCAACTGCTGCCCCGTAACACCCGTCAAATACATTGTTTTCTATTAGGGTGTCATAAAAACCGTTGAGAACTATGCCACCCGACCAGTCAGCTCCGGGATTGATTCCGGCTTTATAGAATTTATTGTGATGTATATGTAAATTCTTTGCAGAATCTTTTGAGTATGCAGACCCATAGCCTGTAATCCAGATTCCTGCAGTGTTTGTTTCATACAGTAAATTGTTGAAGATTTCTATATCATCCATTACTATAGATGAACCAGTTTTCTGGATTTCAATCCCTGCTCCTCCTTCTCCTTCCGAATCAATGATATTGTTGTAGAGTTTCACATGGTTTCCATTATATACCCTGAGCCCACTGTTTGTTCTGCATGTTATTTTATTGTTCCATGCCTCTATATTTGAACAATAGATGGCATAGAGAACATCGTGACCGAGTTTGTATACTGTATTGTTATAAAACTGGATATTTGAGCTTTTTACCACTTTCAGCCCGTCTCCATGGCTGTCGTGCATATACATATTATAAACTTTGATGTCTTCACAGTTAAGGAAATGTATCAGGTTGTAGTACCCTTTTCCCCTGCCTTTATCTCTATTCTCGTCGTGATTCCCGTCAATTTCAAAACCTCTTACAGTAATATTCTGGCTTTTCGAGCCGTCTATCTGGGTTATGAGGGGCTTTTCCAATGGCCAGTCTGCTTTATCCTCAAGTTTTATCACGGCTGCAGGGTCCCCTTCCAGGATGGTATTGCTTCCTATGAAGATGCTATCTGAGATAACGTAGGTATTGGGTCCTTTCAAATGGACGGTTGTAAATTCAGGGTTTTCAGCTACGTATGAGAGAGCTTTATTAATCTCTGTCTGGTCATCTGTCCCATCACAATTGAAATCCCCGCTCCCATCAGTATTTACGTAAACTGCCGTTTCTGCCTGGGCCGTTGAGAGGGCAATAGTTGCATTTACTATCAGAATAAAAAGAATTAAAATAAGGATTCCTTTTTTCTTTTTTTCTCCCTTAATATGTATCCAGTAATTTCCGTTCATTTTGTACCCCCAATACACTTAACTATAGCCTTTTAAGCTTAAAAAAAGTTATCTGCTTATATATCCGAAAATTTAAAATGCCTGGCTCTGGCTCTTTTTATAGCCTGATATCTACAGGACCTAATTATGTGATAAGGCGTCTTCAACCTATTATAGAATTATAATTATACTTTATAGAGTTTATTAATCTTTGTGATGTAATACGTATACGATAAATAATCAGAACGATTTTAATTTAGACTTTCCCAAATCAAGGAGACTTAATTGTGGCAGTCTGAGCAAATCCGTGAGATTCAACCCTGGATTTTCTTCCGGGAGAAGATGAAGATTTGAGATAATAGCAGTTTCATATAAAGCCTATAATAAAGCATGAAATTAGATTGCCCGAGAGTGCGTTAAACCTTAATTCTAAATCATAGTTTTAATAAAAAAAGACAGGAAGAACTGAAAGATACGGACAGGAGATTCAGTATCCTCAAGTCCTATCATCTTTGAGTTCTCTTCCTGAAGTCAGGGTTGTTAAATTACGATTTTTCTTCTATAGTCAGCACTGGGCGCTGGCTTTCATTTTCTACTTCGCTACTGTAGAATGCCACATAGTCTGCATTCTCACCGCGAGTTTTTATAAGGAACCCTGTGTTTTCATATTCCCCGCTAACGTACTCTTTCACGAGATCGGTTACATTCAGCTCGTAGTATCTGTTGTCAGGTATATCGCTTCCTTTCAGAGTAATCGTAGCGTATGGTGCGTCCCCCTGAGAGACACTATTCATATCATACCAGTCTCCTCCGGGCTGTGCCCATAGCACTCCGTTATCCCTGCTGTTCCAGGTTACTTTTTCAGGATTCCAGGCTGCAGCTGGTCTGTATATCTCTACAACTGCGTCTTCTGGTCTTTCCGTTCCATCTGGATAATACCAGTAGAGAGACAGAGTTGCACTGCTAATATTTTCAGCATTACTGTATTCGCTCAAATCAAATAAAAGCAGGTCTCTATATTTTCCTACCCCTGGCCTGCTTCCTATGTCAATATACAATTTGTCCTTATATACTGTGTCAGGAGTGGCTTCCCTGAGGCGGTTGTCATGGGTGATTATTGTATTCTTGTCTATCAATGACGTATTATCAGTTTCAGCTACCTGTTGAGGAGCAGTTTCTGTTGCAGTAGTATTGGCTGTAGTTGTTGTAGCTGTTATATTTGCTGTTGTTGCAGTGGTTGCATTAGCTGTTGCTGTAGCAGTTGCATTAGCTGTTGGTTCAGCAGTTGTATTGCTTGCCGCCTGTGCATTTGTTTCAGACGTCGAATTTACGGTTGCTGTACTCTGTGAGCTTGATTTACTGCCAATAGAGCCGTATCCATAGCCCTTTGCTACCCAGTTTTCAACATTGCGGTCTGATGGTCCCAGTATGTTTGAACCTGAGCCTACCTGAACGTAAGGGGATACATTCCACATGACGTTATCACTAACGCTAATTGATCCTTTTGCGTTCCAGTTTCCAACACCTGCGCTGCTGCTTGATCCTTTGTAATCGTGCATAATGTTGTTATGGACTTTCACATCTGTCAGCGTATTCTGGAGCTGAACGCAGCACCATCCTGACCCTGCACTGCCTGTAAAGGTGTTATGGTCAACTTCAATATTTGCGCAGTTGTCCACTCTCACACCTGTATTGGTCTGGACCTCAACATAATTGTTATACATTCTGGAATTCTTGGTGCCGGACAGGAATGACACACCATCATGACCTGAGGACTTGATTCTGCAATCATATACCTCTATTCCGGAACTTTTACTGATTCTGACACCGTCGCCATACAGGTAGCGAGTGAATAAAATATCATGTACTTTACCATTGGTCACGGATGTGAATTTTATGCAGTTCCGATAGTCTCCATGACCTCCATCCTTAGGCCCGGTTGCCGAACTCTGGAATTGAAGATGAGATATCTCAACGTTAGAAACACCTGACCCGAATATATATGCAGGGGCACCATCAGAGTTACAAACTGAACCGGTAGCGTAGATTATTGTATTGTCGCCCGCACCTTTCAGTACTACATTGGACTTCAAAACTATAGGTGCACTTATTTTGTAAGTGCCGGCAGCAAGGATAACATACCCAGGGTTGCTTGCTGTTGCTCCTGATGCTACGGAATTTATTGCGTTATTAATTGCAGTTTGAGCATTTGATCCGGACGTCGGACTTACGGTTACTGTATTCTGTGCGCCTAACGCAGCGGGTACGGCTGTTAAAATAAGGCATGTTATTAGGAATAGGGTTCCTATCTGTCTTTTTAGCATCGTATCACCTTTGGGTTGGATTTGGAATTCGAGTAGACTTCAAAAACTCCTGGAGTCACAGTATATATTTCCCAAAAGCAAATACGGCAGTTAAACTAAGACATGTTGTCAGGAATGGGACTTCCTGCTCCTTTTCCAGCATCGTATCACCTTTGGTTGGGTTCGGATTCGAGCAACTCAAAGAACTATAGAATTGTTGTATACTTGTCCAACGGTTGATACGGTTGTTAAAATAAGACGCATTTTCTGGAGTAGGGTTCTCAGATTTTTTTTAAGCATCGTATCGCCTCTGGATTGGATTTAGAACTTGAGTAAACTCAAAAATTCCAGGAGAATCTATACTCTTCCCGGATATTTCTCAAAATTCCATATTACGTCGTACTCGTAATGCGTTTCCGAACTATCTAATTAGACCGAGTATGTTTCAATTATCTAATTATGTCGGGTCTATACGGTAATTCAAAATCTAATTACGTCTGCGTAATATTCTTGAATCTATCCAATTCGATTCTCTGCGTTTTGTGGGGCGGACACGGTGCAGAGGATTTTCCACTCTCCAATTACATAATAGGGATCAGTTACTGGAGGCGGTCAGACCTTAGAAGTTCTGGCTCTGGATTTTCTAAAAAACCTGGATAATCACAGGATGCTTTTTCAGGTCAATATTTTCCTGTTTAGCCATCACTTACAGGCCGTCAACTCATTCTGCGAAACTCTTGTTTACTTGTATAATTAAGAGCTGACTTTGAAGATTATGTAGTTCTATTATAAAATATTTTTGATATATTCCAAAATAAATTTTAACAGTATACCAAACATTTTTTCTTATATTAAAATGAAATGGCGACTTTTTAGAGGAAAAATTAAATGAATTTCCAGATTTCTAATGGCAGAATCAAAAAGCGCTACATTCTCTAAATTCTATTTTCTATTCCTGGTAAACTTCAGGATGTATAATAAGCACCATTCTGAACCTCCAGGATCAGTGTAAAAAAAGTTTATTCACGCTTTTCTTTATCGGTCCTATATATTTTCTATATATTGTTTGAAAGCAGGTTTCTGGATGAATTCATTGCCTTAAATTCGTTGCCTTAAGTTATAAAGAACCTAAAGAACCTGTATAATACAGACTATATATTTCTATACTGAATAGTTGCTTTTATTAGCCGAAAAATTTACTTATTTGTCAGAAGCTCTAAAAGAATCACCTTAATAGGCTGGATATCTTAACCATCTAGTATTTATAACTATCTTCATTATAAAATTTATTTTTTCCTATTATTGGTATTAGGATACTTTTTGCCTTATCAGGCTCTTTTTATCCCAGTTTTCTCTCTAATAATTCAAAAATCTTTTATACTCTTAAAACCTTCCATTTAATGGGGAGGCTTTCTAAACCAGTGGGGAAATATGCAGTTGCTAATTCCTACTCTTATGGAACTTCCATATCTAGTTTCACGATACACGCAAACATAGTTCATATTGGGGGATTTCATGAACAGCAGTCTTTCAGTTACGGTTGATCTTGAAGATTGGTATCATATTCCTTCCGTTTGCAGCTCTCCTTTCTCGGTTTATAGAACTGTAGATGAATTCTTTAGGAGCTGGCACGGCAGGTATGACTTCTTGAGCGAGCCTACAAAAAGGGTTCTGGATATCCTTGATGAGTTCAACGTAAACGCTACTTTTTTTGTTGTCGCAGATACCATTGAGCATTATCCAGGATTGGTAGAATCAATTGTAGATAGGGGGCATGAGCTTGCCTGCCACGGACTAAGCCATGCCTGTAAGATTGACCCTGAGACAAAAAAACAGTTGATGAGTGTTGAAGAGTTTGAAGAAAGGACTCTGGCTGCAAAGAAAATGCTCGAAAAAATAAGCGGAGAAAAACTGATAGGTTACAGGGCACCAAACGCTCTTGTAAGCGGCTGGATGGTTGATTCTCTTGAAAGGATGGGATTTAAGTACGATTCATCCGTTTCAGTTAACTCCTTTTACAATAAAACTGATTCCGCCCTCAGGACAGTTTCGTCTTATCCTTATTATCCTGCAGAAAGCGAACTTGAAGCAGGCAATGATAGAAGTTTTATCGAGTTCCCGTGGGCTTATTGTCAGCATGGGTTAAAGTTCCCCGCATCAGGCGGCCCTATGCTTAGGTTTCTGGGCTCATCATTTATACTGGACGGGCTAATGCAGAGCCTTAAAAGAGGGCACACTATTTTCTATTTCCATCCCCTGGATATTTCCTGTGCCAGATTTCCATCTCTTGGAAATAAAAGACCTTTTTACTGGTGCATAAAAGGGAAGCTTGTCGAACAAAGAATCCGGCACATCCTTAGCAAACTAAAAGATGTTGAGAAGATCCCTTTAAGGGACTATTCAGGAGTAACATGCGTTTAAAAAGTTTTCTGATACTTTAATCAGAAACAAATCTTTAGTATTCTGTAAACCGGGTAAATAGGTTCTATTACTTAAGTTACATTTTAATAAATAACAGGATTTGCTCCGAAGTATCGGAATCTGTAAGGGAAATGGATATTTAATCTTTAAACCCATTCTGACTAATTTTTCTGGATTTATGCATATATTCTTCTAAATTATACTTTTGTATTCTTACTTTCTCCTGCAGATTAATTCCTATCGCTAAACCTATATATTTTAGAAGTGCTGGAAATAGCCTGAATTTACCAGCCAGCTCTTTAAGAATCCGAAAGCCTTTAATTCTTAAGGTTTTTTATTTATGCGGACATCAATTAGCTTGAGGATAATTTCCATCTATATCCCGGCAACAATCAACTATTTATTAGGTGATTGCATACACGGAAAATAAATAGGAGAAAATGACTAATAAAAGACTCTTGGACGAAAGAAATTTTGAGAACGAAAGTTCCCTTGTCGCAGACTGTCTTGAAAGCGACTTACGAGAATTGTACGGTACTATCTCAGGTACTATCCTCGAATTTATATGGGAACTGGACTCTGTAACTTTCTGGAAGGATGGGGGACACATTGTCTAGACTCAACAACAAAATATTAAATCTAATAATCTCGATTTCTCTGTTACTGCTTGTTTACAGTCTCTTTATTCTTAGAGAAATTAAGCCCGAAGGGTATGCAGCTAACATCTATGAGCAGCTTCCTTTTCATTTTTTCCTGATCCTGCTCTTCTGTTACCTTTCCGCATGCCTTGTGCTCCTTGCATCTAAGAAAAGTAGTCCGGTTCTGGTACTGCTGCTTATTCATGTTATTGTATTAATTATCCCTTACATGCTCGGTTATGCTTCAGTAGGCAGGGGAAATGATTTCCTGTACCCGGGTCTGGCAATAAGTACAGGAATTTCAGAAAACTCATGTCCGGCTACCTTTTCGAGCCTTTCTCCCGCCGGGCCTCTGTTAGTTTCAACTCTGGCTCTTGTTTCAGGCATAGGGGTTCAGGGCCTATCTCATTTTTTACCGGTCCTTTTCTCGATTATATTTATTACAGGTATGTATCTATTCTATCGAGGCTTTATGAGCCGTGAAAAACTGGTTACAGTAACCTTTCTTTCTTCCGTTATCCCATACTTTGGACATTTCCAGGCATCAACAGTCCCTTATTATCTTGTTTTTTGCCTTGTGCCCATTTATCTCCTGTTGCTGTGGAATGCGATATCCGGCAAAAATAAAATGGCAATGATAGCTTGCCTTCTTTTTATGATACCCCTGCTCCCACTGGCTCATCCCTTTATCTTTACATACCTCCTGTCTTTTGCTCTGCTGCTTACTTTTGCAGGTAAGGCAATGCATTCAGGCCTACTCAAAAAAGTTCTCAGTCTCAAGGGCCTCTCTCAGGATCCTCTATCCAGTTCTTCAGGGAAAGTACTCCCTCTGTTTATATTTCTCTCATTTATTTCAGGAAGCCTCCTGGTCTGCGCAAAGTATGCTTCAGGATTTTTTAATATCTTTCTTCCGGCTCTCGTCTGGCGTATCCAGACGCTGATATCGGCAGGCTTTTCAACAATTCCGAGCATGGAATACGGAATATTTGAATTCATACATCTCTTTAATCTTTATTATGGCAAGTATTATATCCCGTTAATTTTTATCATAATCAATACAATAATTGTATGGCAAAACCGCAAACGCTTCTGCCAGCATTTTGTCCGCAGGTATCCACGCTTTTTGCTTCTGTATATAGCCGCGTTCTTGCTGGAACTGGGTTTTCTTTTAAATCCTTTTATATCCTATCCTGTAGATAGGTTTGTAAATCTAAGTTTCGTAGTCTTTGCCCGGATTCCGCTGCTGGGATATTCTGTCTATATTGTCCTTCTAAGAAAGGGATATCCAACCGGTCTTGGAGCTGCAATCCTCGTACTTGGTTTTA
This sequence comes from Methanosarcina hadiensis, assembly GCF_046529725.1. Taxonomy (GTDB): domain Archaea; phylum Halobacteriota; class Methanosarcinia; order Methanosarcinales; family Methanosarcinaceae; genus Methanosarcina; species Methanosarcina hadiensis. Next base: position 3,490,307 of record NZ_CP136241.1, on the reverse strand, counting down.
TATGGACATTAGGATTTTTCAGCTGCTTTAGTTCACCACATGCAGGTGGGATCTCGGAAGCTGTACCACAGAATGAAGTGGAAGGGGTAAGGTGGCTAGTTGAATCAAAAGCAGAATACCCTTATGTCTTCTCTCCTGAAGAAAAAGGAGGCTATACATTTTCAGGAAATTCTTCAAGCAAACAGGGACAGATTAAGGCATCTTCCCGGGATTCTGCCAGTCCCGGATTAAATGAACCTTTCTACCTTATAGTGACATCTTTCTCAGAGGCAATGGGTTTGGAAAGATTCTCCGGGTCCGAAACGGAATATTATCCCGCTGAAAATGACTCTGAAACTCAGGAGAAGCCTCTATACAAGATTTATGACTCCCTTAACATAAAGATATACCAGAATACTCCCTGAGTCCTTTTGGTACTGGAGTTTAGCTTCCAGATTTCCGTCTCTCCCGAGTCCCACCTCGGGAGGGCGGTGTCCTTTTCGGTCGCTCCGCTTCCTCAAGAGGACTAATTTTTGGGTTGAAATACCCGAGTTTCGCCTCGGGAGTACGAAGTCCTTTTCACTCCCCGAGTTTCGCTTCGGGAGCATGAAGTCCTTTTCACTCGTTCCGCTCGCTCAAGAGGACTAATTTCTAAGTTAAGTAGCGGAGCCTGTATAAAAAAGATTAGAATGAAAGAGCATTACTTAAAGTGACATCGAGTTTTCATAAGGATTAGTTTTAATCCTTTTAATCCTTTTTATCCTTTTTTAGATTGTTTTTTTACAGCGTCAGGAAAGTTAATATGAGTGCTTATATTCAGGTGAATTGAAACAGGGTCTTTCAGGTTAAAAGAAGGTTTTTGGTCAGGATACGGTTCTGTGGTTTTCTTTCATTTTTGACTTTATCTGGCTGCCCAGGAACAGGAGAATGATTACTAATCCTATTATTTCCGGGATAAATACTCCTGAATAAGCCGGGTCGTATGAACGATTCAGGATTCCCATGAAGTATTCAATAAAACTTCCGGAAAATGTATCCCTTGGAAATTCCCATCCAAGAAATGGCCAGAAAAGGGCTGTGGGCGAGTTCCACATCTGGTCTTCAAGAACGTGACAGAAGGAAGCGCCTGCAATAATAAGAGGAGTTATCCAGCCTTTTTGCTGGAGTATATAATATGCAGCCAGCCCCAGGAAGATTGCAAAGATAAGGGTATGCGCAAATATCCTTCCGCTTCCTATGGTTTCGGCAAGGATTATCCTGCCAAGGGGTTTGTCAATAAAGTCCGGAAGGAGTGCTCCAAAAGCGATCCATTTCAGGTCTACCGGAATATTCTTTTCCGGAAACAAACGACTCAGTAAATAAAAGATCCCCAGGGTTATGCCTATATGACCGAAAATAAACATCAGATTAGAAAAGCGAATGACATATAATTATTTTTTGGCCGGCCTGCCTGAAAGACATGCCGGCACATATTTTTATGTTTTTATACTATCCTGAGGTTTGCTGGATTCTCAGGCCTGGCACTCAGCTACAAGCTTCTCTACGAGTTCCTGCCTGATTGCAGTTCTTCTGTCTCCGCCGCAAACCATACCGCGGACACCAATTATATCTGGCCCTATTTTTTCCAGTACAGGGAGATCCTCAAATTTCAGGGAGCCGGCAATCGCATTCTCAAGCCCGTACCTGTGAGCAAGATCTGTAAATTCTTTCAGTTCCTTTTCATCCATGAATTCAAAGGTGGATTTCCCATCCTTTATACCCGTATCTACCATTACCACATCTGCCCCTGCTTCTGCGGCAATTGCGGGGAGCAAAAAAGGAGATATCGAATTAATGCGTTTATAATCCGAATAACCTGAGGCAACAACCTTTTTTGATGGGTCATAATCCTTTACGGCCCGTGTAATCTTTGTGAGCAGCTCAAGGGCCTGTTCTTCAGTCTGGATATCGAAAAGACCTACCTTTATATAATCTGCTCCTGCTGCGGCTGCGCCAAGTGCTGCAAGGGCGGCAGTTCCGGGTTTGTAGTTAAAATCCCCAATTGTTGCGCTTATTGGCTGCCTGCCGTTCACAACCGCTTTAACTTCTCTGATAACCCAGGGGAAATTGGCTCCAAGTGAACCTTCTTTTGGGTTTTTGACATCTACAATGTCCGCGCCGCCTATAGAAGCGATTATCGCCTCCTCTCTGTCAATTGGACTCACAAGCAGTTTCATAGAAAGCCTCTAGTAAAGCATGAAGTTAAATGTTTGGAATGTATACTCTTCCCTTTTATACAATTAAGTTTATTTTATATTTTTTTATAGGATGATGCAATTATCGAATAAGTATGTTCCGAGTAGTCTTCGTAATGGATATATTTAATCGTACCGTAGTTCTCGCAAAAGGCGGAATTAGGGAAAATTACCGCCCGGTTTCGGATTCAAGTTCGGTATGTAAGACCTCAATTCCTCAGGAAATACTTGAACTTTTACGCCCTGGAGAAGTTTATATTGCTGATCTTAATGCGCTTCAAGGCAAAGGGCCTGTTGACACTAATGCAGAGATTATCCGGGAAATAAGTCTAAAAGCAAATACGATGCTTGATTTTGGAGCATCTTCTCTAAAGGATGTGGATAAAGCCCTTTCTATTGCAGGAACTGCAGTAATAGGTACGGAAACTGGCTCGCTTTCAGTAATCAGGGATGCAGCTTCTCGAAATCCGGAGCGTATCAGTGTCAGTATAGACGTCAAATATGGAAAGATTCTCAAACAGGATCCTGAGATCCCTGAAAATCCTTTTGAAATCGTAAAACTTCTTAATGATCTCCCATTAAAAGACCTGATTTTTCTTGACCTTGACAGAGTAGGCACAGCTTCAGGTTTTGACCCTGAGTTCCTCAGGAAACTGGCTAAGAGCTCAGTACACGATGTTCTGCTTGCAGGAGGGGTTAGAGGTATGGAAGACCTTTTAGCTCTTAATAGCCTCGGCATAAAAGGTGCTCTGGTGGCAACTGCAATCCACTCAGGTTCGGTCCCTCCTGAAGTAATGACACAGGGGTTTAAAAAGGCTAAGAATGATACGTGAATGCACAGGAGATCTTTTACTCCTTCGTTATGCCTCTGGTATAATAATGTATTGAGCATCTTATATAACGTTACAAACATTATCCAATTATCAGATTTATATCAAATTATCAGATTTGTATCAAATTATCAGATTTGTATCGAATTATCAGATTTTACCATAATACAAACAATTTGAGGTTACAGCATGGCAGCAAGAAAAGAAACTGAAGAAAACATTGAAGAGCCAGTAGAAGAAAGCACAGGAGTAAGCGATGGAGACGGTTATGTGGAGATTAAGATGGGGGGTGGCTGGTATATGACCATCTCTCTTGCTCATAGCGACCGTTTCGAAAAGGAATATGTAGAGTTAGCAAAAGAACGCGGTGGCATGAAAAAGTCCCGTTTTAATCTCAATCCAGCTCACGTCCGGATGCTTGGAGAGGCCCTCATTAAGTTTGCTGATGATAACGGACTCTAACGAATTTTTTATTTTTTTATTTTTTATCATTCTTAACTCTAATTCCTGCACATCTAACTTTCCGGTTACCGGTATTTTGCTCAATCATGCCGAATAAACTCGAGAATTTTCTGCACGACTTTTTTCTCGATATCTTCTCGGGAACGGGATGCGTCGATTATCACAAAACGTTCCGGCTCATCCGAAGCGAAGCTGAGGAAGTTTTCTCTGACCTTTTTCAAAAACTCTATTTTTTCAAACTTTGTCTGTTCTCCTCGTTTTCCGCAGCGATCAACTGCGATCTCAGGTTCAATGTCGAAAAGAAAAGTAAGGTCCGGAACAACGGTCCATTCTGAATGCAAATTTTTTACCCATTCAAGAGGGTTTTCAAACCGGTTTTTCAGAGTTATTCCCTGGTAAGCATAGCGGCTGTCTGAATAACGGTCAGAAATTACGGTTTTACCCTTTTCAAGTGACGGTTTCACAAGTTTTGCCAGATGCTCTGCATGGTCAGCTGTAAAAAGGAATAATTCGGCAAGCTGGTCGGTTTCAGACTGTATGGCATTTTCTACGGCATTTCCGGTAAGTGTGCCTCTGGTTGGCTCTCTGGTAAAAATCGGATCAAAATTACAAATATCAGGGTTTTCCTGAAGTTTTTTTGCAATCGTACTTTTGCCTGAACCATCAATGCCCTCAAGTGTAATCAGTTTGCCTTTCATGAAGACCGCCTTATTATTTTTTTCTTAACAGGTTCTATTGAAACGCTCTATCTATATTTATAGTCTATAGAGGCCCGGGATAACTGGCAGGTCAGGGCAGAAGTTCAGGATAAAATGAGTATCTATTTATGTAAACATTAAAAATAACTTAAAGTAATGACAGTAATAGGAGTTATCACACGGGGCAAGTACGGGCACCGCCTTATTGAAAGCGTAAAGGAACACAGTGATTTTTCAGTTGTAACTGCCGATCTGCCTGAGTTCGTGCCCTTATTCATCGAAGAGCCTGATGAATTCCTGGAGAGCCTTAATTTCGACAGGAATGTTTTTTCTGCCGATATTCTGGTAACTTATTCTCTGCACCCTGACCTGACTTCAGCAATTGCAAAACTTGCAGCAGAAGCAGGTGTCAAATCTTTGATTGTCCCGGGAGGCCCATCCAGGGCATCAGTTCCTGAATTGAAAAAGATTTCCGAAGCCTCAGGGATGGACGTTGAGGTTGATGAGATTTGCTGCACCCTCGAGCCCAACGCCTTCAACCGGCCTTTTGCTGAGATTTTTGGGTCCCCCGTTCTTAAGGTCAGGACTGAGAATGGAAAAATAGCCGAAGTTAAGGTCATAAAAGGCGCTCCCTGCGGAAGTACGTGGCATATGGCAAAGGAGATCGTCGGGGTGCCTGTAAAAGATGCTCCCCCTAAAGCCGGATTATTAATCCAGCATTATCCCTGCAGGGCTGCAAGGGGGGACCTTGGAGGTATTCACGAGTCTGGAGAAATGCACAAACAGGCGCTAATAAAAGCCCTTGAGAATGAAGAGTGATTATATATTCTTTGGAAAAAATATACTCTAAATATGGCAGAAAAATAGGGTTAATTTTTTATTTATAATATTCCTGTTTTTTGCCTGTACCGGTTGCCAGATATCCATATGGGGGTGAAACCATTATTTCCCTATCTATCTCAGAAGACTCCGGGCCTGAAGACCTTGAGTCATTAGCGGTTGCAATACATTCTTTAACGGGTCTTCCTACAACCATAAGAAGCCTGAAAAGGAGAGGGCTTAGACTGGAAAAGGGAAAAGTCCTTGATAGAGATTATACAGGCCCTGTACTCGAAGAGGTATTAAAGACCAACAAAGTTGCCCATGAGGTTCCAGCAGAAGGCGTGTATCGTGGAAAACATGTGGTAGTTGCTCCTATTCGGTCAAAGGACGGGAGAATCGTTGCAGCTGTAGGAATTGTCGACCTTCTGGCTACAATCGATCTTTCATGTGTATTTCTGGAATACACCTCAGTGCTGGAGGAAGTTGAAGATTCAAAGAAATGATGCAGAAGAGGTTACAAGAGTAACACTTCAAGAGTAACAATTAAAAAGATAATTTTGTAATGAAAAAGCTAACAAACAATGCATTTTGCTAGAAGGTTTTGTCCCTCCCTTTTTTAAAGGTCTGAGAGGGACATTTTTCCAGCCCCTCCAGCCTTTATTTAGATCCAGGGATGTTTTAGAGCTGGAAACAACCTTTCCAGCATTTACTCTGGTTTTTCGTATAATCTGACCTTTTTCAACAGGGCTCCATTTTTTGCGTGGGGCTGCCTGAAGACTGTGTCATTGGATTTCTCTATTTCTCTTGCCTGAGCTGCTAGCAGGGCTGCGGCTCCCATGATCTCATGCCCGGCTGCTGCTGTAAGGCATATCTGATCGATTTCCTTTAACATGAAGCATGCGGGGAAGTTAACCTGTGCCACTTTCTCAGCCATGTGAAGTGCAGCGAGAGCTTTTGCCTTTGCATAAGGGTTTGCAAAGCCTGCATGTTCAACGCATTTCTCAGGTTTTGCGAAAATGTGTGGAAGTTCCAGGCTCTTTCCAGATTTTCCAGATGCGGCCTGCTCTGTTACTTTGTCGAGCTCTTCCTGGATAAGTCTTACAACGCCACAGATAGAAAGCACTTTCATAGCATCGGAGTTAAAGGATGCCATCTCGACGGAGTCAAGAAACTCTCTTTTTGCTCCTATGAGAGGATCTACCGGGAGGATAATGTATCCGAAGCCTTCCTGTTCTAAAGCTTCACGAGCTTCCTTTTTCGTAGGACCGTCGGAGACTATGATGCAGGGTACGTCCTTCCAGATTTCGCGGGCTGCGGTAGGACCTGGAGCTGCTGCGTTTGGACTGATAATCACTACAAAGTCAGCATTCCACTGCTTGAAGCTTTCAGTGTCTGCGGCATCGGCAGGAGCCATCTTGGCACCTGTACCGAACACTCTTACAGTAATTCCTTCTCGCGCTGCAATTTCATCCTGGATCAGGTTGATAACCTGGCTCATTCCCAGGTTGCCCATTTTTATAAAGCCTATGTTGACCATTTTTTTCAAAATCCTGTGTTGACCTTTTTCTTCAATAGTGGAATTCCTAAAGGGTTTATAATCCTTTTGGCAATCTTCCTCCCTTATCACCTTTATTTTATATATATCTGTCTTATTTATAATCATTATTCGATATATATCATAAGTCCGCCGAAAAGCTTAAAAGGGATGTGATTTATTTCAGTCAAAAACGTTGACATCAATGCTGTTGTTTTGTGGTTTTATTTTCGCGAAACCCGCATTATAATTTGAAAACTTATCCGTTGGTGGGCTTTTAATGTCAGGGCAAATGTGTTATATCAGGCTGTGGGGGTACCTCTAAAAACGGTACTTAAAACGGCATGCCCTTCTCGGGAATTATCCCGCTATATCTATCTATATTCAGGTCCAGGTTTTGATTGAGTGAACTGTCCTATAAACGATTCTACTGAAAACAAACTCATAGTTTTTGACATGGATAGCACCCTTATAGACGCTGAGACCATCGATGAGCTCGCCAGGGCTGCAGGTGTTGTAAGCAAAGTAGAGGAGATTACGAAGAGAGCGATGTATGGAGACCTCGATTTCGAGCAAGCGCTTGCAGAAAGGGTAAAACTTCTTGAGGGACTTTCTCTGGAGACTGCCCTTGATGCTGTAAATCAAATTGACCTCATGCCGGGAGCAGCCGAACTTGTCCTGTATGTCAAAAGTCGGGGTTATAAGACTGCTATGATTTCCGGCGGATTTACCTTAGCCGCTAACAGGGTAGGTCAAATGCTTGGTATCGATTTTGTCGTTTCTAACGAACTGCTTGTGGAAGACGGCTATCTCACAGGAGAAGTTGTCGGCCCTGTCACACAAAGCGATTCAAAAGCTAAAGTGTTCGAGGAACTGGCACAGCTCTACAATGTCAGGCCCGAACAATGTGTGGTTGTAGGGGACGGCGCTAATGATGCCTGTATTTTTGAGATAGCAGGTTTTGCTATAGCTTTCAATCCAAAGCCCATCCTTAGGGAGTATGCGGACGTGGTCATAACAGTAAAAGATCTGAGAGCCGTAATCCCTGTTCTTGAATCTCTTTCTTATCAATGTTGTAATCAGGCACAGCATGTCGACATCGAACACTACTAAAATGCCAGCTCTTTTGCTGGACCGGGAGGCACAATAAGAGATGCTAAAGGAATTGCAGAAAAAAAGATCAGATTTGAAAGACATTTCTGAAGAATCCAAAGAAAAAAGGAACACTTTAAACGCTGAAGCCAGCGCTCTCGCCGCAAAGCGCAACGACCTCAACAAGAAGACGAAAGACCTTATCAACGAAGCCCAGGAATTAAAAGTTCTGAGGGACGAGATAAATGAAAAGGTCAGCGAATACAAGAACAAGCGCGATGAGACCAACGCCAGAGCAAATGACCTGTTTGCAAAAGCAGATTCCATCAGGAAACAGAACAACCTTGGCGGGCCCTCAATCAAAGCCTTAAGGAAAGACATCGATCGCCTTGAATTCGCCCAGCAGACCGAAGTCCTGAGCACTACTAAGGAAAGAGAACTCGTTGGTAAGATCCAGCAGCTTCAGAAGCAGTACCAGGTTAAAAAAGTACAGCTTGAAAGCAACCTCGAACTGAAAAATATCCTGGATGAAGCCCAGAAAATCAGGGACGAAGCTTCAGTATTCCATGACGAACTTGCCGAGTATGCAAGGCAGGCGCAGGAATACCACGAGAAGATGATTGCAGCTTTCAAGGAAGCTGACAGGACCAGAGCAGAGTCAGATATTGCACACAGGGAATTCGTAAAAGCCCAGGAAGCAGCTGACGAACAGCACAAGGTTTTCATTAACGCCCAGAAAGAAATAAGGGATCTTGACAAAGAAATCTTCAAGCTTAAGAAGAAAGACAAAGACGGAAAGTCCCGCGTTGTCAAGTCCGAACTCCAGAAAGATGCCAAGTCCATCTTCGAGAAGTTCAAGGGCGGAGCAAAGCTTACCACTGAAGACCTGATGACACTTCAGAGGTCTGGTTTAGTCTAATCAATCTCATAATATGGATTCACCAGAATCTTTAATTTAATTGCATGTGAAAAAGTTACTTTCACATGCACTCATTTTTCTATTCTCAAAAAAACTGCAATTACCAGAGCAGTACTTTAATTTTCTGTACTTTATAAGTAGAGTAATTTTTCTATATTTTGTAAGTGTACTTTTTCGTTTCTCGTAGCTGGTGCTCCTGATTATCTATTGTACTCAGGCAGGCACATTCAATAGAAAAAAGAATTGTATGTTTTATTGTGTATTTGCTTCAAGATGTAAAGCCTGAAACTACTGAAACCTGGAGTTCAATTTATTTTTGATACTGAAGTTTACTTTTGATACTGAAGTTTACTCTCGTACTGAAGTTTACTCTCGTACCAAAGTTTACTCTCGTACTGAAGTTTACTCTCGTACTGAAGTTTACTCTCGTACTAAAGTTTACTTTTGATGCTGAAGTTCATTCCATAAGCTCCAGATATTTTTCCCTGAACTCCGGGTTCCTCATAAGGCAACATCTGGCATTATATGCGGGGTCGTCCCTGATTTTTTTCCAGGCATCCTTTACCCTGTCCCTGTGGACATTCCCGTAAGGAATAGGGATGCAGGCACAGGGCAGGATATTCCCTTCAGGCGTAATATGCAGCCATTTCCTGCCTGCCATACAGCCTGTGGTTCTCATAACCTGCGGAATCGGAAAAACTCTCGGGCCTTTTTTTTCGCGTACCTGATCTACAAAGTTATCGAATTTTCGCATATCTTTTGGGGTCATTATCTCGGAGGCGTGGTCCATCCACCTGCCTGTAGGCACTATTTCATAGAAAGAGAGCTCATGGGCTCCAAGGTCTGCTGCAAGGGTGTAAAGCTCATCAAGTTCATTGACATTATCCCTTGAGAGCACCACATACATGTTTACAAGCAATCCGGCTTCAAGCCCGTTTTTCACTGCTTCGACCGCGCTTTTGAATACTCCTTTCCTGCCCCTTACGTAATCGTGTTTTTCTTCATATGCGCTGTCAAAACTGACTGTAAGGGAGTACAGCCCTGCAGCTTTAAGGCTTCGCGCGCGTTCCCCGGTCAGCCCCACCCCGGAAGTAAACATGCCGGTAATGGCTTTTTCAGGGTCAACATAGCCTATCAGGGCTTCCAGGCCGGGATATGTAAGGGGCTCCCCGCCGTCAAAGATGATAAAGGTCGTGCCCATTTCGAGCACCTGGTCTATAATGTCTTCGACCGTCTCGGGTGCAAGCTTTGCCCTGTTCTTTGTATCAGGAAGAGCACAGTGAATGCAGTTGTTAGGGCAATCTTCGGTAATTGATATAGTTACCTGGTCTGGAATGTTTTTCCCGAGCATTGATGAAAGCTGGCTCTTTACAAGGCGGTCAAAACCAGTGCTCGGAATTGGTGGCATCCAGGTAGAATAGATCAAACGGTCAGCCTCTATGTTTGCAGGCTTTTCGCCGTCAAAAATTGAGATATTCGCTTTAAGGACCTTTTTCATCAGTGGAGATGCTGCTCCACCGGTTTTCATCGCCAAACATCCGTTTTCAACTTCGGCATAAACCCTGAAAAGGGGATTTTTGTAAAACTCGTACTGCATATTTTCCCTGCACCTGGATTTCTGGTGTCTTTCTTTTCTACGTTGTCAAATTCTATTTTCCAATTCTTCTTTTTTCAGCTCTTTTTAGTTATGTCCCTTTCAGCCTACCTTTGCTTCCAGTTTATCTTCCTGTTAGTTTATTTTCCTGCTAGTTTATTTTTCTGTTTATTTATTTCTCAGTAATGCCATATAATTCAGCATAGCTGAAGGTTTCTTCTTTAACATGAATATAAAAACCTGCATTGCCTGTTCAAAAGCGCTGCCGTGTATAAAGGAGAGATCTTCATTTTCAAATACCCTTACCATCTCATTGATTTCTTTATCCGACATCTTCCTGAGCGTCTCAAGCCCCATCCGGCCAATGTAATGCTCTACCTTAAATTCTTTTTCCCAGGTTTTCCGGTATTCCGAGAGAGCACCTTTTGAGATATCTCCTTTCTTTACAGCATCGGCTGACACATCTCCGCATATCTGGCCCGCTCTCATTGCATATCCTATTCCGGACTGACCGGCGGCTCCTCCTGCTACCATTATCCCATCAGTTATGTACTCTCCGGGCATGGTTACAATAGGGTCTCCTCCGGAAAGCCTTCTGACAACTTCTATTTCTTCGAGCCCTTTAAGCTTTTTGAAACGCTCTACCCAGGCATTCAGGTAAGGGGTCGCGTCCTTCCCGCACCTGCGCACATAAGCTCCTATGGCTGCATTATCGCCCCCCCTGGGCGCATATGTGGTCTTCCAGCCCGGAGCGTGATTTCCTACATAATACTCAAACATGTCAGGTTTGCCAAGCCCTGGCGCCCTGATTTCCAGTTCGGTTCCCCATGCGATATCTCCAGGGTATCTCATCGTTTTCAAACCCAGGAGAGATGCCATTTTCGAATTGATGCCGTCTGAGATGATTACAAGTTTCGACCTGAATCTTCCCGCCGAGGTGCTGACAGCAAATTCCCCTCCTTCTTTCCAGATATCTCTTGCTTCTATTCCTGTCCTCAGTTCAACTCCGGCATTCACTGCTTTTTCAGCATAAAACCGGTCAAACTTTGTTTTGTCAATTGAATAACCGGGAGTTTCCACTATCACCTCGCGCCCTTCAGGAGAGATGATCTTCATTCCTTTAAGGTAATGCACTACATAAGACGGGTCTGCTTTTTCTCCGCACCTGTCAAGCATCCCCTTAAAAAAAGAGTTTGCAGGATGTGGGGGATTGCCTATCTCTTCTTTTTTTTCGAGCAATAGAACATCTGCGCCTTTTTCACAGGCATTTCTGGCAGCCATGAGTCCCGCAGGAGATGCGCCTATTACAATAATATCCGCGTCCATTTTTTCCTACCTTTTTCACCAGAGAATAGAGGTATAAGATCCCAGATATATGCAGAACACAACGTCTATGATCATTGATCCAAACATTATTGCCCTGTAATTTGAGCCGTTAAGGAAAAGTGCCCCGCCTCTTTCAGGAGTGGGATGTTTAATAAAATCAAAGCACTGAGCAAGCATCCAGAGCCCTGAAGCAAGAGCCCCTGCGAAGAAAACAGGACCCAGCTGTGCTGACCAGCCAATGATAACAGAAGCAATGATCCCAACAATCCACCAGAACGTTACAAACCTGGCAGTAAAGGGAATCCCAAAGGTCACAGGCATCGTAGGGGCTCCTTTCAGCCTGTCCCCTTCTACATCCCTGGCAACGCCTCCAAGTGTAAAAGCCCAGTCACTAACGCACATCATGAGCCCGAAACATATTGCTGGGAGAGGAAGAATCACCCCGTCACTTCCTTTTAAGATTCCTGCAGGGTCGAATGCAAGCCATACTCCTATGGGTACGAGCCCGTAAGATATGCCCACAGGCAGGAAACTGAGGAAGGTGTTTCGCTTTGCAAAGATCGAATAAACGGTTATGGTTGCAGCCGCGATAAAGAGAACCATGAGAGATTCGGGGTTCAGGTAAAAAGCTGCAGCTCCTGCGATTACCAGAAGCAAGCCAGCATACATAAGCGCCGAGTTTTTCGAAACTCTTGATGAGGGGAGAGGTCTGCCCGGGAGATTGATAGTATCAATATCAATATCACAACAGTCATTGAAAACGTATGAACTGGTTATGGCCGCAAAGCCTCCGATTACGGCAATCAGGAAGGGAAGGAATTCGGGGAGCCCTCCGGTTGCCAGGTAGGATGCTAGAATTGCGCTTGAGGCCGGAAGAGTAAGGTCCATGTAGTAGAGCTCGGGCCTCAACAGCCGGAGGTAGGGACTGAGCTCCCCTATTCTTGCTGTAAGGGACAATCATTTCACCTGTGATTATTCGGTTTGTACGGAGTTTTCTGTATCGGAGTGTCGTGTTTCGGGATTTTTTATTTTAAGAGCTTGTTTGCAAATAGTCCTATAAAACTTTCGCATTTCAAAAAAGTTTCCTTTTCCTTTTTTACCGAAAGATTCTGCCAAAGCTGGGAAGTATAATTTGATAAGTAAAATTTGATAGATATGAAGGGCTGTTAGAGAAGAACTCTCAAATTTAGCTCCCTTCCAGTTTCAAAGAGACCGGTAGAAATCTGTTTCAATTCAGGTCACAGATTTTCACTTTGCTGTCTCTTGCCATCTTCCCTGTACACAAGCTTTGCCTTTTTTCCAACTTCTTCAATTAAAGGATGTTTAAACTCTTTTTCGCAGATAAAAGTAAATTCTGCTCCCGGGTTCAGGTCCATCAATCTAATCGTATTTGAGAGGGCTATGCTGAGAGCCTCGTAGTCAGGAAACTTCGAAACTTCGGCATTAAAAGGGTAGACCTCTTCCATCTCTGCAGGAAATGCTCCGAAAGGTGCTTTAAAAGTAAGAACCCGATCATAGTTCTTTTCTCCTTTGACCGGAGCCGTGCGTATAATTGCCGAACCTTCAATGCCGAACCTTTCAAGCCGCTTCCCGAAACGCAAAACTTCAGGTCTGGAAGCGGATTCGGGTCCGCAATAGAAAAATGTCCCTTTAGTTGCAGGGTCAAACTGCTCCAGCCAGGCAGAATGAGTATAGAGCCTTTTCAGCCCGTCAAGAAGTCTCGGATGGGCACGGCAGCGCTGTTCAACAAGTTCAAGCAGTTTTCCGTCTTTGATTGACTGTTTAATCAGACAGATTTCCGCAAAAGTTACATAGAGGTTGTGCCGCCCGAGAAGCTCTTCCTTATTCTTAGCCTTTCTTAATTCTTCGGCAGTATATCTGGAGCAGACAGGGCAGGAGCAGGGCAGGTAGTTCAGTTTTTCCAGATGGTATGTCCCGTTTGCAGTAATATAACGTCCATCCTTTGCATAAAGAGCATAAGCTGCCGAGTCAAAAAGGTCGCAGCCAAGAGCGACTGCAAGAGCAAACATCATAGGGTGCCCTGCCCCGAAGAGATGAACAGGTGAGGTTGGAGAAAGCCCCTTTTTGGATGCTGCAATCACGTCCACAAGTTCTGCATAACGGTAAGATTCCATTAGGGGCACCACTGCTCCCAATGGGTAAACTTCAAAATTTAGATCTCTGAGGTAAGATGCAGCCTTTTCCCTGAGTTCTGGATAGGTTGAACCCTGAACCGGTCCTGCGAGGAGCTGTTTGCTCTGGATGAATTTGCGGGCAGCCTCAAGGCGCTCTGCTGTAATTGTAAGCTCTTCTTCTGCTCTCTTAAAGTGAACGTCCGGAGGAGTCGGAATATCAAGGGGAACTATGATGTCGCTTCCTATTTTTTCCTGGAATCCGAGGATTTCCTCGTTTGTAACTTCCACTGACCCGTATACTGAAAGCTGGAAAGAACCCGAGTCCGTCATAATCGGGCCGTCAAATCCAAGAAGCCCGTGTAATCCCTTTTCAAGGGCGGCACTCCGCAGTTCTTCTTTCCGGTAAATAATGTAGGAATTTGTAATCAGAATCTCTGCCCCGAAACTTCTCATCTCCTTCGGGGAAATAAGCTGGATGTTCGGATTAATAACAGGCATTACTGTAGGGGTCTCGACTATCCCGTGGGGAGTCCTGAGTTTCCCTATCCTGCCGCCTGCGTCCTTATCTAGGATTTCAAATATTGCTGACATGCCGCGGTTATAGATGCCACTCAGATATATTTATCTTTGGGGTTGACGAGTTCATTAGAAAGCAATTCTCTCATTTTACTATCTTTTAAGAAGAAGCTATAAAACAAAGACTTCCTCCCAAGTTTTCCACAGCCTTAAAGGAAAATCCCTGAAAATTTGAAGCTTGCATAAATTATAAACAGAGGTAAGTATAAAGTCATAAGCGACCATCTCTATGCAACCCATTATGCCACAATCGGATCCTGAACAGCTTGAGCAAAAGCTAAAAGAGTTTTTCTCCGGATTTGAGAATGTTACATTAGCCTATCTTTTCGGCTCAACCGTTCGGGGGGAATCTAATTGCCTGAGTGACATAGATATTGCTGTGCTTCTTGATGATACTCTTTTACAAAATGAAAGTTTTGACCTGCAGCTTGAATTAATAAGTGAACTTACAGGGTTTCTTAAAACAAATAACGTAGACCTTGTGGTGCTCAACGATTCTCCTCTCCTTTTGACATATAATATTATACGCGATGGAATCATTTTAAAATCTGACGAACCCTTAAGGGTAAAGTTTGAGACTAAAATTATGTCCAGATATCTGGATGAAAGGTATCATATTGAAAGGCATGCAAAAGAAAGCCTTAAGAGGATAGCAAAGAGTGGGTTTCGATGATAAAAGAGATTAACTTCAAACTAGAGCAACTTGGAGAGTATGTCAGCGCCCTCAAAGAATATCAACAGTATGATCTGGAAGAGATAAGGAGCAATCATACTTTGAGGGGAGCAGTTGAAAGGTATATGGAAATCTCACTTGCCTGCATGATTGATATCTGCGAGATGGTCATTTCCAGTGAGAAACTGAGACGCCCGGACACTTATAGAGATGTTATTCTTGTACTTGGTGAGCATAATATCCTCCCGATGGAATTTGCCAGAAATTTAGCACCCGCGGCCGGCTTTCGAAATATACTTGTCCACATGTATGCTGATATCGACCTGGGAAAACTTTATTCGCATCTCCAAAATGATATCGATGATCTGGAACTTTTTGCTGAATATATTGCAAAATACCTGGTTTCTAAGTACGAATAATTCTGGTTGCGCCATCCGATTTCCGTCTCGCCCGAGTTCCGCCTCGGGAGGGCGGTGTCATTCCCAAGTTTGGCTTCGGGAGCACGAGGTCCTTTTCGCTCACTTCGCTCGCTCAAGAGGACTAATTTAGAATCTATGAAGTGAGCTTAAGCTCTAGCGAAATAAATTACAAATATCGTTGGCGCTTTTCTGTATCTTTCTGTATTTTATGTAGAAATTATAACTCCCCTCTCCCCATTTTCTTTCTCCTTTTTTCTTTTTTTATCCTCATCTTCTGGATCAGTCTTCTTTTGCCCGAGGCATTGCAATTATTTCCCTAATCTGGAGAGAGAAAAAGTCATTGCTGTGAGCCGGCCTAAGGACAAGAGCTACATCTGCACCCCATCTTGTGCCTCCTATAGCTATGATTTCTGTATCATTTGAGATAGGGATATGACCTGAATCTGCTGCCATAATGGCGACCTCTACAGCTACCTTGAAGCCTTTTCCAAACAGGGAGCGCAGAGTATCTGCAATCACTTCGGTTCTTGAATAGCCTCCGAATTTCTTTGTAATCGAACGCTCTATTCCGGAAAACATATGTGACTGGGTAGTAATTATTGCTCCGAGCTCTTCGAGCTTCTTTCTATATTCCTCTTCAACTTCCCATTCTCCTTTCTCTTTCTGCCCGTACTGGTGGCTTACTCCGATTACTTTAATGTTGCTGCCCTTTACCGCTTCTGCCATTTTTAAAGCAGTTTTTCCGCTGGTACTGGCGACTACAATGTATGTGATCCCAAGTTCTAATGCCCTCTCTGCTGCAGCTTCAATAACTGCTTCTGTGTTCTCTTCCCCTACGTGGTCAAGATAAAGAACTGGTTTTTCCATGAATTACTTCCTCCTGTGTTTGATTCAGTTTCCTTTACGGGCTTACTTATTGAATACTATAATTTTTTTACTTCCATTCCGCTACTTTTATGTCTGCTGCTTTTTTACCTGCTGCTTTTATGGATTTCCCTTTTATTTTCTACCTTTTCTATGAAAATTTTTCCCTCTCTTTTCTATTTTTCACAGTACAGGCTACATTAGCATACTCTCTCAAACATTGAGTGAAGAAAACACATAGATTAGAATAAGCGTTTCTAATCTGAATTATTTTTCCTCTGTAGTGAGAAAAGATATATATCAAAAGGATTCTCTTTTAATAAAAAGAGGGTAATGGCATTCGAAATCCCGGAATCATCGATATTTTTTATTGATGCCTGTGCAGATAGTGGCGCATACCCGGGCTGGCGAGAAACTTGTTTATTTAGGATTAGATCAGATATACTCATAGGGGATGTATTTCATGAGGTGGTTTTTTGTCAACTACGACAGACTATGACGACAATGACGTAAAGATTATTACGAAACCTGTGCAATCAAAAAATCCTGTCTTGATTGAAGGTTTCCCCGGAATTGGGCTTGTGGGGAATATTGCAAGTCAGCATATGATCGAAGAACTGAACATGGAGTACATAGGTTCCATTGAGTCCAGGTATTTCCCTTCGATTGCGGTCCTTTATGAAGGGCTTATAAACATGCCTGTGAGGATCTACGAAAATGTGGAGCATAATATCATTATAGTCATTTCCGATATTCCTATCAGCCACTCGGTTTCCTATGATGTGAGCAATGCTCTTGTAGACTGGGCCGAGTCTATCAATGTCAAAGAGATTGCTTCTATTGCAGGGATAGCTATCATGGACGGAGGTCAAAAAGTCTTCGGAGCAGCTACCACACCCGAAATGCTGGATAAAATCAGGGATAAGGTTGAGATTTTCCAGATGGGAACCATTTCCGGAATATCTGGCAGCGTAATGGCAGAATGCCTTATGCGCGGGATTCCTGCAATCAGTCTCCTCGGAGCTACAAAAACTCAAAATCCTGATCCAAGGGCCGCGTCGTCTGTGATCGGAGTCCTTAATGAGCTGTACGGGCTTTCAATCAGCACTGACAGGCTTATAGAACAGGCTGAACGAATAGAAATCGAGCTCCAGAGACTTGCTGAAGACGTTCAGGCTACCGAGCGGAAAGGAGAAGTTAAAAAGGAGTTCCCAATGTACGGGTGATCTCATGGAGTATATTGCGTTAACAGGAATAGCTGACTCCGTGATTGAGATCCTGAAAAAGCATGATCTCAGGACGCTTGAGATCCGAAACCCGCAGAACTTCTTCGGAGTACTGGGGCTCAATGCAGGAGACAGTGTTCTCCTGACTTCCACAAGTCTTCAGGACCTGACTGATGGGACTCAGGGACTCATAGCAAGGGTTGTTCAAAAGCAGATCTCAGTTCACTCTTTTGTCAGCTCAAATGAACTTTATATTGAAGAACGGGAGGCTCTGTCAGCCCGCATCCAGCTGGAATGCAGGTGTATGGCAAGGATAAGGAATGTTATTTCAAACGAAATCGGGAAACCCGTAGTAGTAGATGCAAGAGAAATCTCCTGTTACGAAGCCCGGTGAATCCTTATTGGATCTAATCTGTCTCTATTTTTTAGAAAAACGTTTTTCCTTTCTTTTCTCTGAATTGATTACTCAAAAATAGTTTGCTAAAAATTAAGATTTATTCTGAAAACTGTTTTTATCTAAAATTTGATTTGCCCTGAAAACAGATAAACAGATTTCTATCTGGAAGACAAAACTCAGCAAAAGTCGAAAAGAAGTTTTCTAAAAGAAGAAAGATCCGGAGAATTTGGATTTTCCGGATCTCCAGCTTAGTTTTGATTTTTTTAGATATCTTTACATCATGTCTTCCATGTCGCCGCCCGGCATTCCGCCCGGAGCTGCTCTTCCGCCGCCGGTGGAAGCGATTACATCATCGATCCTGAGGACCATGATTGCGGCTTCTGTTGCTGCATTGATTGCCTGGGTCTTGATCCTGAGAGGCTCGACAACATTGTTTTCGAACATGTCCTCGATCTTGCCTTTGTAGACATTAAGTCCGGCTCTCTTGTTCCCTTTTTCATGCTGGGAGCGCATTTCCACAAGCATATCAATAGGGTCAAGTCCAGCATTTTCTGCAAGGGTCTGCGGGATAACTTCGAGGGACTCAGCGAATTTTGTTACTGCAAGCTGTTCTCTTCCTTTGAGAGTTGCTGCATATTCTTTGAGCCTGAGGGACAGTTCTATTTCCGGGGAGCCGCCGCCAACAACAATCTTCTGGTCTTCGAGGGCAACGCCGACAACCCTGAGGGCATCTTCAAGGGCTCTCTCAAGTCCGTCTACAACGTGCTCTGTTCCGCCGCGGAGCAGGATTGAGGTGGTCTTGCTTTCCTTACAGCCTGTAACAAAGGTCATTCTGGAGCCAGTAACGTCCTTTTCTTCTACAAGACCTGCATAGCCAAGGTCGGACTCATCGATTTCATCCAGGCTGGTAATGATTCTTGCACCTGTGGCTCTGGAGAGCTTGTCCATGTCGCTCTTCTTTACCCTGCGCATTGCGAAGATGCCTGCCTTTGTCAGGTAATACTGGGCAAGGTCGTCAATTCCCTTCTGGCAGAAGACTACGTTTGCGCCTGTGTCGATCACTTTATCTACAATTTCCCTGAGCATTGCTTCTTCCTGGTCGAGGAAAAGCTGCATCTGGTCCGGAGTAGTAATCTTTATTTCGGCTTTGGTTTCTGTCTTTTTGAGTTCGATTGGTACGCTTAAAAGGAGAACCTTTGCATCCTTTACAACCTCAGGCATGCCGGTGTGGACACGCTCTTTGTCGACGATTACTCCTTCAACAATCTCAGAGTCCTTTATGCTGCCGCCGGGCCTCTTTTCCGTTTTAACATCTTCTATGTCGACAGTGATCTTCCCGTTTTCGTCTTTCTCAACAACGGACTTAATTGCACGGACCGCAAGGTTTGAGAGGTGAGCTTTGTGTGATTCCGCACCCTTTCCGGTGATGGCTGTGCCTGCGATCTTCTCAAGAGTCTCTGTGTCTTCAGGGGATGCGCTGATGGTAATGGTGTCAAGAATCTTTACAGCCTGCGTTGCTGCGAGCCTGTATCCGCTTGCTATAACAGTGGGATGTACACCGCTTTCCAGGAGGTCTTCTGCCTTTGTCAGAAGTTCTCCTGCAAGCACGGCTGCTGTGGTTGTCCCGTCTCCTACTTCGGCATCCTGTGTCTTGGCGACTTCCACAATCATCTTTGCACCTGGGTGCTCGATGTCCATTTCTTTCAGGATGGTTGCTCCGTCATTTGTAATGACGACGTCTCCCATCGAGTCTACAAGCATCTTGTCCATACCCTTTGGCCCAAGAGTGGTCCTTACTGCCTCAGCCACTGCCTTTGCGGCCATGATGTTGTTGTGCTGAGCGTCGGAACCGTGGGTTCTCTTGCTGCCTTCCCTTAATATAAAGATCGGTTGTGCTGCCAAATTCAAATCTCCTTTTAAATGATGTGAAATAGTATGAATTTCTGTTAATTGTATTCCAGAGCACTTTCCTTTGTGCGTAATTTTCCTATTCTTAATGCAAGCACTTCTATATAAGAATTCCTCTGGAGCAAAGGATTCTAATCATGAAAAAAGGGTCTGCTGGTTCTTTTAATGCCCGATTTTCGTCTCGCCCGAATTGCTCCTCGGGAGTACGCGGTCCTTTTCACTCGCTTCGCTCGCTCAAGAGGACTAATAAAAATACTAAGTATTCGACTCGACAAAGGAGAACAGTTTTTCAAAGTAATAAATGGAATAAAAGAAGTTAACAAGTAAATTTGACCGAAAATATATTCATGGGTACAAAACGTAGAATCGAATATTATCTTGAAAATTGATAATCGAAGGAATTTTCAGTTTTTTCCTTCGATTTCTGGATTTTGTTTTAGTTTTCTCTTTTTCCGGCCTATTTTTCAGTGAGTTTTTATATACTCAATCATGCGCGGAGTGAGCAACGGAATTATCTCGGGTAGCATATTGGGCATGAGGTTTTCCATGGCTTTTGGCATGAGGTCAGGGAGCTGTTCTTTCATGTAATCCGGCATTGGGACTCTTCTTTCCACGGCTTTGAGCATATCAGGCATAACTTTTGGCATAACTGCTGGCATAAGCTTCGGCATCATAACCGGCATCATGGGTTTCATCATGGAGTCCATTCCGGGCACGTATTTCACCATCTTCATCATTGTTTGAAGCGGGGCTGGCATGGCAGCCATCATCTGTGGCAGGAGTTCGACCATCAGGTCAGTCATGTTTTCGGGCTTCATTAGATCGATCATCTTTTCAAAAGGTACCCATGACTGCAACGTGTAGTTTGTCGAATCAGGAATGCTGTACCCAAGGCTTCTTGCTACAAGAGCGCCGAGGTCATGAACCTGAATGTCAAGGTTATTTTCCTGTGCTGCCACCCTGAACTGGAAGACACAGCACGGGCAGAGGGCTGCAAGAATCTCCGCATTCACGTCAACGGCTTCCTGAAGCCTCATATTTCCAAGCCTGTATGCAACAGGAGGTTCGGCAATAAGGCTGACCACGGAACCACAGCAGTGTGCTCTTTCCCTGTTATACTCCAGTTCCCTGAACCTGATGCCGGGAATGGCTTTCAGGAGTTCTCTAGGAGGTTCGTATATTTCCCCTCCGGCTCTTCCCAGGTGGCAGGAGTCATGCCATGCTACTACTTTATCTAGAGGCTGCTTAAGCTTCGGTTTAAGGACATCAAGGCGTTCCACAAGGACTTCGGAATAGTGTTTTGTCTCAAGCCCGAACTCGATTCCGAGCTTCTCTGCCCACTGGGGGTAGACTGTGTGCCACATTAGCCAGCATGCGGGACAGGAGGTGATGACCGTTTTTACTCCTTTCTTTTTCATATTTGCGACGTTCATTCTCATTATCTTTTCAAAAACATCCCACCTGCCAGCAACAAGCATTGGAATCCCGCAGCAGGCTTCTTTGTCAAAGAGCCCGGTAAATTCGACTCCTGCGTCATCTAGCATACGGACTGCCCCTATCGCAACATCATTTTCTACAAAAGACGCAGTGCAACCCGCAAAGTAGGCGTATTCAGCTTCATCCTTCATTTTTGCACGGATGTCCTCAGGTATCCATTTGTCCCGGTCTTTCCTGTAGTTTGCCCAGATATTCCTCTCTTCCAGGAGGCTTGCAGCCATAATCTCAAAGGGTGGAAAAGTCATCTTTTTCTCCTCCCCTACCAGCTTATCCCTCATGGTCATCCAGGCATGTTCTATTGGCATATCTAGTTCGCAGCGAGAGTCGCACATCTGGCAGGTGGTACAGCCAAGGAATGTGTTTGTTTGCCTCTGGTCAAGCTTTTCCCTGCCTGCCAGATACTCTTTAATGAAGAACCATTTCCCTCTTGGGGATTGGGATTCCCAGCCTCTACCGTAGTACTGGTCACACTCGCTTACACAGTACCCGCACTGGGAACAGGAATAGGCAAGTTCAGCAACTTCAGCAGGGATTTCTTTCTCATCTTTGAAACTGACTTCTCGTATCCCTGACATATTTCCTACAAGCCTGCCCATCGGCTCGAAAGTGGATCCCAGAGACACGGCTGTGTTCAGGAGTGTTTTCCCTTCAAGAGTCTCAGGGTTCATAATCCCATTGGGGTCACTTTCTTTTCTCAAAGCTTCAATTTCTGCAAGCCTATCTCCGAAGACACTCTTTTTCTTTGAAGCAAAGAACAGGCCTGAAGAGTACGCTCTTCCTCCGTTTTCCTCCGCAATCTTCAAAATGCTCAGGGACAGGGCAAAAGCCGTATTGAAAAGCATTGAACGCTCGGAATGGCGCATGAAACAGAGAAGCACAACATTTCCGTCGCTGATAACCATCCCTTCGGTGAGCACCGGGAGTTTTATTTTCTTTTTTATCTCTTCAAAAACGGTATCCATATTCTCAAGCGGCACCAGGATTTCTGCAGGAATGAAGGAGGGGCCCAGCCTTTTTACTTTCATGGACTTGAACCATTCTTCAGTTTCGTGCTTTGCAATCTTTTCCGGAAGAACCGTACCTCCAGCGTTCTCTATAGCTTCTTTCAAGCCCGTAACATCTCTGGAAGCAGGGTACATGAAGGTGCATACATAAGCAACAGGCAGGACTGGCCTGTCTTTATCCACAACTTCCCCATAGTGGAGTTTATGGGGCGCTTTGTTTTTCATATCAGCCCATTCCGGGTTGAGGAAAGAGATTGACCAGAGGGGAATATTCTTTTCCCTTATTGTTTCGACAGCTTTTTTCATGGCTCCGGCATCGGGAAAACTCGCAGAAACAGCTTTCCTATCTTCAAATTTCTGGACATTAAGGGTGATTTCGGTTATAATGCCTGTTGTTCCCATTGTCCCTATCAGTTTCCTGAGTTCTGGGCCTGAAAATTCCTTTATTTTTCCGGTGGGGAGGACAACCCTGACTCTTTCCATGCTCTCATAACCCCAGCCGAATTCATAACTCCCGTATCCGGCACCGCTCTGGGCAAACCAGCCTCCTACGGTTGAGGAAGGGGCGCTTGAAGGGATCGCCCTTACTGAGAGTCCTCTCTCTTTGAGTTTCCTTTCTAACTTCTCCCAGATAACCCCGCTCTGAACAATTGCTTTCTGCCCTTCGGTATCAATGACCCCAATCACTTTGTTAAGCAGGGTTACGTCAGCAACAATTCCTCCTTTTGCAGGAATAACTCCTCCGTACCCTGAGGAGGCTCCTGCACGTGGGACTACAGGAATTTTATGCCTGTTTGCAAACTCCAGAAGTTTTACTGCATCTTCTTCCGTTCGGATTTTCACAACGGCAGCGGGGTCTGTTTTTCCCATGACTTTCTTGACAAGCGGGGGCAGGGCTCCTATATCATGGTTATAATAACGACGTTCACGACTGTCAAGGTTAGCATATTCCCCAAAGAGTTCGGATAATTCTGTTTTCTGGGCTTCTGAAAGCTCAGATACGCTTTTTGCTGTCATATCTGCTGGCTCCCCTTTACCTTATAAATTTAATAGTTAGGCTAATTAAAAATTTAGTAATTAGAATACTTAAAAAGATTTAGAATACTTAAAAATAATTAGAATTGATAATAATTGTAGTTACCAATAAATAAAGTTAATAATTTAGAAATGTAACGCATCTTTAGGACAGGCAGTTACACAGCGCCCGCATTTGATGCAATCAGGCTTTTTCTCGGTCTGGCTGACCTTGAGCTGCATGGGGCAGGCTTTCTCGCATTTCTTACAGCTAATGCATTTGTCTTTCTCAAGTTTCAGCTGGTACTTTTTTCCTCCAATCAGGCGCTGGGCTGTCCCCATAGGGCAGAAGGAGCACCAGGCTCTCGGGCTCAGGAAAGTTCCGAGGAGGACTGCAATTGAGGTGGTTACGAGGCACATCATTACAAAGATCATGCCTATTTTTTCGAATGTGTTAAAGCTTCCGATTGTGTTTGCCACTCTGTAACCCATAAAGCCCATAAGCAGGAAAAAGATTGGCAGACGGACCCGGAGACTCCGGAATGTATCGGGTATCTTTCTTTTCTTTGAGATTTTGCTGACCCAGAAGTCAACAAGGCTTCCTCTCGGGCAGAGGTTTCCACAGAACCATCTGCCTCTGAAGGGGCTGCTCAGGAAGATTGCAGCAAACACAAGCAGCATAAAGTACCCAAGTGCAGGGTACCAGAGCCCTCCTATAGAGACAATCAGTACAAGTATTCCCAGGTAGGGAGTTATTTTGAGCATTTGATTTACCTCTGTTTTCCCATTGTTCAAGTTCCTGTTCCAGTCTGTCAGCCCAGGACTGGACAATTTTTAGAATGATATTTTTAATCTGGTTTTTTGAATGTATTTTATAAATATAGACGTAGCCTCCTCCGTCAAGGTTCTGCTGTGACCTCTGGAGAATTTCTTTTTCGTGCAGCTTTTTTACGGAGCGCTGGACTGTCGAAATATCCAGCTTTAGAGATTTTGAAAGGGCATCGGTATCAACCCATTTGTCGGGTTCATTTAAGAAGCACTTCATAACGTTCAGGTCAGCTTTCGTAAGATTGAGAGCGCACTTGATTACGTCTTCCACTTTGAATTCCTTGCAGGCAAAGTCCATTTCCAACCCTTCTATTATTCTACAGTACTGTAGTATTATATCCGGAGTATATATATGCTGGCAAGTACTGCAAGCTACAGACAAAAATCAGAGGTACTGTATTTTTTATTCCCGTTATATGGGCTGATGTCATGGGAGCTAAGAAGAGATAAAAACGCAATTGCATTTAATGGACTAAGGCTTTTTGCGGGATCTAATAACAATATTTGAGTCTAATAGCAATATTTATTATTATATTAAACGAATTATATATCATGGGGGAAAATAAATCTGCAACTGGTATTGGTGCTCTGGTATTCATCATATTTCTTTTGATAATGCTCGTAGCATTCAACTCAGCGAACAATTTAACAGCAGGTACGGTTTTAGGTACAATTCTTACTGGGCTTTTCATATGGTTTTTAGTGACCGCTGCAATACTGCATTAACAAATTCTTGAATTTCCGGTACTGGATGAGCCATCCCAAAACTAAAAAAATTTTTCGAATATTGGCTTATAAATTAAATAATTCAAGCTGCTACTGATCAAAAAGTAGTTGTGAAACCTGGTAGTATGAGGATAAGAAAAGACCTGGAATAGCACCAGGCGTTAATGATAGTCCCGGGCGTTAATCAGGGATTTGTAATTCTTTATCCCCGAAAAAGATGGAAAACTCTGTTCCATGATTCCTTTTAAGTTCTATACAGCCATCCATCTGCTCAATAAGAATATTTACGAGCTGAAGCCCGAGAGAATCCGGGTTTTGAAATTCTACTTCTTCCGGGATGCCTTTTCCATTGTCCGCCACTTTAAGTATGTACTGATAACTATCTTTCTCTTCGAAGTTTTGATTCTGACCGGATTCTTCAGGTCTGGAACTCAGGGTTTCGGTTCTGCGTAAGCTTATGTTAATTTCGCCTTCGCTTCCAGCAGGAAAAGCATGTTTAAGGGAATTCGAAATCAGCTCATTTATAATGATGCCAAGAGGCACTGCAGCATCCATATCCAGATATACGCTTTCAAGATCCGTTTTCAAGTTAATGTTACTGTTCCCAATGTTATATGAACTGAAGAGATCTGCTGTGAATTTACGGATATAAGCTGCAAAATCAAGGGTGTCGTTTCTATCTCCTTTGTAGAGCTCTTCATGGATCAGGGCCATTGAGACTACACGGTTCTGGCTTCTCTTTAAAGGCTTCAAGCATCTTTTCATCACTGAACCTTTCAGCTTCAAGGCTGAGAAGGGAACATATGACCTGCAGGTTATTTTTGATTCGATGATGGATTTCTTTTATCCGAATCTTATCCGTTTTCTCCAGGGCTTCTTCTGCCTTTTTTCTATCAGCTATATCATACATCATACCCTGGTAAAGCTCTTCATTATCTGGTTTGGAAATATTCTGGGCAATTCCGTGGATCCACCGAATTTCTCCATTTTTCTTCCTTATCCTGTATTCGTGCCTGACAGTCATACCCGGGGTGCTTTTCATTTTTTGAGCTTTTTCCTGCAGTCCCGGTCGATCTTCCGGCACTACGATCTCATTCCATCGAACTTTTCCGGAAAGAAAATCTTCTCTCGTATATCCTGTTAGTTCTTCAACAGCCCCGTGCAGGAATACAGGAATAAAGTTTTTTCCTAACTGAGTGCCAATACCTTTGAAGTTCTGCAGATATAACTGGACGCGCTCTTCGCTTTTCTTTATTTTTTCCATTGCAAGCTTCTGTTCGGTAATATCCTGAATTGTCCCTTTAATCCCAACGGGGATCTTTTTCTCATTAAAAACAACCTCACCTTGAGAATGAACTATATGCTCTGTCCCATTAGCTGAAATTATTCTATAATCAATGCTGTAAGGCTCTCCGCTTAAAGCTCTTTTAAGATTCTTCTTTACACAGTCTCGATCTTCAGGATGTATATGACTGAAATATGCGTCAATAGTTACTTCAAACTCTTGCGGCTTAAATCCGAAAATACGGTAAACTTCATCAGACCAGTATACTTTATCAGTTATAAGATTCCTGTACCAGCTTCCCAGGTGAGCCATTTTTTGAGCTTCAGCAAGACTACTTTCACTTTCTTTTAATGAGTTGTATGCCTTTTCAAGCTCTGCCGTACGTTCTTTAACTAACTTCTCCAGATTGTCGAGGGTTTGTTTTAGTTTAACTTCTGCTTCTTTTCTTTCGGTAATGTCTGTAAGCATCTTCATAGAGCCGGTAAAATTGCCATCTTTATCAAAAAGAGCTTTAGCACTTATAATTGTCCAGAGAAGTGAGCCGTTTTCGCGTATCAGTTTTAATTCATAATCTCCATCAATACCTTGCTTTATTCTTTCCATATTTTGCCTGGCAGTTTCCTTATTCTCTCCATCGGTAAAATCCCATGCTGATCTGCCAATTATCTCTTCATGACTGTACCCAAGCATTCCTGCAATTTTCTGATTAGCATAAGCAATTCTGGCTTCGGGGTCAACTATCCATATACCTTCGTTTGCTGTCTCTATGATATTGCGGTATTTCTCCTCACTCTCGCGTAATGCTGCTTCAGCCTGCTTGCGATCAATAAGGTCGGCAGCCTGCCTGGCGAGAATATCCAGCAGTTGCAGATCGCGCTCAGAAGGCTGATGCGGATTGCGCCAGTGCGTCGAGATCATGCCCACCAGCTTTCCTGTACGGGATAGAAGAGGTGTGGTTTGTACTGCGCGGATTCCAGTCTGGATATAGGTTGCCCTGTCCTTTGAACCAGCCATAAAATCGCAGTTTTCTACATCCGGAATGATGACTCGCTTGCCAGTCCGCAGGGAGGATCCGCAGCTGCTTTCCGAATCGACGCTGACCCACTCCCAGAAATTTGCCGCTTGAGGATTGAATCCGCGGAACGCTAGCAGTTTAAGTTCACCGCTTTTTCCGCGTTCAGGGTAGAGCATCTGTATGCTCGCGAATTCTGAATGCATTATTTGCATCGCAGCATCGATAATCTTTTCATAAAGCGATTGAACATTATCTTCGTGAAGAAGCTCGGCACTGATACTTTGCAGGAGTCTGGTATCCATCAGCTCGGCTTCAATTTGTGCCCTGCTCTCCCGCAGCGCATCCTCGGCCAGTTTCTGTTCTGTGATATCCTGCACGATGCCGAACCATCTGACCGGTCTTCCGGAAGCATCTTTAACGGGTTTATCAGCCTCTGCATGAATGTATCGGATAGAGCCGTCTGGCATCAAGAGACGATAATTCCAGTTATAGCCCATATCTTTCTCCATACCCTCCCGGAGCACCCTCTCTATGCCTTCAACATCCTCAGGATGTACTCTGGCTCTCCACATCTCATAAGTTCCCGTGCCTTGCGCTGCGGTGTAACCGAAAATGCTGAAATGGCCGTCTGACCATTTGACATTATTTGTGGTCAGGTCCCAGTCCCAGTGCCCCAGACTGGCTAGCCTTTCCGCTCTCACAAGATTGATGGCAGTAGTTTTGATTACGTTTTCAGCCCGCTTACGCTCGATAGCAACAGATACCTGATCAGCTACGGTGCTTATGAGGGCAAGCTCATCCTCTGTAAAACTCTTCCTGTTTCTCGTACCAAATGACAGTGTGCCTATTGTTGTCTCTCCTATGCGGAGAGGCTGACATACATAAGCCTGAATCCCCATCGACCGCACAAGATTAGCCTGCTTATCCCTGTTATGTTGCACGTCCTCAGACACAATACGGCATCCATTAAGGGCAACACAGCCACAGATTGCCGATCCTTTATCAAGCCACTCAATTTCTTTAGCTATCTCTGCACTTATCCCGCCGCAGGCGCTAAGATGGAGACTGCCCAGGATCTCGTCGAATACATAATTAAAGAATACATCGCAGTTCAGATGGTCCATCACCTTTTCGGCAATAGTCTGAATCGCATTCTCCGGATCTTTATTCGAAAGAAGAATGGAGTTTGCCTCGCTCAGGAGTTTAAAACGCTCCTCGTTTTCACGCAGCGCTTTTTCAGCCCTTTTGCGTTCTGTGATGTCCGTGAGGGTCACCACACAGCCTATTATCCTGCCGTCAGTATTTTTGAGAGGTCCTGAGTTTAAAAGCAAATGCAGGCTATGGTGGAAATCCTGGCAATCTTTGATTTCAAGGGCGGCTTCTACTCCAAGAATAGTTTCCCCTTTCAGAGCAGACGAGACAGGAAGAATTCTTTTGCCGGCATTTTCCCCTTCTGAAAACCGGATATCCAGGATATCTTCAAACCTCTTGAACTCCGGGTCACATTTACAGACTCTGGGCACTGCGTCACTGAAATGTGTTATTTTCCCTGCAGTGTCGCAGACTACTATAGCCTCACCAGCCTGTTCTATGATTGACTGGGCCAGACGTCCTGCAGAAACAATTTCTTCATTTTTCTTCTGCTCAGTCAGGTCCGTAGCCACGAGGCACCAGGCGTTTTGTGATCCCTCTGACTGAAATGAGCTGATGGACAGGTAAACTGGCACATGTATGCCATCCATTGACCGCAGCTTAATCTCTCCGGCGCTGGTTCTTTGATTCAGGAGTGCCTTAAAAATATGGATGTCTTCGGATTCAATAAATCCGTAAATAGATGCGCCTACAACAGCATGGGGGCGCATCCTTATGAGTTCTGCAAATCTGCGGTTACAGTAAAGGATAGTCCCGTCGCTGGCAAAGGTCACAGTGCCCTCATTCATTGTCTCCACCAGGACGCGGTATGCACGGTCGGCACTATCAAGAGTAAAAACCAATTTGCCTTGAGGCCCGGGTATAATCAGAGCGTCCAGATCCCCCTCACTGATAGCGCGTCTGAGTTCCTCAGCTTCTTCCAAACGTATTTTAAGCTCCTCTACTTCCGCTTCCAGGGCGCGGTTCCTGTCTAAAAGCTCCTGGTACGGCATATATCCCCTGTCTTTTTCCAATTTTATACTCATACTTACAACGCCTCCCCAAACGCCGATTATTTTGGGACGTCTTTTTATCATTTTTTGGATTTAAGGTCCATCCCCACAAGAACCCTTTCTGTATCCGACATACTGCCTATAAGTTTCCTTAAAGGCGGAGGAAGCTCTTTTATCAGCGTTGGAGCCGCCACTATCTGACCATCTTTGGCAAAGACAGGATGCTGATAGATATCAATAACCTCTAGCTCGTATTTTCCGGGCATATATTCGTCAAATATGCGTTTTATATTATTTATTGCCTGTATCGACCTGGGGCCCATCCCTGCAACGTAGAGGTGCAGAACATATGGGCCGTCTTCTTTTTTTTCCAGTGCTTCTTCAAAAGCGGCGGTTGAGTCCTTGATATCGGATTTTTTTATCTCTTCGTTATTAGCCACATTCATCACTCCATGGGACGCAAATCCAGACCTACCAGAACCCGCTCAGTGTTTGACAGGTCCCCTATTATTTTCTTTATAGGCGGAGGAAGCCTTCTAACCAGTGTAGGGACAGCTAATATCTGATCCCCTTTAGCTAGCTGCGGATTTTCCAGAAGATCCACAACCTCAATTCTGTATCTGCCCCCCAGGTATTTCTCACAGATTTCTTTTAAGTTGGCGAAAGCTGCCAAACTCTTTTTGGTCTGGCCAGCTACGTATAACCTCAGGATATAAAACTCCTGATCAGACACGGTATCTGACTCAACAGATTCAGATCCGTTGTCGCTTTGTACTGCATCTTCCATTTAATTCCACCTTTTGAACCTGAGAAGATCAATTTTTTCCTCAGCAGTCCCTTTCCTTTTTAGTCCTGAAACCCCGGATTACATTAACAA
The DNA here is from genome assembly GCF_046529725.1 of Methanosarcina hadiensis. Classification (GTDB taxonomy): domain Archaea; phylum Halobacteriota; class Methanosarcinia; order Methanosarcinales; family Methanosarcinaceae; genus Methanosarcina; species Methanosarcina hadiensis. Next base: position 3,460,229 of record NZ_CP136241.1, on the reverse strand, counting down.
TGAACGTGGTAAGTAAATTACCTGCTTCTCAGGTTTTGAAAACGTTAACCGAATAAATCGTTAACATAATTCAGGACTTATCGGCTTTTCCCATGCGCTCCATTTTGTTTCTGTTATTTGTAAGTGCCTTATTTCTTAGCTCATCCTCGGAGACGAGTTTATTCAACTCCTCTTTCTGCATCTCAAATTCAGAGCTCAAAATGGAAATCTGGGCATCAAGGGATTTGAGTTTGTTCTCCAGCTCTCTCTTTTTCCGCTCAGCGTTTTGTTTTTGAGTTACAGCCTCGGATATCTCCTCAGCTTCCTGGACTGCTCTGGAAGACCCCATAAGCAAACCTCCAGAAGGACCCAGATATACATCCTGTATCTTTATGCCGTGATCAGTAAGAAGATACTCCCTGATCTGGTTTGAGTGCCCCATGCCTCTCGACTTAATTATAGATATCCCGCGGTTGCGCTCATTATCACTTTCAAAGAAACTGAGGTTAATCCAGGTATCCATGAGAGAAGATATTCCCTCAGCATTAACGCCAGCAGTTCTCTCATGTTCTACCAGGCTTGTACATATAGTAGTGATATTCTTGAGTTTCAGGTGATCGATAAGCCTGGTGAGCATAAGCCTGACATCGGCCTGGGTGCCCGCATTTATCAGATTAGAAATGGGATCCATGACCACAATATCCGGTTTGAAATCATCGAGTAACTTACGCATTGTTATCAGATGCATTTCCAGCCCGTAAACCATAGGTCTGGATGCATGGATCTTCATAAGTCCGGAGTCTATATGGGGTTGGAGGTCTACACCTATGGACCTCATGTTCCTCATTATCTGGTAGGGAGATTCCTCAAATGCAAAGTACAGGCAGCGTTCCCCTCTTTCACAGGCAGCCTGGCAAAACTGGGATGCAAAACTCGTCTTGCCTGTGCCAGCTGTTCCTGATATAAGTATGGTAGTACCGCGGTAGTAGCCCTCTTCCCCAAGCATTGCGTCCAGGCGCGGTATGCCCGTAGATATCCTTTCCATAGATGCTTCGTGTTCCAGGCCCAGTGAAGTAATAGGCAGGACAGATATTCCATCCTCCTCGATCATAAATGGGTACTCGTTAGTACCATGTTTTGAGCCTCTGTATTTAATGATGCGGAGGCGTCTGGTTGCTATCTGTTCCTCCATTCTATTATCAAGGAAAATTACGCAATCTGCCACATACTCTTCCAGTCCATATCTTGTGAGGGATGTTTCTCCTCTTTCTCCCGTAACTATGGCAGTTACCCCTTTGTTCTTTAGCCAGAGGAAGAGCCTTCGAAGTTCGGAGCGCAGTATTGCTTCGTTCTGGAACCCTGAAAATAAAACCTCCAACGTATCCAGTGCCACGCGTTTGGCACCTATGGAGTCTATAGCCAGCCCAAGCCTTATGAACAGGCCCTCCAGATCATACTCGCCTGTTTCCTCGATTTCGCTCCTATCGATATGAACATGATCGACTAATAGTTTATTTCTTGCTTCCAGGCTTTCCAGATCAAACCCCAGAGAGGCGAAATTCTCGGTCAGATCCTCAGAAGTTTCTTCAAATGCCATGAAAACTCCGGGTTCTCCGTAATTTTCTGCTCCTTTAACCAGGAATTCCATAGCCATAAGAGTCTTTCCTGATCCCGCACTTCCGTATATCAGGGTCGTACGGCCCTGAGGAAGCCCCCCATAAGTTATCTCATCCAGACCGTTTATGCCAGTTGGGGTTTTTTCCAGACTCTTTTCTTTCAAAATCCTGCCTTTCTCTTCTATCATTAAATCCCCTTTTTAACTCTCCGGTGCGTAAAATACGTTATTATAAATTGTTATTTTTAATTAAGTCTTTCATTATTGTTATTTTGTTTATGTAAGATTGTTTTTTTAAAAGACAATCTGATTCCGTATTTTCAGAAACCGGCTGTGAGTATTTGTAAGGCTTTTTCTTTCTTCTAAACTTTTAAACTCGCTCTAAAAACTTAAAGACTTCTATTTTATTTTTATTCAGCTTATCCTATATTCACTATTGATCCCGGGAATCTTCCCGAAACTTTTCTTAGCAAATGTATCCCCTCGATAATAATTTTTGAAGAAAAAAACAGGTCTTTCGGGATTTCTGCATATTATCTTTATATAATTAATCTTTAAGAAAAGTTTTTATACTTGTTCTCCAATTTGCAAATTAAGGTTTAATGAGCTTGCCTGTTTTAAGGTTTCTTTTCCAGAAAGAGACTTAATCTTAAAACCATGCCTTCAGCTCATTAAAATCAACATACACTCAACAAAAGGCCGGCAGGTTTCTCCTTTTCTCCTGCCGGATTCACACACCCTTTTTTTAAGTTATTATTGATCCGGAAAACCTGTCTTATTTCTAAGACCTCTTCCCCCCAGGTTACCTGTTTTCGCCTTTAGAAATAGATTTTCTCCCGGTTTTCCGGATAAATTTGCCTGGAAAACTTAGAGTTTCCAGGCCTGCTAACCGGGTATTCTTTACTTACGTTCCGAAAGCTGTCTGTGTAATCGTATCTTCTATTTCGTTCTTCAGCTCTTCCGGTATTCCTCTTATTCCAACGTCCAGGAAACCTCTTATGATCATTCCAACGGCTTCATCTTCGGTAAGCCCTCTTGCCATGAGGTACTCTACCTGGTCTTTGGCAATTTTTCCCACGGCTGCCTCGTGTGTAAGCTCTATGTCATCCACGTTTGCCTCGAGGATAGGGATTGCAAGCTGGCTTCCTTTATCGGTAAGGACAAGCCCTTTACATTCGAGGTGCCCTTTTGCGCCTTTTGCATTGCCTATCATCTCGCCTCTTGCAATTACTCTTCCGCCTATGGTAATAGTTCTCGAGATCAATTCGGCTCTTGTACCAGGGGCATTAAAAACAACCCTGCCTCCAAGGTCAAGTTCGGAACCTGTGTGTGAAATTGCTATGGTATTAAGCCTTGTTACCGCATCTTTTCCCTCAAGTCTGACAGTAGGATAGGTCTGTACTGAGCGCACGGGCTTTAAGCATATATAATTGCTCACATATGTCCCGCCTTCTTCCACATGCACAACTGTCCTCGGGCGGACTCCTATCTGTTCAGCCCAGTTGTGTATCATCGTGAAATTCAGGGTAGCACCTTTTTTAATGTACATCTCGGAAATCCCGAGGTGCAGCCCTTCTTCGACTCCTTTTTTCGAGGTGCAGCCCGTTATAATGTCAAGGCTTGCCCCTTCCTCAACAATTATGATATTATGAACAGTCTGTGCCGCTTTTTTGCTTCCCAGCATAAGGCAGGTCTGGACAGGCATGGCAGACTTTTTCCCTGCAGGAACCCTTACGAAATAGCCGTCAGCATCTTCAAGATAGGTTTTTGCGGTATATTTGTCAGCATCTACCTGAACGAGCTTCCAGGAGTAATCTTTAAGCCACTCATATTTTTCCATGGCTTTGCGGGTGGACATAAGCTCAACATTTTTGTCCTTTAAGGTAGAGTGTGAGACTGCGTTATCAAGTACCAGAAAACTGCCTGACCTTCCTTCTTCGCTCGGAATTACCCCTACCTGGAGCAGAGTTCTTTTGCTTTCTTCGTCGAGAGACTGCAGGTCTTCAATGGGTTTGCTGACACTGGAACCTTTCTCATATTTTTCCAGCTCAAAGTCCTCTCCGAAAGCTGCTTTCTTCCCACTCGCGCTCTCTGCTCTTTTTTTAAGGCTTACTTCATCAGTCTGCATGTTACACACTCCTGATACCCTTTGTTTTTTATCTCTTCCAGCATTTTCATGGGATTTCCAGAACACATAACTGTGCCATTGCAGAGAATATATCCCCTGTCTGCCTGAACATAATCCAGGACCTGGCCTGTGTGCGTAATGATAAGGGCTGACTTGCCTTTCATGCACCTCTCCCCGGGGCAGTCCATACCTTCGGCAAGCAGTTCCTTTATTGTCATTCCGACCTGTTCGATGCTTACCAGGTCAACCCCGGACTCAGGCTCATCCAGAAGATAGAGGCTTGGATTCTGGGCTGAAAGCTGGAGAAGCTCTGAGCGCTTGATTTCCCCGCCTGAAAAGCCGACATTCACGTCCCTGTCCAGAAAACGTTTCATATCCAGATTTTCTGCGAGGGCTTCAGGGTCTTTTTTTCCTTTTGATGTTACTTTTACAAGGTCCCTGAGTTTAATTCCAGTCATGTCCGGCGGGCGCTGCATCATAATTCCCAGTCCTCTGCGGGCTCTTTCATCTACCGGAAGATTTGTGATATCTTCTCCATTGAACAGTATCCTGCCTTTCAAAACCCTGTATTCACTAAAACCCATAATTGTTCTCATGAGGGCTGATTTTCCGGCTCCGTTTGGCCCGAAAAGCACATTTGTGTATCCTTTTTCAACCTCGAGGTTCACGTCATGGAGCAAGATTTTTCCGTTAACCTCTACAGTCAGATCTTCTATTTTTAGCATCTATCTCTTCTCCCTTTATATCATTCTGGATACGGTTTTCCCCTATTTTTTCGTATCCCGAGAAATAGCTGTTCAGAGTAAATTTACTTGGACAAACTCTACATGGCAGAAGTGAAGTAAAAGGTGAGACTCCTATGGCAGCCCTCTTTTATCCCCAGCTCTCTGCATGAAATCCTTTCTTCTTTTAGGAGGACATCATATTTCTAACCATTGTTTCTTGAAGCCTTCTGTGCACACTTTGGAAAATAAAATCATGAGTTTAATTTCCCGCAACTTAGAGTTGTTAAAGCAGGTGTCCTGAACAGGCTAGTTTTGAGAAAATTAAGAAATTATGAGGTAGTGACTGAAAATGGGAATATTACATGCAGTTATCTGAGATTATCTTATTCTTAAAATGCACCTGCAGATCAGTATCTGGTTAACTCAAGGCACAGGCCAGCTCGAGTTTCCATGTATTTTGAGGGAAAAAGTTTCTTTATTTTTTCCTTATGAGCGGTACAGTGTCCGGCTGCTATCAGTTCCATTCCATAAAGCCTGTCAAAACTTTCACTGTCGTGCAGCCCTCCAATAATTCCTGTAACCTTTCCGTGGCAAAGAGCGGCATCCAGAGTAGCATCTATACCCGGATGAGCGCAACCTGTAAGCACAAAGGAGCCTTCTCCAGCAGTCAGAACCAGAGATTGTTCTTTTATCTTATCTCCCAGTTCTCCTGTACTCCAGACGCTGTCAGATATTTCAATGGCTCCCTTTACTTCTATCAGTGAAGCTCTCTTCTTAATTTCCCTTTTCAGGTTCTCTGAAAAAGATGCAGGAACATAAACGGTAATGCCAGGATTTGCACTCAGGATTTCCGGCAGGCCGCCTATGTGATCCCAGTGCTGATGGGAAAGAATAAGTTTGCTTATAAATACAGGGCTGACACCTGTTTTTTCCATATGCTTTAAAAGGAGGACCCCGTCCCAGCCTGTATCAAAAAGGAGGGTTTCTGTATCTGTTTCAATTAGAGCCGAAAACCCCCAGCTGCCTGTAAATCCGGGGCAGGCTTCATTATCATACAGCACTGTCAGCCTGAGCATCTTCCTGCCTCTTTTTTCGTCGGTTTCCGGCCCAAATTTAAAAATAAAATTTATATTTCTTTCATTGTCTGGTAGTCCAACATGGTAGAAATCGGGTTTGTCTCGATTTCGATTCCCGTTTCCTCCAGGGCACAGATTCCGTTAATTCCTCCTACTATTGCAGCCCCGAACTTTCCAATTTCAACCGGAGCTCCAAGCAAGAATTCGTCAATTTCTCCCAGGGTGATACAGCCTGCTAGCCCTACTTTCTTTGCTTTTTTCAGGACATTTCCTGTTGTCTCATAAGCAGAGGCATTTATCTGCCGCATATTGGCAAGGATTTTTCCTTCGCCTTTCTCAAGTACATCAAGAACTGAAGTAGGAGTTCTGTTCATGAAAATCTCTATGGGGTCAATAGAGGTTCCGCTGTAAGAAATAAGGTCAAGGAAGCGTGCAGGTTTTTTATTCTCTATCTGGAGGATTCCTCCGTAAGCAGGTTCTACCGGGATTCCTGCTTTCAGAAGAAGCCCGTCAAAAGTGACGCTGCATACTGTGGCTATTCCTACCTTACCGGGAGGCAGAGGCATCTCAGGGGAGTCCTCTTCGAATATCCTTACTCTCGGGCTTATCATATAACCTGCATGAGCCGTATATGAAATTACTTCGATAACAGTTTCGAAGTCATCCTTGTCAAAATAAGAAATGTTTACCACTACATCCCCTCTGTCAGTTTCGGGGTTATAGGTAGTCCTGAACGCCATTTCTTCTATTCTGGATATTACAAAACCAAAACGGTCCCCTATCAGGGCATCGTTCATTTCGTTTTCTCCAAGATCGGTAAGCGTACGCCCGGCGTATCCGTGTTTGCGTGTAAACCCTCTCTCATCCAGGATCCTGAGGTGGTAACGGACAGCCCGCTCTCCTATATCATATCCCCGGTTGTTCAGTTCGTCAGCTATAGCCCGGGCACCTATAGGCTTGTCACTTTCGTGAATAACCCTCATGATTTCAATGAGTTTTCTTTCTATTTGCGGATCCATCATGTCTATAACACCGTTATACCCTCTATAATTCCGTAAAGTTTACGGATAATAACGACAAACTACAAAACCACGTACTGAACCTTTTACTGATGATCCTGATGAATAAACCCAGGGCGGTTTTAATGAGATTTTGCTAAGTAGTTTTCCGGGTAGCTATAGGTGTTTATATCAGTGAGCTCCGGATTATTATAATAATCTCTGAATCTCATTGCCTGTAGTCCAGTTATTCAAATCGGATGTGTTTTTGCTTTTAAATGCCTGATTATAGTAAATCTTTTCGTACTTAATATATGTTTTCTTATTCGACTTTATAATAAATGATACTGAGAATCTCGAAAAAATGATTTCCGGCCAACAAAAAATTGTTTGCCAGTCTCTTATTAGTCTTCTTTTTATACTCTCACTATTTAATTTTTAATATCATCCCTGATGAGGATAGTAACTCCAAAAGCAGATTCATGAACAACAGGTTTTCAGCTGGGAATTCTTAAACCCGGCTCTGATCCTGATGGTAAGTTATCAAAAAGATACCGGTACCGAATGCATACTTTTGTTTATAATTATATAAGCTTTACAAAGCCCGGTTCCGGAGAGTAAAGCTCTCCTGTTTCCAGAAGTTTCTTCAGGATTGTATCAAACTTTTCTTCATTTATCCCTTTATCCAGAGCCTTCTCACGAAATTCTTCTATCTTCATTTTTCCATCCGAAGCTTTAAGGATATCACTCATGATTGATTTCTGGTCTTTTTTAGTTTGTATACCTGCAGGGGAGGACTCGGACGCCTGAAATTTAGCTATTTTTTGCACGGTTTTGTCTATCGGGCCTGAGCTGCCAGTCTCTTCGGAAAAAGTTTTCAGAGAAAACGTCTCTTTCCCTTTTCCTGAAAGTTCGGCCTGTACTCGGGTCCTGAAGTCTACAGCTTCGGATAATTCTTCATAAGAACCCAGGACTCTGAGCTTTCGAGCCTGAAGGAGGGCTCCGCAGTGCTGGCACCTGATTGTTTTTTTTCCGGTTTCGGTTATCTGGGCATGCTGTCTGCATTTAGGGCACACAATCACAACATAACGGTTTCCAGTTCTCTCCCCAAACTCCATCCGGTTTCACTTCCCGTATCTTCTCTGCCTTTTCTGGAAATCTCTTATCACTCTCAGGAGATCTATTTTTCTAACATCTTTCCAGTTAACGTCAGTAAAATATAGTTCCGAATATACGGACTGCCAGACAAGGAAATCTGAAAGTTTCTGCCCGCCTGAGCGGATCATTATATCAGGTTCGTGTTTGACAAGGAGATTTGATTCAAGCATTTTTTCATCAATATCTTCAGGTCTGATGCGCCCGTCCTTAACCTCCTTGAGGATAGAAATCACGGATCTGGTAATTTCCCCCCTCCCTCCGAAACCAAGCGATAAATACACAAAAAAATCCTTTCCCTGCCGGCTGCTCTTTACTTCTCCTTCGAGTCCGTATATTTCATAACCTGTCCCGTCAGGAAGATCCATGAAACTGTCTTCCAATCTCTCTCCAAGCGTCGAAGCAAGCTCGATTTTCACAGGCTGGTCATCCTTAAGAATATCTACGTAGATGCTCACAAGTTCTACCTTAAATTTCCTGAATGTAAGGAGTGCAGTCAATAGTTTTTCAATTCCTCTGTATTCAAGGAGGTCTGTTTCCTTGAGAATAAGAGCCACATGTGCCGGGATTTTTGTAGCTGATCTTGTTATTTGCCAGGACAGATAGTTCTCATAAAGAGGCTGACCAAAAGAAAGCAGATCCATTAAATACTCCTTCTAAATAAAACCTTAATTGATCTGAATTTTTACTGTTATCCAATGCTTCCGTTTTTTTACAGTATCAGATTCTCTAGTTCCTTTTATGCGGGTTACTTTGCAGTAGATACAATCTTGATTACGTCCCCATTTTTTAGCTCGTGTTTTTCCCCGAGCCTGAGCCTTGTTCTTGCATCAACTGCATACAGGAAACGGTCTCCTATTTCGGTATGGATCTGGTATGCAAGGTCGTGGCAGGTAGACCCTCTTTTCATAAGATAGGCATCCGGCAGCATATTACCAAGCTTATCCGACCATTTTCCTTCATCTTCTACAGGATATACAACAATAAGGTCCAGAAGTTCAAAGACAGTCCTGTTTATGCATTCCTGAATGCCTGTAGTCCCAAAACGTTCAATCACTTTATGAATGGCTTCAAGCCCTTTCTTCTGGGCTTTCGTAATGTCTTCCGTAAGCAGCTCGAAGTCCCTGTCTCCAGGCGTATATTTTATTATCCCGCCCTTTGCCGCTGACCTTAAAGCCAGTTCGGCTGCTGCACTCGTAGATATTACTATCCTGTCAAGTTCCCTTAGCTCATCCAGGTTTTCCCTTGGGGCAATATCAGCCTTATTTGCAGCAATAAGCATGGGTTTGCTAATTTCCCTCATGGTGTCGCAGAGCCGGATCATGTCCTCTTCAGTCCACTTAACGTGATCCATCCTTGCAAGTCCTGTTTCCATTAAGGCGGCGTTAACATGGGATTCCTTAATTCCTGCACCCGCAAGCTGTTCTGAGATTACCGTTTCAAGCTTGAGACCCTCTGCCTGGATTTTTCTGGAAAGCTTAACCCAGTTTCTATCAAGAATCCCATACAGCCACATTGTTATTTCCCTGTTAAGGAATGCCACATCTTCAAGGGGGTCGTGGTCTCCTATGTCCACAGGGTTGCCTTCGCAGTCTGTCCCGCCTGAAGCATCCACCACGTGAATTATCGCCTGGGCCTGTCTCAGCTCATCAAGAAATGTGTTTCCAAGCCCTCTCCCTTTACATGCATCCGGCACAAGCCCTGCAACGTCTATAATGTCAATAGGAACAAGCCTGATCCCGTCAACGCACTTCCCGCATGTTTTTCCTTTCTCCTTGCACGGGCACTCAGCCCTGACGTATGTAACGCCGTGGTTAGCGTTTATGGTTGTGAAAGGATAATTTGCAATCTCAACATCTGCAAGGGTAGCCGCTTTAAAAAAGGTGGATTTGCCCGCATTGGGCTTTCCTGCAAGTCCTATGGTCATCGACATAAATTATAAAAAAGAACTTGTTGCATTTAATCTTTATTGATATTGAGGTCATTGATAACATGTTTTTTCCCTCCATTTTTCAGGGACACCGGATAGATTTGTCGCAGGTTGGTCTGGCTTTTGAATAATAAGGTTTATATTCTAGTATGTGCTTATGAGTGGTGCTCGCTTGCGTCCCGATAGGGTAGTGGATATCCTTGAGGCCTGCGGAGCCTTAGACCTGAGTTCAAGTCTCAGTCGGGACGTAAATTCTTATTTTTGATTATTCTTCGGTTATTTTTGATTCTTGACTGCATATTACTTTCCGAATTTTTACATCTTATGGATTTTTACACTCTTCTTTTCACTGAACCTTATAATCTGGTTGTCCTCCGCTGTATGGTTGATATTTCGATACTGGAGACCAGCGCAATTGGATGGCATGCACACTGGCGTACATTGATCAGGGTTCAACCAGGCAGTACGTATGTACGCATGGAGCAGCCGTGGAAATAACTATCCATATGCGAATGTGAGTGATCACGACCGTTTGGGTATGCACCTCACATACGGCTCGAACGATTCTCCTCTGTGCGCGATAAGAATAGCACCCGGCCTATTGCAGTTCAACCATTTGGGCGATAAGATCGGGCTGTGGGATAATGATGACACTTATTCGGATAATACGTACAACCTCTCCTACATCCTGTCATATGTGGGAAATTCGATACCTTCCTTAAACCTGACAGATTCGGATGGTGACGGGCTGCCAAATGATCTGGAAATGCACGGATGGATGGATACTCAGGGTCATGTCTACTATACAGATCCCTACAATTCCGACACTGACAGCGATGGACTTGCCGACAATGAAGAGGCAGGCACGTGGACAACAGTTAACGGCTGCAAGTACTTCCAACTATTCAGCGATCCGACAAAAGCGGACAGTGACGGAGACGGGATTGACGACTTACAGGAATTTGAATTTGGTACAAATCCCCTCTCAGCAGATACAGACAAGGACAGTATAATTGACTTTGACGATGAATATCCTCTCTCCCCAGTCAGCATAGAATCTGAACCCAGCACCCTTGAAATCGGTCGTGCAATCGTTCTTGGCGCAGTCTTCGGGAAATGCGGGATTGAAGGGGGGAGCCTTGCCGGGTCTGTTGATAGCGAGATCGCTTCTTCTCCTTACTATATCGTGGGCTGGATCGGTTTTTCACTGGTTCCTATTGCCGGTGCTGTGGCTGATGCCAGGGATGCAGTTCAGGCTCTAATCAATGGTGACGAACTTGGAGTTGCCTTGAATGCGGCAGGTGCTTTCTCAGGTATAAGGGATGGAGTAAAAACAGGTGCAGCTGTTGGTTTATTTCTCGGCAAATATCCAGAAAAAGCACTTGATGTGGCCAAAGCTTTGGGTAAGTATGCGTTTCCACATGCACCAGACATGGTGAAGCTTGAAGTTCTCGATATCATATTTGAGGGAGCAAATCTTTTGATTTCATATTCCTGTAATCTCTCCACTTTTCTTTTAGATCCTATTTTTCCCTTATCTTTTCTGTTCATTCTCACTTACATCTGAAATCTATCAAAAAGATAATGAATACAAATTAACTTATAAATAAAGACCAAAAGATGGTGAGATTCATGAAAGGGAAAATTCTGGTTTTGCTTCTGGTATTTGTGTTTTTATTTGCCTCCGGATGTGCCGAGGAAGAAGATTCTGCAGCTGAAGAGCCCGATGCTTCAGAAGCCTCAGCACAACCGCAGGAAAACGTACCGCAGGAAAACGCTACTTCAGGGTCTGGAAAAGAACATATTGTCCGCCTCGAGTATTATAATGTATCAAGACCCTCAGAGCTCGATATTAAAACAGGTGACACGGTTTCCTGGTGGAGCGGCAAAAGGCAGGGCAACTATGTTCTGGTCAGTGAGGACGGACTCTTCTCTGAACAGAAACTGGCTTACAGTGTTCCTTACAGCTACACTTTTACTGCTCCGGGGACTTACCTTTTCACTGTAAAAGACGTCCCTGCAATGAACATTACAATCAGGGTGAGCTGAGATACTCAGTTCTCCTTTTTTAGAGCCGTTTTTTATCAGATTTCAGGTTTTTTCGATTAAATAAATTTTTATGAAATCTTTTATACTCTCAGTTTACAGACCTCAAGCTCAAGTCCTGAAGAATCCGTACAAAAAAGCATACAGAAATAGCGTAATTTTTCCGTTAACTGAAAAACAATGTTTTAGCTCAAAGAGCATAATTTCAAAAACAGTTTAATCTAAGTTGATTTATTGAAAATCTAGTAGAAAAGAAGGAGAATTTTCTTTCAGACCCTGGTAATTGGCCTTGCCATACCTTTATAATGGTCAAAAAGTTCTTTCCCCCACTTAAGTGCGCTGTCGTCAAAGCTTACCAGGTTATGGTTGTAATAGATCCCGCTATTGCAAAATAGAGACAGAGCCATAAACTTTTCTGTAACTATGCTTGATGCGATTTTCATATTATTGTTATTGCATACATACAGTTTTGTGTACTTTAAGTTAAGGAAATGCTCAAGCTCTTTCCTGTAGTCGTTAAGCATCCTGTCATAGACATATTCCGTGAATACCAGAGTAATATCCGTGCCTTTTGCTGCGAGCTCTATACAGAGAGACGGATAAATCGGAAGGAAGAATGAAGAGGAAATCATCACCTTCTCGGATTCGGAAAGATGTTTTACTACTTCTTTCGGATACTCGAAAACATGGTTTCTGTCCGGGTTTACTTCCATGTAATCTCCAAGCTTCCCTATGTTATCCAGAAACTCGGGAGGAATCGACGTCATATCCTGGTTTATCCAGTAATTGTGGTTTTTATCGAAAACACTGAACGTTTCGAGGATAGCTTTCATCTTGGGAACAAGAATCTCTCCGATACTTGAAAGCTTGTATAGCCTGTTATTTTCAACAATTAAGTCCTGCTTCATCAGGATCTTTATCTGTGTCATTATCGGACTTGAGCGTACATCGAGCGTGTCTTTAATCTCCTCGATAGTCTTGGGCCCGTCCATAAGAAGCAGAAGCAGGTTTTTCCTTTTTTCTGAAAGAAAGAGAACATCAAGTAATGATGATTCCATCTAATTCCCTCTCTTGTTTTTCATCCTGTATATCAAACATTGTATATATCTCTGTACCGGAAGTTTAAACACTTCTCTAACTTTCTCCATAACCTGACGTTACGGAAAAGTAATCTCACAGGTTATAACTGCAGGAACATCATGAAAATTGCCATTTTTGCGTAACAAAATACTACAATAAGATATATAATTATTTTTCATTATTTTGTTTTTGATGTCCCTATTCCCGGGTTTTATCCGGGAAATCCCTGATTGATTCTTTCTTCATGTTCATGAGAAACTGGTCAGGATATACATCCAGAAATAGCTGGGATTTTCATCTCTGTTTTTCCTCGTTTAGATTTTTAAGTTATTTTAAGTTTTTAAGTTCTATGTCACTTTACCTGTTTGGAAAGCCTCTTGAGATAATCAAATAATTCCTGCCCCCACTTCCGGGCACCTGGCTCAAAGCTTAAAACAAACTGCTGATCGAACTTTCCGTTTTTATCAAAAAGTCCCAGTAGCATTATTTCATCGGTCACCGTAACCTCAGAGATTTTTACCTCTCTGGAAATGTAAATGCTTACATTATCCATGCCCATTAACTCTTTTATCATATTTGAGTGCTCGTTTGAGAGATGGTCCCATACGGATTGTGTAAAATTAAGGGATAACTCGGCGTCCTTTCTCCCAAGTTCGACATACAGAGGCAGATAAGCAGGATTAAAATAGGATGCAAAGGTTGAAGCTACTTTTGCATTCACCATGCTATCAATAATCTTCTGGGAAGGCTCATAAATGTGGTTCAGGTCAGGCTCAATCAGGGTACAGTCTCCAAGCTCTGCGATCCTTTCAAGCAGGTGGCGGGGAATTGAATTCAGATCGTGGCCTGTCCAGTAACAGTTGTTCTTTTCCACGACTTCAAGGGCACAGATAAGTGGCTTCACCTTTTTAATTATAAATTCTCCCAGTACGGTAAGCTTATACATCCGGTCTTCCTGGACAATAAGATCACTGTCTATCAATTTTTTTATTTGGGGCAGGATCGAAGTGGCAGTGACATCCAGTTCATCCCTTATTTCATCAATACTTTTTGAGCCGCTATCCAGCAGTATAAGAAGATTCTTTCTTTTATCGGAGCGGAAAACAAGGTCAATAAGTGAAGACTCCATCTCTCCATACTTCCTGCAGTATCATTCCCTGCGGACCATTGCCAATTCTTCCTTTCGCAGGCTGGTTCTCTGGCTGTTCTCTAAATCCAGAATCATTCCTCCGGTATTTTTAAATTCTTTATCTGGTACAGATCTAAAACTCAGTCTATTAGAGCACCAGGAGTACAGATCCCCACAAATGTCATCTTTGTTTCCATTGGGGTTTGCTTCCATCCCGGAGGAACAAGATACTCTATGCTTGTACCTATCCTTATCAAATTTTCCGGGAGCCCGAAGTCTTTCATCGAATCAAGGATGAGTTCTTCGCCAGCTTTTTGAGAATATTCCATTGCAGCCCTGTAGTGTTCAAATTTCTTTCTTCCAGCCGGGGTAAATACAAGGAAATTCTGATCCGGGTTTTCCATTGAGGACGGTCTGATAGTTATCTCAATTCTTTTAATTCCTTTCCCTACAAGAGCTCCGACCGCATTTCCCACTCTTGCCTGTTCGGGGACAATTATTTCTGCATCAATAAGGGACTTCAGTTCTCCATAGTAAGCTTTTACAGGTCCTCCCAGCAAAACGATAGGAACATTTACTTTATACTGGATAGGCACGTCTTTTTCCAGCATCATTTTTATCCCATCTTTTCCCCTGCCTTCCATAATGAAGGATATGAGGCTGTAAGCCATATTTTTCGCAACCTGCTGCTTCACTTTTTTACAGAAAGCGATCGCTCCTAACTGAGTAAAGCGGGAAAGTTTTTTGGCGCCTATCTGTGCAGCCCCTACATCCCATTCCGTATATTCTCCCAGGACATGCAGGGCATCCGTAGGCGTAAAACCTATAGCCTGAATTACTCTCTGGTTGAGCAGGGAATCAAGTACTTCGGGAGAGGGAAAACGCTTTGTTTTATTTAATATATCATGAATGGAGAGAGGTTCGTCTCCTATTACTTCAAGCAGTTTCTGTTCACTTTCAGTAGGGTTTAGAGGTGCAGTCCCGGTCCGGACAAAAAACTTGGTAGGCTGAATATGCTCATTGAGCATGGTTCTCAGAGGTATGGGATTTTTCTCAAGTTTTTCCTTGAAATTTGGATAGTTTACTGCAGCAAAACAGAGAGGCATGACTCTTCTAGGGCCTACCCTTATGCATTTCTTGAACCATATATGGCTGTCTCCTCCATTTGCCGAACTTTCCATTTTTATAGCTTTCACGCGTGTCTGCCAGCCACCGACAATTGCGCCTTTTTCGCAGAGTTCCGGCTCTCCGTTCTTAATTATGGAGACATCCGTACTGGTCCCTCCAACATCAATAACGGCACAGGTGTTAAGTCCCGATAGGTGTGAAGCTCCAATAATGCTTGCAGCGGGACCTGAAAAGATTGTTTCAATCGGGCGCAGTTTTGCTCCTTTTATATCTATGACTGAACCGTCACATTTCAGCATCAGGACCTTTGCATCAAGGCTTCTTTCCTTTATTTCGGTCATGATAGAATGGATAAACTGGTAGGTTATAGGAATCAGCTGGGCGTTTAATACTGCCGTAGCTGCTCTTTCGTACGCTCCGAGTTCCTGGGAAAGCTCATGCCCGCACACTACTGGATGTCCTGTCAGTTTAAGGATTACTTCCTTTATCTTAATTTCATGTTCGGGGTTTCTGATACTGAAATATGAAGAGACAGCAAAAGCAGACACTTTGTTTTTAAGGCTAATTGCAAATTGCTCCACGGCTGCAATATCAAGAGGCTGGAGCTCATCTCCATTGTTGTCGTGTCCTCCCTTAACCGTTATCGTATAATCGGCGGGGAGCTCTCTTGGAACAGTATAGTCCCCTACAAGAATCAGGCCAACAGGATAACCTGTCCTTTCAAGAATAGTATTTGTAGAGAGAGTTGTAGAAACCGATACAAGTTTTACTTCCTTGAGATATTCCGGGTTCAACTTATTAATTGCATTTCGAATTCCGGTCATCAGGTTTGGATAGGTGGTAATAGCCTTGCTGGCATCAAGGATCTTGCTGTCCGAATCTCTCAGGATGACAGCATCCGTGTATGTTCCACCTGCATCAATACCCAGACTATATTGCATGTTAAAACAGCCCCATTTTTTATTCTATAAGTGATCCATATCCTTTTTTGATTGTGTTATTCCCTTTAGCCGGATTTATAGGGTTATGCCTCAAGATATATATTTTTACTTATAATGTTCAACAACTTCTATCTCTATATTTCTGTCAGACTGTCACGTTATTCCTCGGAATTCCTATCCCTACATAAACGAGTTTTGTCTCCAGAGGAACGTCTGTCCAGCCGCTGGGTGCCAGGTGTTTCCTGCTTACATCTATTCTTATATCTTCTTTCGCAAGCCCTGCGCTGTTCATATAATCCATAACAAGCTGTCTCCCCAGTTTTTCAGCATACTCAAGAGCTTCGGCATATACCTCAAACTTTTTCCTTTCGGATGGAGAAAATACAATAAACTCGTTTTTCTTTTCTTCCTGGAGCATATCCTGTATAACTTCACTCTCCGGAGCTGCGCAGTGCTCTTCCCCCAGGGGAACGACTTCTTCTCTTGTCCTGGGGACAAGCCTGGTTTTTATGAGGATCTCCACTCTTTTAATCCCTTTCCCGACAAGGGCACCGACTGCATTGCCCACATCAGCGTGTTCGGGAACTATAAACTCGGCATTGATCAGCTTTCTCAGGTCTTCAGCATACGCCCCTACAGGGCCTCCGAGAAGTACCACGGGAATTTCTACGCAGAAACGTGTAAAATTTTTTCCCTTAAGCACTCTGTCAATTTCGTCTCTGGGCATTCCTTCTATCATATATGCGATAAGGTCTTCGGCAATGTTACGCGCAACCCTGCGCTTTACCTCTGCACTGAAAATTTCAGGGTCTTGCTTAAGTGATCTTCCAAGTAGGTAAGCCCCTATTCTTGCAGCCTCCACATCCCATTCCGTATATTCGCCAAGGACGTGCAGGGCATCGGTAGGTGTAAAACCTATCGCCTGGATCAGCCTCTTCTGTATCAGTGAGTCAAGTATTAGAGGGGAAGGACGTTTTTTCAGGGCTATAAGCAGGTCTCCGAAAGAAACAGGCTCTTTTCCTATCTGCCTGTAGATTTCACGTTCCCCTGATTTCAATTCTATAGGTCTGAACCCTGTCCTGACATAAAATTTCGTTACCTGGATGTTTTCACAGAGGTAACCTTTCGCTACCCTGTTATGCTTTAGTTTCTCCCTGAATCCGGGATATATGGCAGCAGCTCTACATAAAGGAATTACCCTGCGGGGGCCTACATTGATTCTGTCGCCCTTAAGCCAGATATGGCTATCCCCTCCGGTTGCTGAGGTTTCCATACGGATAGCTTTTACACGGGTCTGCCAGCCTCCAACTACCGCACCTGAGCTGCTGAGTTCAGGAAGTCCGTTTTTCATCATGGCAACATCCGTGCTTGTCCCTCCAACATCAATCATAGCGCATGTATCCAGCCTGGTGAGGTGGGAGGCGCCCACAAGACTTGCGGCGGGACCTGAAAAAATGGTTTCAATAGGTTTTTCCAGAGCCTCTTCGATTCCGACCACAGACCCATCGCATTTTAACATCAGCATATTTGCGTTGATTCCACGGCCTTCAAATTCTCTGATTATTGCCTGGATGAACTTGTGAGTAATAGGAATTAGCTGAGCATTCAGGAAAGCAGTTATAGCCCTCTCATATGCCCCAAGATCCTGCGACAGCTCATGCCCGCAAACAACAGGATGCCCTGTGAGCTCTTTTACAGCTTTTTTGACTGCAAGTTCATGTTCGGGATTCCGGTTGCTGAAATAAGAAGAAACAGCAAAAGCCGAAACTTTACTCTGTACCTTGAGCGCAAATTCCTCTACCTCATCAAGGTTAAGGGCTTTTAGTTCCTCTCCATCGCTATTATGCCCGCCTGAAACTGTTATCCAGTAATCTGTAGGAAGTTTTTCAGGGATCACGTAGTCTCCCACCATAATTAGCCCTACAGGAAATCCCGTACTTTCCAGGATTGTATTTGTAGATAGTGTGGTGGATACTGATACAAGCTTTATGTCCCCGAGATATTCCGGGTCAAGCTTGTCGAGTGCGTTTTTCATTCCAGGCAGGGGGTCAGGATAGGTCGTTAGAGCTTTGCTTGACTCTACCACTGCCCCATCAGAATCCCTTACGATAACGGCATCGGTATATGTGCCCCCTGCATCTATTCCAAGACTGAAGTGCATTTCTTTGTTTCCTCTCTTATGAATTGGATAGTGGATTCTTCAGGCTTTCCAGAGAATTCTTATTTCTGAGATATTTATCATTGACAATCAGTCAGCTTTGAGTACATTAACTTCGGGATTACAGGTTCCGGTGCTGGCTAAAGCCTGTCACTTTAATTAAAGCCTGAATAGTTGTTAAACATGCAGTAACTAAATGGATATCTGGTCATACCTTCCATTTTGAAAGAAGAATTCAAAGCCGGTATCCAGAAAGACCTTTACCTTTCTAATTGAATAACAGGTAATTAACCGGTTATCTATTAATTGATTAAGATTGAAGCCGCCGCCATTGGAAACCAGAGATAGCAAACTATAATGGCACTCTTCTTCGAATTAATATTCTGGTTACTTTTCCTTACTATATTATTCCCACTATTTTATTTTTTTGGGTTTATAGTTGCCTGGCTGGTTTTCAAAGCCAACTCTATATTTACCTGTTCATACCATTATTTTCTTTCTACCTTCTTCAGATATTCCTTCCCTTTTCCGGTAAGAACATTTTTTTTCAGGACCGGGTTGTGCTTTTATTAGAGTATATGCTTCCTGTCCGTAGGCTGTTTTCAATCTTTTTTCCACCCTGTCCGTGATTTCTGTAACTTCCTGTATATTTAAAGAGTCATTTACAGTAATACACGCATTAATTGCTATCCCATTTCCTATTTTCCGAGTTTTAAGTTCGCTGGAACCCGTTACTCCTTCGGTTTTATTTATTATCTCTCTAATTTTTCTATTCTCTTTTTCATCAAGGGAGGCTTCTATGAGTTCGTTGGTAGTGCCGTACAGAAGCTTGCCCGAGGTCCCGAGAAGGTAGAGGCTTATAAGAATTGCAATAAAAGAATCAATTATAACCCAGTTTTCTCCGGGAAGAAAGGTGCATCCTATGCCCAGAGTAACAAAACAGGAGAGAAGTAAACTTCTAACCTGAGATTTTCTGGTATTAATGTCAGGTTCCGGTGAAATGCCATTCATATATCTCCCGGTCTTTCTGCCAAGTAAAGGAATAATTTCGCCTGATACAAGTATCAGGGCGGCTGAGTATAATGCAAAGATCTCAGGGGCTTCTATCTCTTTTCCCTGTATGAATGTGATCAGTTCTTCCAGAGATATGCTTATTGACTGCGCCCCAGCAAAAAGGAGTATAAATGCTCCGGCTCCCATAAAGAGGGTTGCAATTTTTCCGTGTCCGTAGTTATGGCTCCAATCTTCGGGTTTGCTTGCTATAAATACTTCAAGGAGCTTTCTGAGTTCATTGATTAACCCTGAGGAGGAACGGACCGAATCTGCAATAAGTGCTGTACTATTTCCTGAAAGTCCGGCGGTTAATTTTAAAAAGGTCGATGCAAAGCTAAAAAAAAGGGCTTTATATGATATGTTCAGTGTTTCATTCAAATTTTTGTCCGCTTTCATCAGAAATTCACCGCTAATGAATTTTTCTATCCTCCTTTGGCAAAGCGGACCCTTAAGGGTCTAAAAAAGATTTGGAACCAGAATGACCTAAAATTCAGGTAAGCCTCGAACGCCTACATCTTCCCTAACGCGGTACAAGACGCAGCATTTTCAGCCACTGGAGATCAATAGATATAGAGAGGGCAAGTAAATTGAAAACACAGATTTGGGATCTGTGTTTTCAAGGGTTGGAATTTTTTCGGGCTTTCTATCCTGTTTTTTCCCTTCCGTTTTTTGTGGGTTTTGTAGGTCGTCGAGGTTGGTGTAGATTCCCTCAGATTCTGTATTTCAGTTCATTTTTTATTCGTTTTTTATTCGTTTTTAAATCGTTTTTCAATTCGTTTTTTATTCATTTTTTCCGTTTTTTATACCGTTTTTTATTTTTACTGAGGGTGTAATGCTGTCATTACTTCATCGTCAGAGTGGAGCTATTGTCTTCCCATGCACTTCATTCATTATCATGGCAAGAGCCGTATACATGGACCCGAGGCCCATAATAAGTCCAACATATCCGGCCACTACAAGCAGTCCGGCGTTCCCGGTTGCGTTTACAACGGCCAGAAGCATAAATAGTATAAATAATGTTACAAATACAAACTGAAGGGCTCTAACTCCGATCTTCATTGTAATGATTAACATAACAAAGGTATATACACCCCAGGTAAAGAGATATGCGGCCATAGCAATTCCAGACGAGGGGGAAGCCCATCCCATTGCGGGCATTACGAGCAGACCGGCCAGTGAGAACCAGAAGAGGCCGAATGCTGAAAATGCTGTTCCTGCAAAAATATCTCCTTTCTTCCAGGACATAATTCCTGCAAACACCTGGGCAAATCCTCCCAGGAATATTGCCATGGAGACAATCATTGATTCTACAGGGTATACGCCAATGTAGCTCAGACTTAACAGAACTGCAGCCAGACCCAGCCCTGTAAAGCCAAGAGGGGCGGCGTTTGCTGTTTTATCAACAATTACGGTAGAAGTTCCTGCGTTTTCGCTCATGATTATTCTCCTGAAGCCATTTTTTGAAAAAAATTAAAAAAAGGAAGTTTAGGGCTTAGAGCCCGTAGTTTTCTGGTTTGAAAACTGCTACTTCCTGCTTGAATTTGGTCAGGTTGTCGCTCATGAACTTGTCAGCATCGTCGGTGAGGGCTACGAGGTCGGACTTAACCTTTGCAAGAGCATTGGTTTCGAACCTTGTGAGTCTCAGCTTGCCGGAGTTGACTCCGGATTCGATAATGTTGCAGCATTCGATTGCAGCGGCTTTTGCACGGAGGTAGTTGTTGTTTCCGTTCTTTGCAATTGCCTGTCCGACCTTGTAGGCGTTGTCGTAGGCGAGGACATATCCCTGTGGGTCTCTGTATTTGTCAGAGAGAACGAGGATGTCCCTGAGGTCCTTTGCCTTTCCGGTCTTGAGGGCTACGTTCATCATGGAACAGTCGTATGCAAGGGTTTCGGACCAGCACTGAACGGTTGTACCACCGAATTCACCGTGGTATTCAACGGATTCGTTGGACCACAGGTCACAGCACTGCATGACCAGGTTACCCATGAGGTCAGAGTGTGCGCAGGTTGAGGTCTTACCTTCCTGGGTGATTGGTACACCTGCAATGGACTTTATGATGGAGTTCTCGTAACCACAGTCTTTGCCCGGGCCCTGTGCGCCTGCTTCATATGCGCAGAGTGACCTTGCTGCAGAGATTGCTCTTGCAACGATTGCGGTTGTGTGGGCGAGGTTCTTGTCAAGCAGACCGCCTGCAATGAACATTGCAGTGTTTGCCTGGGCACAGTCTGTGTCACCAGCTGCAATAGTGCCGGTCTTCTTTGCAATTGCTGCAATGTCGGACCAGACCATTTCCATGTCCATGCTGCCGAGAACACCGATACCGAAGAGGATACCTGCAGTGTCGTTTCTCAGAATTGAGTAGTCGAATACTTCCTTACCACCCATTGATTCAACGGACAGGAGGTCAGCACCGGACTTTGCACACTGCTCGAAAGCTTCGAGGAAGGTGTTGTATTTGCTTTCTCCTCTGAGGTCGAGGTAGTCACGGTCTTCACGGATGTCACCGATTGTGTGGCGGAGTGCGCACTTTATGCCGTATTCATCGTGGTATTCTTCCATGATGGTCTTCTGGGCATGTGCAACAGCTGCTCCCCAGGAGGGGTTGTTGGACATCTGCTGAACGTGTTCGGTTTCGAGTACGACGGAAGGAGCTCCGATCTGGACCATCCTTGCCATGATGTCAGTGGTGATCCTTTCGTATTCTTTTACGAGTTTTTCCTTGGATTTACCTGCTTCAGGTCTTGGGGCGTAGTTAACTTCAGGAGAAGTGTAACCTGCACCGATCTCGAGTCCGAGGCCTGCCTTTACAGGGAATTTTGCATTTCCGAAAATGAGTTCATCTGCGTTAGCGTAAGCCATTGAAGTGTATTTCTTTACCATTTTGCTCCCTCCTTAGTGCTTGTGGAATTCCTCTCTTAAGGCAGCTATGTCTTTGGTACCTGCAACGATTGCATCTGCAATCTTGGGGGCATCTGCAGCCTCTTCACCGTAGACTCCGAGCTCATACTGGGATACGAAGTCCTGGTTCACAGCACCGCCACCGCATGCGAATGGGACCTTTATTCCCTTCTCAAGGAGCTTGTCGTTAACTTCCTTGAATGCATACATGGTGGTTGTCATGAGGGCAGTACCTGTGACCATGATTGGCTTGTTTGCGACAACAGCGCTGATGACCTCGTCAACTGGAACGTCTCTTCCAAGGTCGACTACATCATAGCCGTTTGCTCTCAGGAGGGCAACAACGATGTTCTTTCCGATGTCATGCACGTCACCTTCTGCTACATGGCAGACAACCTTGCCCTTTGCTTCGGGGACATCTGTTGTCTTGCTCTTACAGAAGTCGATACCTGCAAGCATTGCATCGGCAGACATCATAACGTTGGGGAGGAAAATGATACCATCATCATAGAGTCTTGTGACAACTCCCATACCGATCATAAGGGCATTGTCAATGAGGTCGATTGGCTTCTTGCCTGCTGCAATTGCGGCTTCAAGGCCCTCAATAACGTCGTCCTCTTCACCCTCATAGATTGCTTTTGCAATTGGGTAAACGAGTTTGTCCTTCGGGTAAAGTTCTTCTGCTGCTTCGTCAGGTGTCATTTCCTTTTCGAGGGCGACATTGTAGCGTACTAATATGCCATCGACATCTTCCAGTTTCAAATCCAACATATTTTAACCTCCATTTTGATAATGAAGAGATCTCAGATTGCTCAGATCTTCGATCCTGCAAGTTAATCTCCCTTCAGTTTCCGGATATGTATTCCGAAACACTGTATAAAACAATGTAAACGAATTCGAAAACCTCCAGACCGAATTCTTTCCATTGTGGGGGTATGAATAACCTTTTGGTGGTGTACTGGTTACACAATAGTGCTGAATTAAAGGTCGATTGTTCGTTTTTGAGGCTCGTTAGGAACATTAATTGTTTCCTGGGGTTCAGGGTCCTTTTATTCCTATTTTCATATGCCTGGAGACCTTTTCTTTCCAGTTAACTATTGTAAGGTGTACTCCCTTTATTATTCGGGAATTCACTTGCAGATGTCAGTTGGATTTCCTGGAATATACCTTCATCTGTGCTAATTTTTGCGCAGCTATAATTTTATAATTACGCTTTCAATTTTCAGCACAAATGATTTTATAAAAAAGAATCGTTTTTTTGTCCCCATTGTTTTAATCAATGGCTTCAAAATTTATTGAGCAATTATCACTTCCTCCGGGATATCTCTTATTGAGAACCCTGAATAATTGCAGGCTTTTTTTTGAGCTGTGGGGGTTATCAAGTGGATTTGTTTTTTATGGCGGAATATACTTAAGGCAAAGTGTGATCTGTCAGGGCTTATTCTTTAGTTTGTTAAAGTGAATTTTATATCTTGCCCTGTTCCTATATGTTTTCTTCGAAACTTTATTTTCTTATCTATATATAAGAAGATCTTTCGAAGTTCCCAGATCTAAATTGTCCCTGTACTTAATGAACCTTACTTTTTTGCCCTAATATTTCCGTTTTTTAAAATGTGAGGCGATCTTTTTCCCTGGTAAGTTACTGCATCTCTGTTTTAAGTTTGTTAATAAGTCTACTTTGTAATATTTGTATATATTTCTTTCTATCCGAAAATTGTCTGGCTTTCGGGAATGAAAGAATACTTTATCTCACCATATAGGGAGGTTATCTCCGGGCAAAAAGCGAGGACAATTTCAACTTATATAAAGTTTTTGCATGTCAGGTCATATCTTTCCTGAACCGGAAACTTTCTTCCTCTCACCTTGGCCCTCCTCAATGCCGCAACTTCCGTGATCGGAAACTTTTGGACCGGAAATCTCATAATCCAGTTTCCAATGTAAGAGTTATTTTATTTTCCTGTGTTAAAACGGGTCTGCTGTAACAATCGAATTGCAGAGCTAAAGGATTAGAAATATCATAAATGGTATTCCAAAAAAGTGAAAGCTTTTTTGTGGTATATTAAAGAAAAATTGTAAACGAATTGGAGCGGCAATCGGATCTAAAGTAAATCGGAACTAATATGCCCGGTCATAATTTCCGATTCAAATACTCTTCCGCCCAAAGTTTCCCAGCTTAAAAAATAATCGTTGCCTGGCTGTATCCTGGCCTTTTTCTTCCACTTTTTTAAAGGAGAGCTGCTTTTCTTTCAGACATCTGCTTGTTGTCATTCGCGGCTTTAATAAGTTCATCTTCGGGCAAGGACGTTACCCAGAAAATGTGTTTGCTCTTGACTGAGATTTTCCTGTTTTAACTCTAAGGCGGGAAGTCTCCTTCCTCGACAGCCATCAGGCTGGCAGGTGGGAGATGAAAGCCGTCAACTTCCCGACAATTTACTTTTTTAAATTCTGATAGCCTATTTATACACAGACCTCTTGTTTATATACTGCTATGCATCTAACGACAAAAGTTAAGATTTATCCAACAGAAGAACAATTGAAAGTCCTTTGGGAACTTTCAGATAAATGTTGTTCATTGTATAATCTAGCTTTAGCCGAAAGAAAAGATGCATGGAAACTTGAAAGAAAGAGCATCAAGTACGTGGATCAACAAAACAAATTGCCGGATCTCAAGAAAAGAAACCCTGAATACAAAGCTGTTTATTCAAAGACTTTGCAGGGCGTTCTAAAAAAACTTGATGCAAATTATAGATCTTTTTTTGCACTCAGAAAAAATGGAGATCTAAAAGCCAGACCTCCAAATTTCAAAAGCAGGAAATATTTTCAGACAATTCCGTATAATCAAAGTGGATTTTATCAGATTGGTTGTGTCATTTCTTTCTCTCATAAAATAAATGACACCAAACTTGTTTTTGATCTCGGAAAGAAATTTGAAAATATAAAACAAATCGAGATCTATAATGATGATCCTTTCCATGCTAAAGGAGATTTCTATATTTCTGTTACTTATGAAGTCTCTGCACATGAGTACATTGATAATGGTTTATATCAGGCTAATGATGCCGGGATCACAAAAATAGTAACAGCAGTAAATACTCAAGGTAAATTCTTTGAAGTTAAAACTCCAAGAATTGATAAGTACTGGCAACCAAAACTGGATGCTCTAAAATCCAGGAGAGATCACTGTAAAAGAAAGAGCAAAAAATGGGTAAGGCTACACAATATTTATCGTAAAATGGAGAAAAAGAAATCTAATCAGCTTAGAGATTTCCAGCATAAACTATCAAAGAAAATGGTCAACAATACTAAGGCCAATACTATTATTGTGGGAGATCTGAAAACAAAAAACATGGCTCAATCCAAAAGACTTAAAGGAAAAAGAAAAAGAGCTATGAATAGATCTACCCAAAATCAAGGATATTTATCTCGCTTCATCGAATTTTTAGCCTATAAAGCTGAACTTATAGGTAAAAAAGTAATAAAAATTGATGAAAGCTATACTTCCAAAACGTGTTATGTTTGTGGAAAAATCCATGACATGCCACTCTGGAAACGAAATATGGAATGCGATTGTGGCAATTTTATTGATAGAGATTGCAATAGTGCAATCAATATCATGGTAAATTTCCTATTGCAGAATGCCTTGTGGACAGGCTATCAGAAATTCTCTGATAATCTTCGACAAACAGGATTACCGATGTCGGAAAGATTCTTAGAATCTTACCATCAAATGACGTAATCACTCGAAGGAAGTTCCGTCCTCGCCATCAGGCAGGGCGGGGTAGTTCACGGAATTCAATTTTAGGGATTGTGCGCAGAAGTTACACTTCCCTTTAAAGGAATTTCCTGACGCCTGAAAGAAAGCTTAATGTGACTTATGGATTTGGGTGACATATAAATTTGGGTGATCTATTAATTCGGGGTTTAGCCTCTTCTGCTTTATTTCTTATGCTTTCCAGGATCTACCCGGATACAGGAATCGCCGTTTCTTTGTGGTCTTCTTTGTAGCGGTTTTAAATCAGGATGAATAGGCCGAAATTTCGGGCATTTGAATTGAGTTTTCCCTGCCCAGAGCCATTTTTCTTCTGCTTGTTTCTTCCAGCAGCCCGAACAATTTGACTAAATTTTCTCCTCCCTGCAGTGCCGAAAAATGGATCATTCTTGCTTTTGAGTTTAATTTGCGCAGGGACAGGCAGATTTCCAGGAGCTCTTCACGATTGTTAATAAGTTCGACTTTGTTGATGCCCAGTATCTCAGCCTCAACTATCTGGTTTTTCATGGAGTTCTGCAGTTCGCCTGTCTCCTTACTCAGGCGGCCGGCATCCACAAGATTCACTATCGGGGCAAAAGTTATGCCCGGGATTCCCATGTTTTCAACATTTCTTTTTATCTGTCCAGGGGAAGCTGTTCCTGTGGGTTCTATTATAATAGTGTCCGGATTGTAAGATGCAATGAGATTTCTCAAGGTGTATTCCATGCTGATTTTCAGGGGATAGTAGACACAGCCATCCGTAATTTCCCTGGTTACAACCTCCTCTTCCAGGATCGTATCTCCATCAATCCCTATTTCTCCCATCTCGTTAGCAATAACTACCACTTTCTGCTCCTGTTTTCCCAGGTGTTCAACAAGTTTTCTTATCAGTGTGGTTTTCCCGCTTCCCGAGAATCCTCCGATTAATATACATTTCATGCCTTTACACCTTCCCTAAGTTAAGCAAGAGTCTGGATAACTCTCCGGGTAATGGCAATGTCTCAAGGTGTGGTGAGAACGGAGAGACACTGCCACCAGCGTTTAAGGAATCTTTCCCAGATTTTTTCCAGAGCCTGTTAATCCTTTTGACTCTATAATCATAGATTCCTTCAATTGTATATAGCTTAAGCGACGCTGTTTTTTGCCGAGATGCAATATTTTAGCCCTTTAAAAATAAGCTTTTCCTGAAATTTTACGCCTGCCTTAATTTTCCAGTATATTGCATTTCAATATTACAGAAGGGATAACAAAATTCCACGGGCTTGAAAAAAAGAAGTCATTAAATATTGAAGGGCATTAATTATTGAAGAGCATCAAATATGTAAGGGTATTGAAAATTTGAAGGCTTGGCTTGCATATTCAATATGTGGAAATCCAGAAACTATAGACATCAAGAGCCCTGAATCTCCAGAGTTTTGAAGAGCCTATCCTGCTTACGTCATTAGCATTCATAATATTTGAAATCAATAAAATGCTTTCTTTTCATATACTTTAAATATGATCTCTGCAATATATGTTATATATTATCCGGACTTAAATATAACTCTAATAATATTAATTCAGTCCTGGTTAGAAATTATTTCCCGTTTTTAAGACTAAAGCGTTTTATGAATTGATACATGTATATGTCTCTGAGCAGAATCCGAATAAGCAAGAAAAAAATCTTAATTGCTTCTAATATTGATTAGCATGTTACGTATCATTGGTATGAAACGCTTTCTATTTCATCTTCTCTTGACTAAAGGCTGAAACTATGCTGCTCTATGATCGTGGTGGATTTTAAGGCAAATTCTGGAGAATTTGTTCCGGGTTTAGGCAATATATGAGTAATTGGAAGCTGATAAACATGAGTTCCCTTATAGACCTGATTTTTTTCTCTGAAAAAAGGAAAAACCTTCTTGTTCAGTTAGCGAACGGGCCGATGGATATTAACGAGATAAAAGAAGTTCTTAACGTAAACTCCTGTGCTTTAATGCCTCAGATCAAAAAACTGAAAGATATGGATATGATAGTGCAGAAGGGAAGTATCTACCATCTTTCGGACATCGGCGAAGTAATCGTTGAGAAAATGCTTCCTCTTAAGTCTGTTCTTGACGTTTTTGATGGAAACAAGGACTACTGGTCAAAGCATGACAGGTCTCCTATTCCCCAGCATCTGATTAAGAGAATTGATATGCTGAAAAAATGTAACCTTGACGAACCTGATCTTGACCACCTTTTCGAGTTTCCAGGGTATTTGCGTGACAGGCTAAATAGTTCTAAAACAATAAAATCCTTTTACTCTTATTTTTGTCCCGATTGCCCGTCGATCCATGCTGCCTGTGCGGAAAATGGGTCCGAAGTGCACCTCATGCTCGATGAAAAAGTATATAATAGATTTAAAAATGACTTTAAAGAAGAATATAATATATTGCTTGAAAATAAAGTATCACTTTATATACACTCCGGCAAAATAAGACCCTCTTCCTTCATGGTTACAGATAATTTCTTTATGCTGAAACTCTTCGGAAAAGAAGGAGAATTCGATCACAGGAAGATCACGAGTTTTAGTCCGAGTGCCCTGGAGTGGGGTAACGAACTGGCTCAGTATTATATAGACCGATCGGAGAAAATGAATTAAATTTATTGCCCTCAGTAACCAGGTTTTCTGGAAATTACTTAAGTGGCATGGAAGAAATCTAGGGTAAATAGATTTTCGAGAAAAGGCGGCTTAAGGAAAATCGGGAAAAGGCGGCTTAAGGAAAATCGGGAAAAGGCGGCTTAAGGATAATTGCCCGTCTCACCCACCTTTCCTTTCCCTTCATTCTTTTCTTTAATTTTTACTCTTTCCTTTAATTTTTACTCTTTCTTTTGGTTTTTACTTCTTCCTTTGGTTTTTACTCTTTTCTGCCTTTGATACCCTTAATTCTCTGTACGTGTTCACCGTGATTATGTTCATGTCCGGCTTTATGAACATGTATTCCTCTTTTCTCAAAGGTATCTTTTACAGAACTGTTTACTGCGTCCTTCAGGGCTTCTTTGTCAACGTTTGAAACTGCAGAGAGGATCTTGAATGTAGGGATAGCTCCTTCTTTTGACCTGATTATATCTTCCTGTGGATCCTCATAATAGATAGTAACGCTCTGTTTTACGGTTTCTACGCCGTTGTCAAGGAAGAGTTTTATGTGCCCTACAAATTCGGGGTTCAATTTAAGTGCCTTTGCTTTTATTGCATTCATTAATTCGGTTGTGAGTTCTCTGGCTGCTTCCGTGCTCAGGTTTTCTCCGCCCTTAATTGCAAATTCTGCAGAATAACTGCCAACCCCGGAAGCTTTGATAGAATCTTCGGTTTCCTGGGGTTCGGAAACTTCGGGCCTTTTTCCTATTGCAACAGTTGCCTGGACTTTTTCAGGAGTTCCTTTAATATCAGGAAGAATTTCCTGCATGAAATTTTCAAACCTTTCGCCGGTATCCTTTGCTGAAAGTAAAACTACCTTTGCTTTAGGATTTAATTGCTGAACCGAAGCTTCAAGGATTGGTATTCTGATAGGTTCAATCAGATCCACCTTATTTATCCCCAGAATTTCAGCATCTATAATCTGCCTCATGGCAAATTCTTTTACTTCTTTCATCAGCTGTTTAAAACGGCTGCCGTCTATAAGCGTCACAAGGGGAGCGATTTTCACTTTCTCTCCCAGGTTCATAAGCTCCACTTCGTTCCTGATAATATGGGGGAAGGCAATTCCTGTAGGCTCTATCATTATGATATCGGGCTTGTATTCATTTACAAGGGTGTTCATTGTTGTCCTCAGCCCTACTTTCAGAGAGCAGCAGATGCATCCACTTGTGATTTCTTTGGTATCGAAACCGAACCTTTTTATTACATCACCGTCGATTCCTATTTCTCCTATCTCATTTACGATAATTGCAACTTTTTTTCCTTTCTCTGCGAGATATCTGCCCATATTGATAATGGTGGTTGTTTTCCCGCTTCCCAGAAAACCTCCGACAACAATGACTTCCACTTTTTTTCCTCCGTTTTCTATAGTTTTTTGTTTATTGGCTCTCTGCTTTCTATTCTCATAAAAATAGCGTAATACCCTGAAAGTAGCGTAAAACACTGCCTTCAGGTCAGGACATAAGTGTCAACTTTTCTATTCTCAAAGTATATTTTTCTATCTCTATACCAGACTTTGCCTGATTTACATTGACGTTTAGAAAATTTTCCAGTAATGCCTGTTAGTAATGAATAGTTAAAGTGTTCCAGATTAATTCTTAATCCTGCATAGTCAAAAAATGAAACGAAGAAAAATGGAGAGACTTGATAAGAAGCAAAAATAATAAAAATAAACGTGCGAGATGTTTTTAGTATTATAATCTGGAGTTCTTAGTATTATAATCTGGAGTTTTAGGGATAAGAGCAGGCAGCAGAACCAAGAACAGGAAGCGGAACTTCAACCCTGACAAAGTCCGCTTAATCCTGCTCAATAAACTGTTCTTACTTTTTCTTTCCTTACTCGATTCCTGCAACAATCAGGTTTTCCCATTTGAACCTGTCGTCAGGGCATGCATGCAGGCAGCGCTGGCAGTTTGCTCCGTCACAGAGGTCTGTCCTTATTTTTACGAGGCCCGTATCATCCATCCTGAGAGCTCCGTTCGGGCATACTTTTACACACTTTTTGCAGCCCTCGCAGTCTTCGATGACCATGGTAAGGTAAGTTCCAACTTTTTCCAGCACTTCAAGCCCTTCTTCTCCCAGTACAGGGATGTCTCTTTCGACCTGGCGGTCAATTTTGAGAATAGTTGAGGGCTCACCGATCATGGGGAGTTTTTTCTTTTTCAGGAATTTCTGGAGCATTTTGAATGCCATGCCCTCGTTCCAGTAAGCAAGTTCAAGCAGATAAGCTTCTTTAAAGGCTTCGGAGGTTGCAAACATCACGTGAGTGCCCAGGATCTCCTTTGCAATTGCCTGCAGTTCCCAGAGCCTGCCTTCAGAAAGCAGAATCTCCCTGGCAACTGTAAGAGAAGTGTTCCCTATTTGTGAAACATAACTTGCATTGTAAGGGATCATTCCCACCTGATGGGCTTTTGCAGCATCCATATAGGTTCCGGCAGCACCTGACATGTGCGCTATCTTCAGGTCTTCCATCTCAATGCCTGCAGCTACACAGAGAGTAATATGGCCAGCCCGAAGCGCACCTATTGCTCTTCCGGCTGCAGTAAGGTCTTTCTCTGTAAATTTGATGCCGTCCTGCAGGTAGATAATGTTTTCAGGAGTCTGGATTTTTGGCAGGACTATCAATTTGTTCCTCATTCCTGCTTCAATAAGGGCAATAACTCCCGTACCTGTGATGCCTTTTGCAGTGACATCTCCTTTCTCCACTACTTCTCCTGTCTTCGGGTTTACAAGATCTCCTTTAGCTGTTTTCATATCTCTGTCAAGGACATAACAGCGCAGGTTCTCCCCCTCAAATTCAACATCGCAAATTGTATGCGGGGAAGCAATGGATCCGTACTCGATTTCCTGGCCTTCGAGAGCAGGTCCGGCAGCAGCTGATCCTGTATAAATGATACCGTTTGATTTTAGTGCCATTTCGGCATTTGTCCCGTAGTCCGTAGCAATTGCAATCTCGTTGCTCTCGATCATGCCTGCTTTTACTATGAGGGCAAGTGCATCGGCTCCTACTTCGTGTTTTATAGCCGGGGGCACGAACAGTTTGCAGTTTTTATACTCCTCAAATCCCACGATTTCGGGCAGGGGCACAATCCGTGCATCTCTGTTCTGCTCTTCAATGTGGTACTTCTGTTTCTTACGCTCGCCTGCATATGCCAGGTCTTCAATAGGAATCCCCTGAAATATAGAAAGCTGGATAGGGTTTCCGCAGATTGAGAATTTTTCCAATTCTTCGGGCTTTACTCCAAGTTCCTTAAGGATATTTTTCACCGCTGTTGCCGAGAGGCCGTGAGCTTTGTCAAGCCCGTAATGGATTGCAAAGTCCAGGTGATCCATTACATTTGCCCCTGGCAGGGGGTTCCGGAGAGTTATCACGGTTTTTTTGATCTCGCCGCTTTCCAGGTCAATTTTCTGGGCCCTGAATCCACTGGTTCCCAGGTCGATTGCAACTCCTGTTCTCATATCTTAACCTCCTCCAAAAAGTTTAAGATTTTAAACCATTCCTTCCAACAGCTGTTGTTTTTAATAATTTTTAATAAGTTTTATAATGGATAAACCATCTGTGAATTTACTGAGATATCTGCCTGGATTGAGCCTCCTGAACTGACAGCCTTTCAGGGCCCTGGTTCTGGATACACCTCATCCCTGAGGTCCCTTCCCGGCAAAGTATAAAAGAAATATGAATCGGGCATGAAGTCCTATGCCTGGAATTCCCTGCTCAGGACCTGCCCGCAAAAAAAATAAAAATTTGTGCCTATTCAGGCGTAGAATTCGTCTCTTGCTGCGACCATGGCTTTAATGTTCTCGAGAGGGGTCATGGGTGCAATTCCACAGCCTGGTGCGAGTACATCAACGCCGTCTGCAAGAGCCTGCTTTGCTTCTGCTTTGATCTTGTCAATAGGTCCGGGCAGCAGGGTGAATGGGCTGGAAACATTTCCTACGAACCTTGCCCTGTCTCCAATAATTTCCTTTGCCTTCTTTGCGCTGCCGATCTTTTCTTCAACGCTGAGACCTTCAAAGCCGCAGTCTGCCATGTAGTTGAGGATCGGGTTCACATTACCACAAACGTGGAGGACAGTTACGGAGTTCACGCTTGCGGAGAATTTCTGAAGCCTTGACTGGAGGAAGTTCTTGAATGAATCAGGGCTCATAAGGTCAGGGGAGGCAACAGGGTCTGCAATGGCAATAATGTCTGCACCGGCTTCTACCATTGCATTTGCATACATAATTGCAGCTTCATTTGCGAGGTCCAGAGCCTGTTCAAAAAGGTCGGTTTTTTTGATGGACCATTTCATGAAGGATTTAACACTTACAAGGTCGGATGCGACTGTGATAGGACCTTCCATACCGCCAACGATTGGCACGTCAGGACCAACTTTTTCCCTGATGATCTTGATTGCTTCAAGTACTGCTGGAATTCTTCCTCTCTGGAGGAGGTCTGCAGGGATTGCTGCGCCTTCGAGGTCCTTGGGATAGGGGTGACCGGTAACAGAGGGCTGCCTGTTCTTGGTACCCACGTTGATCTCACAGCCCATAGCTTCGACAAGGACGGTAAGGCAGTAGGGAACTCTTACAGCTTCAAGTCCGCTGAGCTCGTAGTTGGCGATTGCCAGCTTTGCCATAAGTTCAGGGTTGGTGTGGGCTTCAGGCCAGGGGGCTCCTACTGTGTCCATGAGTTCTACAATTCCGGTCTGGGTAACGGAACAAACAGGTACTTTGTCAACAGGTTCCCCTTTCAGGGCGGCTAAAAGTCTTGTTTTAAGTGTGAATTCGCTCATATCGGTCATACCTTTTTTTACTTTTATCCTTGTACATTTATTTTTATTACAATTTTACTGTCTACTTGACAATATTATATAGACCTTTTCAATCCAAAATGTTTCACACTCCAGACTAGAGTATCCAGAGTTCCAAACACGTTAAAAAACTGTGGTTTTCTTGATAAATGGGAACAGATAGTTCTGAATCGCCGTTTTTTCCTCGCCTGAGAAGATGTGAGAATAATTAAAGTAAAAACAATTCTCGAACCCCTCAATTGAGTCAGAATGCGGACATTTTTTTAGTTAACAAATTATAAAAGCTAATTGCCGGGAATTTTTTTCTGCCTTTTCTTTGATAAATCACGCAATAAATTTTTACTTCCTTGTCTGTTTTATTATCTTCTTCCAGTCCCTGCCGTTTAAAAATTTTATCTCTCTTTAAACTATAATATTTTGTTCATTTTTTGTTGCGGAGTTTCAGAATGAGCAGACCTGTTATGTTAAGCTTCTTATTCTTGCGTTACATTCAAGTATAAGGGGTTCGATGGAAAAAGAGTCTGCCGGAAACAAAAATAGTGCATGCTCTCCACAGAGTGATGAACATCTTATTTCTCTTTCCGAATTTCTGCAGAGGTTTGACGCAGATGAGAACGGGCTCAACGAACAGGAAGCTTCCCGCAGACTCAGGGAATGCGGTCCAAATGTCCTTGAAGAAACCGGAAAAGAAAGTGCGTTTAAGAAGTACATCCGTCAATTTCGTAACTTTTTCTCCATCTTACTGACAGTGGGAGCTATCCTGGCTTTTCTTGGTGAATACCTTGATCCGGGACAGGGGAATCTTTATATAGGGATTGCCCTTGTCGGCGTCGTTTTTCTGAATGGGACTTTTACGTTTGTACAGGAATACCAGGCTGCAAAGACAATGGAAAGTTTCCGACAGCTTCTCCCTCCTCATGCCAGAGTTCTTAGGGAAGGAAAGGAAAGCTATATTCTGGCTTCGGAGCTTGTTACAGGAGACATTATTCTTCTTGAGGAAGGAGATAAGGTTCCCGCCGACGGGCGTTTAATTGAAACCAATGCTCTGAAAGTGGATAACTCGGCTATTACAGGTGAGTCCGAGCCTCAGCTCCGGTCTATTGAGTGCACTCACCCGAATATGCTCGAGTGCAGGAACATGGTTTTTTCAGGGACTCTTGTACAGAGCGGAAACGGAAAGGCAATTATTTTTGCAACGGGACAGAATACCCAGATAGGAAGCCTCGCAACGCTAACAGAGCAGATATCAGGCGTGGACACACCTATCCGAAGAGAACTGAATCATTTCATAAAAATTATATCCTCAATTGCAATTGCCCTTGGAATTACCTTCTTTATACTGGCTTTCATTATTCAGGATGCTTTTCTTTCAAGCCTGATCTTTGCAATTGGAATTATTGTTGCCAATGTGCCTGAAGGGCTTTTGCCTACAGTTACCCTTGCATTGAGTCTTGCCTCAAGAAGGATGGCTTCGCGCGATGCCCTTATAAAACAGCTTGAGTCAGTAGAGACCCTGGGCTCTACTACGGTTATCTGTACGGATAAGACCGGTACCCTGACCCAGAATAGGATGGCAGTGAACTCCATAATGTTAGGTTTTGAATGCCTCCTTTTTGAGAATCCTCTGAGTACTAAAAAAAGTACTGCAGGGCAGGAAGCGGAAAAAAGCATAAGCAAAACCACTATGAGTACAAACAATGATGCTGCGGAAGGAATTACGGATCCTGGAATAGAAGGATTTTGTGTTCTCGAAAAACCTGTATGGGATCCTCAAAGACTGCCATCTGTTTTCATAAGAGTCGCCGGGCTCTGCAATAATGCAAAACTTTATGAGTCTCCCCCAGGGTATACCGGTGACCCGACCGAAGGAGCTCTTCTTGTTTTCGCAAACAGTTTTGAAGACGTAGAAAAGCTCCAGAACGATTATCCAAGGTTGGAAGAGTTTCCTTTTGATTCGCTTACCAGAAGGATGGAAGTTATCTGCCGCACTCCTGGAGGAGAACTTGAAGTTTATCTCAAGGGTGCCCCTGAAGTAGTTGTGAAGATGTGCGGTTCAGCCATAGATTCAGGAGGAATAACCGAACTGGATAAAACTAAGCAGCAACAACTTCTTGACCATCATCTGAGGCTTGCAAAAAAAGGAGAAAGGATTATCGCCCTCGCGTACAGGCAGGGAGAAGACCTGAGGGAATACACCGGAGGCTTTGTCTTCCTGGGATTCATAGGAATTCTGGATCCTTTGCGCCCCGAAGCCAGAGATGCTATTGCAAGATGCCACGCTGCCGGGATCAAAGTTGTTATGATTACCGGGGATCATCCTGTCACTGCAGAATCAATTGCAAAGGATGCAGGGCTTGCAGATACAGGAAAGCTCGAAATTATCACCGGAGAGGAACTGAATTTACTCTCGCGTACTGAACTTGCCTCAAGACTGAAAAATCCAAGCATTGTCTTTGCCCGTACTTCTCCTGTGCAGAAGCTAAAAATTGTGCAGCTTTTCCAGTCCGAGGGAGAGATCGTGACCATGACCGGAGACGGGGTCAATGATGCCCCTGCAATTAAGAATGCTGACATGGGAGTCGCTATGGGCAGCGGCACGGATGTTGCCCGCGAGGCTGCAGACATGGTGCTTCTGGACGACAACTTTGCTACGATTGTTAATGCTGTAGAAGAGGGCAGGACCGTTTTTGATAACATAAAAAAGTTTATTGTTTACATCCTTGCAAGTAATATCCCGGAGATCCTGCCCTTTATAGCCTTTGTTCTTTTTGCTCTGCCTCTTCCTTTGCCTGTACAGCTTATCCTGGCAATTGATCTGGGGACGGATATGCTGCCTGCAATTGCTCTGGGAATGGAAAAAGGAGAGGGTGACATCATGAAGAGGCCTCCCAGACCAAGGAGTGAAAAATTATTAACTCCTCAGCTACTCCTGACAGCCTATGGAGTAAAAGGACCCATAGAGGCTGCTGCAGGCTTCTTCTGTTATTTCGCCGTGCTTTTTGACGGGGGCTGGAATCTCGGAGAGCAGCTTGCAAACACTAACCCTCTTTACAGGCAGGCAATAACAGCTTTCTTTTCAGCTGTCATCATCTGTCAGATTGCCAATGTTTTTGCTTCAAGAACCCGGTTTCAGTCAGTCTTCTCTATGGGATTGTTCAGTAACCGACAGGTTCTCCTGGGAATTGCAAGCGAACTCCTGATTCTTGCTCTCATTATCTGGAATCCGTTTGCTAACCTGATTTTTAACACCGCACCTGTTGACCTGAGGTATATGTTGCTAGCAATTCCTTTCGCAGTCCTTCTGCTTGGTGTCGATGAAATGAGAAAATATCTCCTGAGAAAGAATGTGAGCTGGGCAGTTAGATTCTTTAAATGGTAATCCAGTCCCCAGCTTAAAGAATAAGCTGCTCAGGCAGATGTGCTAATCTACATTAATGAGGAGAATACTGAGAAAAAACCGATAAGCAATTTTAAAATTATAATACGGTTTGCGTAATGATTGAATTTTTTGGTTAGCTTTTTAGGTAGAATTTTTTTGGTAGAACTTTTTAGCCAGGATTTTTTTGGTTAGCTTTCAGATAGAGTTTTTTGATAGTTTTAGATATAATTTTTATATAGGGCCTCTGATAAAACTTTAAAAAACAGTTTTACTTTTCTTTAATTATTTTTTCCAAGAAAGCCTTCAAAAAAGCTTTTTTTATGACGCCTGGAACTCTATTCTCCCTCACTAGTTGCTTTATCAGGATAAACTTTTATACTATGTATGTGCAAATTGTTTATTATATTAGTCGCTTAACTTTGCCTATTATAATTAACGGTAGCCCTTATTCAATTTTAATCCCGCCGAGCTCAGAATATGAATGTAAGTAGAAAGATTTTTGTTATCATCTACATAATTTTTGCTCTTCTTACTTCGACAGTTATTTTAGCTTCCCAGAGCATCCTCAACTCAAGCTTTTCCGACCTGGAGGAGAATGAAGCGATCAGCAATGTGGAAAACATGCATAATGTAATTGATTTCCAGATTATGAAACTGGATAAAACAAACTATGCTCTTTCTTCAAGGGATGATGTAAAGGCTTTTATGCTCAGTGAGAATCCTGAAGACCTTGGTGGAGGTTTATTTGCTGATCTTTTCACTCTGAGCGGGTGTGACTTTATTTTCTTTGTCAATAATTCCGGGAGGATAATATATTCTCAGATCTCGGATCCTGACAATACAGGTAACACTCCTGGTGACTCGATTGTTTCCGAAATGGATAAGAAAATAAATGAGGGGAGTCTTCTCTGTAGAAACAAAACGAATGCTTCAAGCGGGCTCATCCTGCTGGAAAGCGGCCCTTCAGTTGTTTCCTGCCGCCCTGTACCTGCAATGTCGAGCAACGATGACACAATCGGAACAGTAATCCTGGGAAGTCATCTTGATTCCGGCTTCGCGGAGTCCGTTCAGAAGATTACAGGTAACCCTGTTCTGTTTTATAGTCCGGATAATATACCTGCTGACTTTCAGAAAGCCTTCTTTGAAAGTGGAAACGGGCCCTTTATAAAAACTGCAGGGGGAAACCGGTTAGCAGGTTGTTTTGTACACGAGGATATTAACGGAGATCCCACAGTTATGATTCGGACAGATGCGGACAGGGGCATCTATGAGAAAGGCAGAAAGACACTCAGGTATCTCGTAATTTTCCTCCTGTTCTCAGGAATTATGGTTGGAGCAGGTTGTAAATTCCTCCTTGACAGGGAAGTTGTATCCCGAATTGTTGCCATTGACAATTTTGTAAAAAAAGTAGGAAAAAATGAAACCCTTTCAGAACACTGCACTGTAGGAGGGGATGATGAGCTTTCAGGGCTGGCTAATGGAATAAACGGAATGATTGACCGTTTGAAACAAAATTCGAATCAATTTAAAGCCCAGGAACATGAGAAAAGGGTAATTCTAAACTCTCTCAGTGAGCTTGTAATCTTCCTCGATCTGGATCTGAAAATTCTCTGGGCAAACAGGGCTGCCCTGGACCATGCGGGGCTTAAGCTTGAAAACGTTATTGGAGAAAAGTATGAGAAATTACCTCTTATGTCAGATGCTGTCTCCGAAAAATCCCTGGCACAAAAGGCACTGGATTCCGGAAATAAGGAATCAGGAGAGGTAACCACTCCGGATGGAAAAATCTGGGTGATATCTGCATATCTGATAAAGGATGAAAATGGAAAAGCAACAGGAATCCTGCAAACCGGGCTTGATATTACCGTACATAGAAACTCTGAAGAGAAGCTCCTTCAGGCAAAGCTTGAGGCTGAGGCCGCCAGCTGCACAAAGAGTGAGTTCCTTGCCAACATGAGTCATGAACTGAGAACTCCCCTTAACTCCATCATTGGTTTTTCGGATATCCTGCTCGAAAAGGTCTTTGGAGAACTCAATGGAAAGCAACTGAAATATGTTAATAATATCTCTTTCAGCGGAAAACATCTTCTGGGGCTTATAAATGATATTCTTGACCTTTCCAAAGTTGAAGCCGGGAAAATGGAGCTTCACTACAGTGAATTTTCTGTTGCTTCTATTTTCGATGAGGTCAAAGCCACACTTTCCCCTCTTTCGCAGGCAAAGTATCTTGAAATTGACTTTGAGCTGGATCAGGATTTCAGGGATATTCAGGCGGACAGAAGCCGCCTTCTCCAGATTCTTTATAACCTTGTAACTAATGCGATCAAGTTTACCCCGGAAAAGGGAAGGGTACTTGTCCATGGTAAAAAAAGCGGAAATAGAGCTATTTTTTCTGTTATGGATACGGGAATAGGTATCTCTCCAGAAGACCAGAAGAAACTTTTCCAGCCCTTTACTCAGATTGATTCGTCATCCTCCAGGCAATATTGCGGGACAGGGCTTGGGCTTGCTCTCGTAAAGAAAATCGTAAACTTACATCAGGGAGACATCTGGGTTGAGAGTGAGCCCGGAAAGGGAAGCACTTTTGTGTTTACGATCCCTCTAGCCCGACCTTCTGAACATCGAAAAGCCGATACAAAAGACCTTCGCGAGGTACTCATAGAATTTGAGATGAATAGAGTGGCTGTGTGTTCCGCGAAAGAATGTAGAAATGACCTGCGGGAAGAGACTGATAGTCATGAAACCTTCCTTCCTGAAATCCGTTTGCCTGAAATGCCTTCTGAGACCCGGAACCTTGTTCTTGTAGTTGATGACGATAGGAATTCCAATGAATTAATTTCAATTATTCTCAGAGAAGAAGGGTACAGTACAGCCTCTTTATATGCGGGAAAGGATGTTTTGAATACCGCAAAGAAACTTAAGCCTGATGTTATTACTCTCGACGTTTTCCTTCCGGATACTAACGGATGGGACATCCTCAGACAGTTGAAGAGCGACCCTGATACAGCCCGCATTCCTGTGCTTATAATTTCAGTGACAGATAATAATGAGCTTGGAGTTTCTCTTGGGGCAGTTTATTCTTTCACAAAACCCGTAAAAAGAACCGAACTTCTTAATTCATTAAAAGAGATCACGAATACATTCAAGTTTGAAGAGCCGAGAGTCCTTATTATTGACGATGATGAGAACGCTGTAGAGCTATTGAGTTCAATGATCGAGCCAGAAGGCTTTGAAGTGACAAAGGCTTACAGCGGACCGGAAGGTCAGGAAAAGCTCTTTTCCGAGCAGAAGCCTGACATTCTTATCCTTGACCTGCTGATGCCGGACGTAAGTGGATTTGAGATAATTTCCCGAATGAAGGCAGATGAAAAGACAAAAAATATTCCTTTAATTATATGTACGGCTGCAGAGTTTACTGAGAAAAATATTGAAGAATTAAATGGAGAGCTTAGAGGAAGTCTCATCTCAATTATGAAGAAGGGTACTTTCGGAAGAAAAGAATTAATTAATAGGATAAAACAATTAGCTATGCTGAAGAGGCGTGATGATGAAAGAAATCCTTATTGTCGAAGATAACCCTATGAATATGGAACTGATCCTTGACCTCCTCGAGTTTTACGGACACCGTGTAACCGAAGCAGAGGACGGGATAAAGGCTCTTGAACGCCTTGCTGAGAAA
The DNA here is from genome assembly GCF_046529725.1 of Methanosarcina hadiensis. Taxonomy (GTDB): domain Archaea; phylum Halobacteriota; class Methanosarcinia; order Methanosarcinales; family Methanosarcinaceae; genus Methanosarcina; species Methanosarcina hadiensis. The sequence goes on along the minus strand of NZ_CP136241.1, from coordinate 3,419,934 downwards.
AAGTTCGATATTATTCTTCTGGATATGCAGCTTCCCAAGATGGACGGACTTGAGGTTCTTGACAGGATAAAGAAGAATCCTGTGACTGCAGATATTCCCGTGATAGCTGTTACGGCGCATGCCATGAAAGGAAGCGAAGAGCACTTTATTGAAATGGGATGTGTGGATTACATCTCAAAGCCTATAGATATTCACAGGTTCAGATCCCTGATCGATAAGTACCTTGGAGAAGAATAAAGGAAAAAAGAAAATTACAGTGTGGATAGTTTGTAACTATGAATCGGCAACTTACTAAAAAAATATACCACTAATATAAAAATCTGTACGATGTGTATATTTATGAGTATACGGCCTGAGATAAGGTTTGTAATTTAACAGCCTTTAATTCATAACGCAAAAGATTTTGGGAAGAGTAATTAAGTTTGCCAGGTTAAAGTCAAAATTTTTTATTTTGAGTGGTTTCACGTTTCAGGTTTTCGGTCCAGACTCTATTTTTGCCTGACTCTGGCTCAATTTTATGGTTCAATGATGGACCGCTCCTATTATTATGCAGTCCATACATTCAGCAGGTAATTATACTTTCTCCAGCCGTCTGGACATATCTTTGTAATAAAAAAAGAGCTCTTCACACCATTTCTGTGCGCTTTCATCAAAGCTCATCAGTCGCTGGTGGTCAAATTTTCCTTTTTTATCAAAAAGTACAAGCGAGCAGAAACGGTCTGTTACGACGTCTTTAAGGGTTACGTTTTTGTCACAGACATAGATTTCCACATTTTTTGATTCAACGAGCATCTTCAGGTCTTTCAGGTAGTCTTTTCTCATCCTCTCATAGACCGGCTGCGTCAGGATAAGACACATCTGCGCCTCTTTTCGTATGAGCTCTTCGTATATCTCAATATACAGAGGATTGAAATATGAAAGGAATATTTTTACATCTTTAGACTCAAGCAGATTATTCTTGAAGTCCTCCGGTACTTCGAAAAGCCGGTTAAGGTCTGCTTCAAGCATAAAGTAATTTCCGAGTTCGTCTATCCTGTTAAGGAGGTGCTCTGGGATTGCAGTAAAATCATGGTTGATCCAGTAATCATAATTCTCTTCGAATACTCTGACCGTATCCAGCAAAGGCTCCATCTTCTCTACAACTATTTCTCCCATATCCGAGAGCCTGTAGGCGCTCTTTTCATCCTGAACTATCAAGCGCCCTTCTTTTAGTTTCTTTATCTGGGGCATAATTGAGGTCGAGTTTACATTCAGGGCTGTTTTTATTTCGTCGCCTGTCTTGGGCCCCTCTTCCAGCAGGAGCAGTACATCTTTCCTTTTTTCGGATAGGAATGCCAGGTCAATTAATGATATCTTCATCTTATTCCATCTCCCCTAGAAGCTTCTTAAGTATGCTGGAGCATCTCTCCTTCATTTTCTTCAGGAAGCAACCTTCATTAGCAAAAGTCCTTTTTTTCTCCCGGGAGAAAACCGTAAAGGGGACTTTGTACAACACTCATGCGCTACTTTTTAGCTGATTACTTATATTTTTTTCCAAAAAATACTTACTTTCTTAAAGTTCAGCTTCTTTCCTCTGCCTTTTTCTATATTTTTCCTTCTCTTTTCGGCGGAACTTTTAGCTTATTTTAGTTCCCTTTTTCTCTCAATTTCGGAAGCATCTTGCCCTCAGGCTCTTTTTTTGATTCCCATGACTATTTATTGCCCCTTTCCTTTATCCGCCCTATAATGCCCTGGATCAGTACATTATTCATAATTTTTTGTACTATTTTTCTTCATAGCAGGGCTTTTTGCCCTGATAAAGACAATTGGATCTTTACTGTAACTTCTTTTTTAATATGAGAACTGTTTACGCCTTTAAAATAAGTCATGCAGGAAATTTTAAGATCTATAAAAGATACCGCATTCTACCCTGATATTTTATGTTAAGCTTTATGATTTTATTAGTTTTATGTCACGCTGCATTCCTCCCAATGAATATATATGCTCCAAGGTTTTTGAAGGCCAATCAACTTAAAATCAATCCATGTTGATGCTCCCTGGTTTAAATGCCAGTAAGGAATGAAAAATAATTTGATGAATACTATCCTGTAGATCAGGCTGGTAGACTATACTTCTTCAGGAAACAGGGTCTAAGCAAAAAAGAAATGTCTATTTAAAAAAAGACCTCTCCTGCCTGAACAGGAGAGATTCCCTGGTTATTTCCGGGCTTTTTTTACAAGGGCGAAAATTCCCTTCAGGATTTCTTTCGGAGAGGGCGGATTCCCTTGAATTTTTACATCCACAGGCAGAATTTTGTCAACTCCCCCGAGTACAGCGTAAGAGCCCTTATAAATTCCACCGTCGCAGGCATCATCCCCAACCGCTATAACATATTTCGGGTGAGGCATAGCTTCGTAGGTTTTCCTTGCGGCTTCAGCCATATTCAGGGTAACTGCCCCTGTCACGAGAAGAACATCAGCATGCCTCGGGGATGCTACAAAAGAGATCCCGAACCTTTCAACATCGTAATGGGGATTTCCCAGGTTTGAGATTTCAATCTCCGTAGAATTGTCACTGCCTGAGTCCAGCTCACGGATAGCAAGGCTGTGCCCGAAGACTTCAGGGATTTCTTTTTTAATCTGTGCCCCGAGAACTTCCAGTTCTTCATCCCGGAGTTCAAATTCCTCCGTAACCTTCGGGCGGAGGAAAAGGGAAAGAGGGTTTACCATATCAGACCTCACCAAGAAATTTCATTGTATCCTTTAATTGAAATCTTTCACTGTTTTTTAATTTTATCTGCCACTGCTATTTCTTTTATCCTCTTTTCAAAGGTCAGTTCCCGCATAAGAGAGGTTAAGACTCTTGTTTATCAGGGGGAAATCAGGAACAATATTTCCAATCACTGCGTGTTCTATAGCCTGCCAGTTGCAGAAAGATGCCGTCCTTACCTTGTAACGGTCAACAAGCCCGTCTTTCAGATAAACCCAGTGCAGGCTCTGCCCCCTGGAAGCTTCTACCAGGGCGAGGGAATATCCTGTAGCTCCTGAGAAGCCCGTCCCTCCTGAAATGTCCTCATTCCCTGAGTATCCGGCACTTTCTGCAGATACAGGGCCTTCCGGAAGTTTTTCTATGAGGCGTAGAATCAGACCCACAGATCCGCGGATTTCGCTGGCTTTGACTTCAAAGCGGGAAAGAACATCTCCTTTTTTCTTCAGGCAGTGCTTCGGGGCAAAGTCCTTATAGATTCCATAAGGTCTGTCAATCCTGACATCTGCGGAGGATCCAGATGCCCTGGCAAGAGGGCCTGTAAGGTTAAGCGGGAAAACTAGTTCTTTTTTTATAATTCCAGTCGTTGCGAACCTGTCGATAAGGGAAGATGAACACATTGCCCTGTTATAGGCAGATTCAAAAGCTCTGGAGAATTTCTCTAGAAAGCCGGGAAGCTCTTTCAGAGAAGAACCGGGAACATCTCTCTTCAACCCGCCTGGGATGGCAATTCCACGAAGGAACCTTGACCCTGTCAGCTTTTCATTCTGCCTGAATACCTCTTCCCTGAGTATGTGGAACGGGCTTGCCACAAGAGCAAAACCCACATCTACAGCCATGCCTGCAAGGTCTCCAAGCAGGGAATATATGCGCTCGAGTTCAAGCATTATTGCTCTAAGGCGCTCTGCCCTTTCGGGTACATTTATCCCGCATATCTGTTCCACTGCCATACAGAAGCCTGCTGCGTTTGCCATACTTTCGTCCCCGCTTATGGCTTCTGCGAGAGCGATACATTCCGAAGGGCTTTTTCCTTCAGCCAGTTTCTCTATTCCCCTGTGCTTGTAAAAGAGCCGGATTTCCAGGCTGAATATTGGCTCCCCTATCACACTGAACCTGAAATGCCCCGGCTCAATTATTCCTGCATGAACAGGCCCTACGGGAATCTGATATATTCCCTCGCCTTTGACCTGCCTGAATTTATACTCCCTAGACGGAGCTTCAGCCGGACTGATCGGCCCGTTTTTGAAAGTTTTTTGCAGTGGGTGGAAGCCTTCAGGGTAACACTCATGCAGGAAAAGCCTTCGCGTATCAAATGCTCCGGCAAATTCGATCCCGAACCCGTCCCTGACTTCCCTCTCGAACCAGGATGCTGAGGGGAAAGCTTCTGCGATTGAAGTTACTTTATTCTCCTTTCCTGCTTCCCGTACCAGAATCAGGACAGGTGCTGCACCTTGCTGCTTGAAAGTGTAAAAGAGTGTGAATCCTTCCATTTTTTCAAAAGCTTCCGCGCAGAAAATCCCAATAAGGTTGAATTTTCTTTCCTCAAGTGCAGGATAAACCTCTTTAAATCCGGTTTCCGAAATTTTCAGGTATATTTCGTTTTCACGGAAGTTGAGAATTTCGGGCTTCTCCTGTGCGATACTGTTGACCATTAAAATCAATTCTTCAATATTTTCATTCATTTTGATATCCATACATACCGCCCCTTAAACATACCCGAGCTCAAGAATTATTGCATCAAGCAGGTCTCTCAGTGAATCCGGGAAATAAAAACCCAGGGCAAGGGCAAGAGCAAGCATAAAGATTGCCGGGATTCTCATCCCGCTCTTTACTACATATTTCTTCGGAAGCCCGGTTTCATCGTAACCTGCTTTTCCGGTTGTGTCTTTCAATTCAGCTTTTTCTATCCCCGCATGTGTTCCGGTTGTGCGGTGTTCTTTCTCTTTTTCTTCCTCTACGGTCACTTTTGAGAAAGCCTTCAGGAGGAAATTTGCAAAGGATGCAGCTGCAAGAATCAACATAAGCAGCAATGAAAGTGTCAGGTAAGGGGAAATTGCCGCGCTTTCAAGCAGGATGAAAAACTTTGCCGGGAAAAGAGGGAAAGGCGGCATTCCAACGATTGCAATGCTTCCGAGTATCAGGGCCCAGGCTGCCCTTGGCTGGAGTTTAAAGACATCCCACATGTTTTCACGCATATTGCTTCTGTATTGCCTGTGCAGGATGCCTGCGGAGAACAGCAGGGTTTCCTTTACAAGGACATGGACAAGCATATAGAAAAGAGCCCAGAAAAGTGCAAGAGGCGTCCCTATTCCTATCCCTATGAGGAGAAGTCCCATATGCTCGACACTTGAGAAAGCTATCAGCCTCTTCAGGTTTCTCTGCTGGAACATGCTGAATGAAGCAAGGGCAATTGAGAAAATTCCTGCTGCAAGCAGGATAGAAGATGCCTGCGGGGCTACATTGCTTTCTCTGAGCAGGGAGTACATCCTTATTATCCCATAAATCCCCAGGTTCTGCATCAGCCCTGAAAGGATTGCGCTTACCGAAGGAGCTCTTGCATATGCATCAGGAAGCCAGGTGTGGAAAGGGGCTATTCCTGCTTTTGCGCCGAAGCCTATGAACATGAATGTAAAGCTTGCAAGGAGGAGGGCAGGTGAAAACTCAGAAACATGAACTTTAAGTTCCGTCCAGTTGAGGGTTCCTTCTCCAAGTGCCTGTTCCGAGATGGTGAACAGGAAAATCAATCCCAGGAAAGCAAAGAGCATGGCTCCTGACACTATAAATACGTACTTCAGGGCCGCATCAATATTTTCCCTTGCAGAAAGAATTGCAACAAGCATGGCAGCACAGACTGTTGTGAGTTCCGCAAAGATCCAGAAGAGCGCCAGGTTATCTGAGAAGAGCGCAACTGTGGCTGTAATAAGCAGGAGGTTGAAAGCAAGGTAGAAGGTCTTCAGGTTCTTTGGGTCAAGTTCTCCTGCTTCCATAAGGCTGTCAGTATATCCTCTCGCATAGAAGGCAGCAGCAGTGAATCCCAGGGATGTTATCAGTTCCACGTAAAGGTTAAGGTGGTCAAGATAAAGGGTTTCCCCGAGCCTTCCTGGCAGATCAAGCATGATAAGAGCTACACAGCTTACAACAAGATGCAGCAGACCGTTTCCAGCTGCAAGCGCATTCATCAGCCTGTGAGACTTCGGAATAAGGCCGAATGCCAGAAATATTCCCATTACTAACAGGTAGTACCTGATCACTGGGATTCACCTCCGGTCCAGATCTGCAATTTCCGGAATTTCTGCCTGTATTCCTCAATGCTGGAATCCATTCCCACAGCCAGGATTGTGGTCAGTATGACCAGTATAATAAGGTCAATTATGATCAGGACTTCTATAATGAAAGGAAGCTCGGTAACAAAAAGGCCGAACATCAGTACCCCATTTTCCATGCTGAGGTAGCCAAGAGCTTTTGTGATGACCCTTTTTCTGCTGAATACTACAAGCATACCCATCAGAGTCAGGGAAAGCCCTATTACAGCCCCGAAGAAGAAAAGCTTCGAAAGGGGCAGCCCTTCGAAAACTTTTGAAAGGAAGGTGTAAGAGAGGATAATAAGACCTATGCTCAGCAGAAGAGAGGGTGTTGGCTCCAGATACGCAAAGTGAAGGTCTCTTCCAATTCTAATTTTCTGTTCTATCCTGGAAATGAAATATGGAATCAGGATTACCTTGCTCCCCAGGGTCAGGACTGCCAGCAGTATAAGCTGACCTTTCCCGTCCATCATGTAGAGAAGGATGGAGACTGCAGCCAGCAGGAAAGACTGGAATGTATATGCGGTCAGTACGGAGCTCAGGTTGCGGGTTGAGATGATCAGCCCTGCACTGATTAGGACAAAGACGAAAAGTATCTTGATTATACCTTCCAGTAAAATCGGGTCAATCATGCAAACACCTCGATAAGGATAGTAATGGCTGAAAAGAAAAATGCCATGACATAAAATGCAGGAAGCCTGAACAGCCTCATCTTTGCAAGGGACGATTCAAATAGCCCTATTATTATTGCAAGCAGCCCTGCCTTCACAAGAAAGAGGAGGACTGAAGCCGCAATTTTTCCGGCATTTATCTCAGTACTTAGCCCTACAGGAAGGATTGTGTTTATCAATATCCCCATTAACAGGAGCTGTTTAAGGGCATGGGCAAGCTCGATAAGGGCAAGGTTCTTTCCTGCCTGTTCGAGGATCATTGCCTCGTTAATCATTGTAAGCTCAAGATGGGTTGCCGGATTGTCCACAGGCAGCCTCCCGGTCTCCACTACAAGGATAATGAAGAGAGATATTGAGACAAGGACAAGTGTTGGGCTGATGGGAAGAATTTTACCGGCCGTAAGTGCGAACATCTCGTGCAGGTTCAGGCTTTTCAGGACAAACGCCAGGGCTGCAAAAGCAATTACCATTGTAGGTTCGATCACAGCTGCAAGGCTCATGGACCTTGAACTACCCATGCCTCCGAAGGCGCTTCCTGCATCGAGCCCTCCAAGGGCTGTAAAGAACCTTTCAAGCGCCAGGAGATAAAGGAAAATAATTATATTCCCCAACCCTCCTGCAGGCTCAGGAATAAAGATTAAAGGCACGAAAAAGGAGCAGACGAGCAGGGTTGAAAGATTCAGGCATGGAGTAACCCGCATGACCCATGAGGAAGTCGGAGAATAAACCGATTCTTTTTTCATGAGCTTTCTTAAGTCGTAATAGACCTGAAACAACCTGGGCCCTTTTCTTCCCTGGGCATATGCCTTCACTTTACGGATCAGAGCCATATACAGAGGGGCTGCCAGCAGGGCAAAGAGTGGATTCAAAAGGGCAAAAAGCAGGAACGAAGTGTTCATACAAAGCCCCCTGTTGCTATAATCAATACAATGACTGCGATAAAGGCATAAAGGACATAACTGTCAAGTTTTCCGTTCTGCAGTTTTGAAACATATTTTGAAAAAATATCAATTGCCTTTGCAGGAGGAATATAAAGGTATTCTTCAAAGAAGCGAAGCAGGCGGATTTCCACTTTCCCGTTCTTAAAGAGGCTTTCCTGTTCGTCGAAATACTCAGCTTTATTCACAATCTTTGTCCTGTAAACACTTTTGAAGATCATCACAAGAGGCTCGGAAAAGCCTGCAGAGCTGTATTCCATGTAAGGGGTGAGAGCCGGAATCCCGCATCCCCAGGTTTCACTGATTCTGGCGGGGCCTGTTTCCTTTGAGCGGATCATCATGGAGAGGGATGCATATATTAACCCGAGAAGAATCCCGAGCAAAAGCAGGTCAGGAAACTCAATCTCCCAGCCTGCAAGAGATAGGAGCTGTTTTGAAAAGAGCCCTCCCAGTATACAGAAAGCTGCAGGCACTGCAGGCCCTATAAGCATGGGTTTCCGGACTTCTTCAGCAAGCCGGCTTTTTTCCGAGCGCGGCATAGCAAGACAGGTGATGCCAAAGAGTTTCACAAAAAGGGCAGCTGCCAGTGCTCCTGTCAGGGCAAAGCTTGAGAGGGCAGTTATAAGAAATACGGTAAGCAGAGGGTCTGTTACGGAAAAAGACTGAAAGAATGCCTGATAGAGCAGGAGCTCTCCAGCAAAGCCATTTGTAGGCGGCAGAGCTGCAATGGAAACCGAGCCTATTATAAAAAGGGCTGAGGTTACGGGCATATTTTTCACAAGCCCTCCAAAGGCTTCGATTTTTCTTGTGCCTGTAGCATGGACCACAGAACCTGCACAGAGGAAGAGGAGGCTTTTGAAAATGGCATGATTGAAAGCGTGGAAGCATGCTCCTGCAAGGCTTAACAGAGCAAGTGATTCGAGCCCTTCAACTCTGAATATTGTGTACAGCCCTATTCCCGTAAAGATAATCCCTATGTTTTCAATGCTGCTGTAAGCGAGTAGCCTTTTTATGTCGTTTTCTTTAAGGGCATAAATTACTCCGAAAAGGCCTGAAATGCTGCCTGCTGTAAGGATGAGTACTCCCCACCAGAGTTCGGGGGCAGAGACAGAGAGCAGAAAACGCAGGAAACCATAGACTGCAACCTTCAGCATGACTCCTGACATTAAAGCCGAGACACTTGAAGGGGCTGCAGGATGGGCATAGGGCAGCCATTTGTGGAAAGGTACAAGCCCTGCCTTGACTCCAAAGCCAATAAACAAAGAAAGGAAAGGAAGAGCCAGATCTGCAGCGGGGTATTCGAGAGGTCCGAAGTCGGCAGATCCTGTCAGCCTGAAGAGGCTTATGAAGCCCAGAAAAAGAAAAGCCGTGCTTATATTTGTCATTACAAAGTAGAAAAAACCGGCTTTTTTGTTTTCCTCGGAAGAATAGTCATGCATTACGAGCAGCATAGATGAAAGGGACATTATTTCCCAGAAAATCAGGAAGCCTACCATATTGCCTGCGACTACGACCATAAGCATGGCAAGAATAAAGAGATTTGTCAGGGCGGCCTGCAGGCTTTTCCTTGCTTCGCTTTTAGCGTGTTCAACGTATTCAATCGAATATATCGAAACTCCGGGCACGACTGCTGCGATTATCAGGATGAACCCGGCTGCCAGCCTGTCTGCACTCAGGGTAAAATCCAGGCCCGGAAGAAATCCTATGACTGGAAAAACGAGCTCTTTTCCGGTGTAGAGAATTATGCCCGCAAAGCCGAGAAGCAGGATTGATGAAAGAAGAGAAAGGTAAAAAGCAGCCTTCCTTATGTTTTTTGTGCGGTACAGAAGAGGAAGGGCGGTTCCGGATATAAGGGCAGCGACTGCACCATACATGAGGGCTTCGAGCAATATATTCACTCCTCAAACCTTGCTCTGATATCCAGAAGAAAGGCTGAAAATAGTTTTTCAGTCCGGGTAGAGAGTTCCTGCTTTCCGGCTCCTGTTCCGCTTAAAACGAGACTTTTAAAACTGTCCTCTACATGCGAGGTAAGGGGGGTATTTATGTAATTCGTATTGACATTCCACCGTAAATTTCATCCGGGAGACAGCTTTTCCCGAAAACGTTTTTTGCCTAACACTCTCTAATATTATATAGGTTTACATTATAAACTTTATTGCACCGATTAATAATTATTATTCGTGATATATATTTTAGCTAAAATAAGGATCGGGAAATATTACATTAAAATGAATCTTTTCTGGCCTCTCAAGACGGATTTTTCATGTCTTATTTTTATGCAGGAAGGTTTGAATAATCAGAATTACTTTAATTTTCTCCGATTGTTCTCTTCCTAACAGAATTAGTTTTAAGTCCAAAACTTTAAGAAAAATTAATAACTTTGTTCAAAAATTAATACCTGCTCAATGTTTTGAAAATGAAGCATTTTTGCAAGCATTTTTGCATTATCTGCGGAATACCCGTATTATCCTTATTCGGCAACAAAAAATAAGATTTAAAAAAATGAAAGAGGAGTGAAAAAGGAGTGCATAGATAAAAAGGAGTGTATAGGTAAAAAGGAATATATAGATAAAAGGGAACCTCTATAAAAAGAGGTATATAAATAAAAAGAAAGTATCTGATAGAAAAAAGTATATAATAGGATGAAAAGAAATTTCAATAAATAAATTTTAATATTTTTATTCTTTTAAAACCCTGTAAACCAGATGTACATACTTCTTTTCTACAATCTCGTTTCTGACAAGTTCCAGTTGAATTCCGCTTTTCTCGATGCCTCTGAAAAGGTTTGTTCCTGTTCTTCCCACAATTTCCGGAGTTAGAATTAAACTTACCTCTTCAACAAGCCCCTGTTCGAGCAGTATGCTGTTCAGTATTCCTCCGCTGTCAGAGACGACGAGCTTAAATCCATATCTTTCGGCTGCGATTTCAAGAGCCTGCTTGATATCTACCTTTTCTGCTCCTGCCCGAATAAAATCATAATTTCTTTCTTTGAGGTAATTTATGTATGGCTCTGGAGTTTTTTCCGATACAAGGACAATTACATCTTTACTGTATTCCGAACGCCTGAAAACATGCATAAGCCCTTCGAGAATTCCTCTGGAATCTGCTATCATCCAGTAAGCCCTTTTGTCTTCTGGCAGGATATCAGGCTTCTTAAAATCCGATTCCTCTTCCTGAGGGATTTTATCGCAAAAAAACTGCGTTCCGGTCTTTGCAGTGTTTGAGCCAACTATCATGGCATCGGGCTCATAACTGCCCAGGATTCCATAATGAACCTCAAGGTTTGCATTAAAACCGGTAGTTGAGCCGTCAATACTTATGCTGTTGTGTATTACCAGTCTGGGTAGCATATTGTCACCTATCCCCAAAATTAAAGTCATCCGTTAACTCAAATTAGAGTTAACTTAAATTAGAACCGTTTATTAACTTAAATCCAGGATCCAATAAACTTATTCTATATTAGAATATATTTAATCTGGATGCATGCTCTGGAATTTGAAAGCGTATCAAAGTCTTTCGCAGAAAAAAATGTTATCAGAGATATTTCCTTTTCA